>DATLYA010000316.1:0-112782 GCA_035575235.1 Candidatus Methylomirabilota bacterium
ACGGCTGTGCCTGTCACGACCACGCCATGGCCTCTCATGACGAATGCCCGGTCAATCGGCAAACGGAAATATCCAGGCAAAGGAGGACGTTCGTAGGAACTTAACTGCGCTACAATTTCTTGGCGAAGCCGGTCAAGCCCCCTGCCGGTGACAGAAGACACCGGAATAATGGGTGAGCCCTCGAGCGTGGTGTCGAGCGTGAGAATTTCGATTTCCTCTTGGACTTCCGCCACTCGGGCAGGATCGACGAGATCCGTTTTGGTGATGACAAAGATGCCTTTGCGCAGGCCGAGGAGATGCAGAAAGTCGAGGTGCTCCTCACTTTGCGGCATGACGCCATCATCCGCCGCAACCGTGAACAACACGAGATCGATCCCATGGGCGCCAGCCAGCATGTTACGGATGAACCGCTCGTGGCCGGGCACATCAACGATGCCGGCGCGCTCGCCATTCGGGAGGTCAAAGTACGCGAAGCCCAGGTCAATAGAAATGCCGCGCTCCTGCTCCTCTTTTAGCCGATCGGTTTCCTGACCGGTGAGCGCTCTAATGAGCGATGTTTTCCCATGATCAATATGTCCAGCTGTGCCGATCACATGCGGCATGACGTACGCCTTTCCTACACCAAGTCGTCATTGTGACAAAAAGGCGCATGGAAGGAAATCCCTTCTTCTGAAGGATTAAGGCGTCTCGCGCGCGCGGCAAAGTAGATCTCCAACCTGGCATTAACTAAGCGCTCCGCCAGAAGATCATTGAGCAACACGATGGTCGTATCGGGGGGATCTAGCCCTGCCCGCGGCGCCGCGTTGTACTTCGCCACCCAACGTCCTCCGCCGCTATGTCACAGTGTCCTCTTGAAGGCTAACACCAGCAGGATGGCAGGCAGGAGCGAGAAGGTGACCCTCCAGCGCTGACAGCGCGCGGCGAATGCGGTAGGGTGAAAGGCGGTTTATGCGACGGTCATCACTTGGCGAAAAAATCGTCCTCGGTTTTGGCCTTGCGTTGCTTATGCTGATTACGCTTAGTGTGGCGGCGTATCGCAATATCCGGGTATTCACAGAGACCAATTACTGGGTTGAGCGCTCCGAGAAGGTGTTGGGGGCTCTGGAGAAGGTGCAAACTCAAGCAGAAGACGCGGAAGTCGAGCGCGGCTATCTTCTGACCGGCGACGAGGCGTTTTTGGAGCCCTATCGCGTCGCGAAAAATGCGCTGCCGGCCACGCTGGAGCAATTGCAGCGTCTGACGGCAGATCATCCACCGCAGCGGCAACGGCTGGCCACCCTGGCGCCGCTCATGATGCAGCGCATCGCCTTCGCTCAAGCCATCATTGATGCCCGGCGAGCGAGAGGACCTCAAGCCGCCATCGACATGCTCCAGTCCGGCCAGGGAAAAGCTCTCCTGGAAAAGATTGATGCGCTTATCGATGCATTGCGGAGTGAGGAAGTCGAGTTACTGCAACAGCGGCGATTGGCGGCGGATCGCAGTGCACGGGCCACGTTGCGTATGATTATCGTGAGCGATGTGCTGGCGTTCCTGTGTGTGGCGCTTGCCGGAGCCGCGATCGGCCGCGACCTCACGAAGCGGAAGTCGGCGGAACGTGCGTTGCTCCAAGCTCACACCGACCTGGAGCAACGGGTGGCGGAACGGACGGCGGCGTTATCACAGGCCAATGAAGAGCTTCGGCGCGAGGTGGCCGAGCGTGAACGCGCAGAGGAAGCCTTGGCGCAACGCACGGTGGAATTACAACGGTCTAATGACGAGTTACAACAATTTGCCTCTGTCGCCTCCCACGATTTGCAGGAGCCGTTACGCACGGTCGCCAGCTTCGCACGCCTCCTCGCTGATCGCTACCGCGGCAAACTCGACGCCGACGCGGATGAATTCATTGGGTTTATTGTTGATGGGACGACGCGCATGCAGGCGATGGTGCAAGATTTACTGACCTACGCTCGGGTCGGCAGCCGTGGGCAAAAATTCACGGCGACGGATAGTCAGGCGGTGCTCGACAGCGTGCTGCATGATTTGCAGCACGCCATTAGCGAAAGCGATGCGACGGTCACCGCCGATCCGTTGCCAACGGTTATGGCGGATGAACATCAACTGCGGCAACTCTTCCAGAATCTGATCGGCAACGCGCTGAAGTACCGCGGAACGGAGCCGCCGTGTATTCGTATTTCAGCCAGGCGCGAGAGTTCACATTGGGTGTTCTCTGTGCAGGACAACGGCATCGGCATTGATCCGCAACACGCTGAGCGCATTTTCGTGATCTTTCAACGATTACACACGCGCAGTGAATATCCCGGGACCGGCATCGGGCTTGCCATCTGTAAAAGAATCGTAGAGCGTCACGGTGGACGCATCTGGGTGGAATCGACGCCGGGAAAAGGCTCGACATTCTTCTTTACGCTGAAAGAGAGTAAGCTGTTGATGGAAAGCGAGGCTCCCTGGACGTCCACTCGGCGGGCAAGTGTACGATGACAAGTAGTTGAGCTGGTGAGCGTCTTGCCTCCGCTTTTCTCGTCATCTGAGCACCGGCGCCGCCAGCGTGCCAGTAAGGGCGGCTTTCCGCTCTCCCGCGCCGCCGGGCGCCACAGGAAGCAGGGACACCAACGCCGCGAGTCCTGGCGGCGGCGCGCCGGTTTGCCGGGCTGTGAGCTGCAAGTCGAGGGCGCTCCACTCCACTGGCGACCGGATGACGACGGCGCCCTGGAGGCGCGCAGTAACGCCATCGGCTTCAAGCGTCAGCTCGGAGACCTCAATGCGTCCATTTTTGCATGTGGCCTGAAGCCGAGCCTGGACGGCGCGCAGCGGCGGCAGGGGGCTGGTGATGGCGTTGCCCGCTTTGAGTGCGCCGTCAACCAGAGAGGCCGTCAGAGCGCCAGACCAGGTGGCAATGTCCGCCGCTACCCCATGCAGTGAACCTTCCGCCGTGAGCGCGCCGCTCATGCGCCCCTGTCCCCATGGAGGAGGAAACGGCCAGCGCTCCAGGGCAATCTGCTCAAGCGAAAATTGCAAGTCGTATGCGCTGTTGTCATAGTGCAACACACCCCGCGCCGCACCGCCATACAGGACTGCTGAGAAGGCGAGTGGAAAGGGCTGGCCCTGCAGCAATCCTCCAATGGAAGGAGCAAGGGTGAAGCGCGAAAGCCGTAGCGGCGGCGTCATTCCTGGCTTGTCAATCGATACATCGAGTAAGATCCATCCTTTGTTCCAGGTCCATCTACTCTCGCCATAGGTGACGCGCAGCATGGCCGTGCGTTCAATTGAGGCGACGACGCGCTGCAAGAGCAAGTCCGCAGGGAAGGTCAAAACCAGGAAGACAAGAAAACAGGCGCCGCCATACAGCGCCCAGGTAAAGCGCCGCGAACGGGCCGAGAACCGCAAACGCCCATTTTCCGCCGGCGTCGCCGCTAAGGCGCTCGTGAATCGATCACGCCACAACGTCCTGAGGCTAGCGAGTGCTGATTGCCAATGTGGTAAGGAGAACATCGAAGGTGTACGGATCCTTATAGCGTTTTTTCATTGACAGTTGTCGTGGATGCAGCAGAGGCCCTGCAGTCTCAATTTTGTAGAGCAGCTCAACGAGCTCCCGCAGGGAGACGCCGTTAAGCCTGAGTTCGACGGCGTTCAGTACGGCTCCGTCCCGCTGCTCCTCTGCGGTTGGCGTGATGGCGGACACTTTTTCTTGTCCGACCGTAGACCTGGCGAGGTTTTCCAGAAAAGCAACAGGAGAGAAGTTGACTCCAGCGGCGGACTGTGCGCGCTCTACGGTCGCTTTCGTCTCCAGGTACTCTTGCCGTAACGCTATCACCTCCTGTAATTCCCGCTCCTTGGCTGCAACCCGCGCGCGCAAGTCGTCGTGCATTTGCCATAAAGGATCCAGAAGCAAAAAATACAGCAGGGTTCCGCTCAGCGCGACGCCTGCAGCGGCGACAAAGCGCTGTTCGCGTGGGGAAAGGCGCGCCAGCAGCGCTGCAAGCGTGTGCAGCCTGAAGGACGTAGGGAGGGACAGACGGTCGCTGAGTGCAAAATGGAACTTGCGCAGCAAAACTTGCGGAAGGCGGAAGGCGGAAGGCGGAATCATGAGATGTTTGCCTGTCTAGTGCTGACCGCTTTCTGTTTTCTGATCTCCAAGGATCAATTGCAAACTGAAGGCAACTTTTTTCCCGCCCGCCGTCATTTTGACGTCCTTGAGCTGGACGTCGCGGAATACGCCAAGGTTTGCCACGGTCGTTTTAATCGTTTCCGTCGCATCGAAGGAGGTCGTCGAGCCGCGCAGCCGAATCGCGTCGGCGTCGAAGGTCCATTCGTCGAGATCAAGCGTGAGTTGCTCGGGCAACGCGGCGCTGAGTTGACGCAAGAGTTCAAGCGGCGACGCTGAGGAAGAACCCTGCAACAGCTGCTGGCGGCTGCGCAACGCGTCAACGGCGTCGCGCAGCTGTGTTTTCTCACTGACAATAGTATGGACATCCGGAAGCGTCGCGGTAAATACGCGGCGGATTTCCTGCCGGATGGCGTCGTGGCGGGCGTTCAACCGATGCATGTCGATGGCAAAGGCAAGTCCGGCGGCGGCGGCGACTTCCATAGTAAGCCAACCCAGTCGGGAAAGCTCCGAACGGAACGCTTCCCGCCGCCCCTGATGAGTGAAGGCTCCTTGCCGTAAGTTGACCGCCGGCGTTGTCAGGCCGAGTGCTTCGTGGAGGGCAAGTCCAAGACAGACCGCATAGCCGCCTTGCGCAGATCGCCAGGACGGTGGAATCATGGGAATCGGCGTTTCCTGCAGCGGCAGGATAGGCGCGGTCAGCGCTAGCGCCAATTCCTGGCAGAGCAGTGATGCGCGTGATCCTCCGCCATGGAGGATCACACGGTCCAGGGCGATTGTCTCAGTTGCACTTGACGCTAACAGGGTCCAGCGTAACTGTCGTATCAGCACTGCATGCCCATCCTTATCATCCAGGCCAATACTCAGCGTGCGAAGGCCGTACAAGACGCCATCGTGAAGCAGCGCGACCGAGGCGCGCTGTGCCCCGATGTCGAGCAGAGCGGTGACGCCCCGGAGATCGGTTTGCGCCAGATGAAGCAGAGTGAGGGGAGCGAGCGAAGCGACGCCGACGTAGGTTGGATCAAAGCCAGCTGCGGCTAAGTCTTCTAAATGTTCAGTTAATATTGTTCGAGGAACAGCAATCGCGAGCACCCTCGTTCCTGAAGCCGTGCGCCGTGTGACAGCGAAATCGACTACTACTGCGTCAAGTTCGAAGGGGATGTGGTTGCCGAGTTCAAACGGCGCGGTTTGTTGCAGTTGACGAGTTCTGGTGAAGGGCAGCTCAAGAAACCGGACAGAGACCGCATCGCCTGGAAGACAAGACACCACCGTATCCGCCCGCAACGGGTGCATGGCGCGAAAGTCCCGGAGCTGCGCCGCTAAAGGACGCTCAGGCTCGCGCTCGTACTGGAAGACGCCGGCCACCCGGCAGCGCCGCAGCGAGCTTTCAATGACCGCGGCTTTGAGCGTCCGCGATCCGATATCAAGAGCAACAATACGCCGCGCCATGATCTACTCGCTGTAGACGTCGCTCCCGCCTGGCGCGGTGAAAGGAAGGGGTTGCCAGGAAAGTGGAATCACCTCTCCTGCCCGACGGTGGACAGTCACACGCAGGAGTTGGCTCACTGTTCCTATAGTCGCGACCGCGGCGATGGAAAAAAATTCGCTGCGGGGGTTCGTGAGATTTACACCTTCTTCCTGCGTTCGCGGCGGGAGTCCTAATCGTTCGCGCAGGTCATTGCGGCCATGCGAGGGCATATCGATGCGAGCCGCCATAAAAGCGTCGAGCCGTTTCGCTTCAACCGATGGGAAGAGCGCCGCCAGGACGTCTCGCGGCGCGGTATTTTCATTAATCGTGTTGGCGCTCTCTGGCAGCACGGTCACGACTTCGTCAAGCCGCGCGCGGATGGCCGGCGTCAATCCCGCCACGCGACCAAGTTCACCAAGAGTGAGAAATGCGCCGTTGCGAGCTGTGTAGGCCGGCGTGAGCCCCAGGTAGTAGTTTTTTTCCGCGCCGCGCGGTTCAGGAAAATCATCCGCGTCGAGCCAGTCCAGCACTGGATCAAGAAGACTGAGCTCCACCCCGCGCAGCATAAACAGCCGCTCCGCCGTCTGTCGCCACTGCATATTGATCGTGCCGTTGCTGTTGCGTAGCGCGTTCAAGTTCAGCTTTCCTTGTTCATCGGTCACCCGGATGGTGACGACGCCTTCACCCACGGGAAGCGGGGGCAGCGCCCGCGCCCACTCTTCATTGAGCGCGTCGATGCTAGAGACTTGCGCATCTTGCTTTAGGGCAAGCAATGCCAGGTTCACTCCCGAGCGCGCCAGATAGGCCGCCTGCAAGGAGCGTGCGGCGTTGTGAGCGAGATGCTGGTCAATCTGAGTCGAATAGGCAAACTCGACCACAAGCACAGTGAGCAAGGTGATCGCAAGCAGCACAATCACTAACGCCGCGCCGCGTTCGGCTGTAGACTCCTGGCTCATCACGATCTCTTGCGTCTCTTCTCCGCCAACGGGAGATCCACCACGGTGGAGAACTGCAGCACCTCTCCATGTGAATCCGCAACATACACGGTCGCCTCAACGGCTTGCGGCAGTTGCCCTTGAGCCTCGCCCTGCCGCCATTCCTCCCGCCAATTCCGTCCATCAAAGAAGCGAAACCGCAGTCCACGGACGCGAGAGAGTAGCGGCGCGCTCTCGTCCAGGGAGTTGTGATGCGGCGAGAGGGTAAAGCTGACGCGCCGCACGAGTTGTTTTTCGTTCCTGTCATCCGGTGCCGGTTCCAGCGCGTAGCCGATCTCACTCACATCTCCTTCCGGGGTGCGGCTCGACAAGGCGGTGCGGGTCAACGTCACGAACGACAATGTATCGTCCGGAAACTCCCGCGCCAGCCGTGTTTCGCTCGTAAACCGGGCGTTTGCGGTTGTCATAGGTAAAGTGGACTGTAGATCCTCACCAAGGCGCAACAGGGCAATGCGTGCGGCGCGTGCGCGCGCCGCACGTTCCTCCACCAGTCGCTTACTCATTAACGTTTGACTGAAGACGCCGTACAACGCCGCCAAAACAAGACTGAGAATCGCGCTTGCGACCAGGACCTCCAAGAGGGTGAAACCTCTGGCCAATACGGCATGCGGCATGCGGAGTGCGGAATAACATCTCCAACCTGGAGCCCGGCGCTCAGCGCTCGGTCCTCGGTCCTCAGTGCTCATGACCCCTCCAACGGCGTGAAGAGCGTCAGCTCACATGACTCATCCGGCCGTTCTCCCCAGAAGACGCCGACATGTAATTCCCATAAATCGCTGAGCGGCGTGGGACGAATTGTCCTCCGCCAACGGAATTCTGGATATTGGCCCGGATGCAACACGGAAAAATCACCTGATGTGACTTGCGCCGCCGCTGCGCCCTCAAGCTGCGTGCGCGTGAGCATTTCCTGGGCAAGCAGCGTAGCGGTGCTCAAGCGTTGCGCGCGAATTGCCGTGGTCAGGCTTCGGTTATACAACCCCAACAGGCTCACTAACGCGACTGCGAGGATAGCCATGGCGACCAGCACTTCGAGCAAAGTAAAGCCGGAGGAGCCAGCAGTCAGAAGCCAGGAGCCTGTAACCAGTCTGCATGTACCAACAGACTGTTGCTCCAGGATCTGTATTTTTGACTTTTGACTTTTGACTTTTGACTTTTGACTTTGCATTATCTCTGATCCTTAGCCTCTAAAGAAAACCCATCAACATATCCCTCATAAATCCGCGCTTCTCCAGTAAGCGGGGGGATGAGCACGGTGACGGTGTGGGAGCGTTGGTCGCGCAGGTGAATGATCGTAGGATCGGCGTAGCCATGGGGCAAGAAATGCGTGTACACCTGCCCCATGCTGATGCGTCCGACCCCCGGCGCTTGCACGTCGGCGAAAGTGATGGTCGAAGGTAATTGGACGGGGCGAGAGAGCGGCGTCAGATCGTTGCGAAACTCTGCACTCTCTTGCGTCACCACGAGTTTGGTGACCCAGTATCTCTGTTTGTCCAGGTCATAATTCAACCGGTACGGTTGATTACGCAGCGCGGCCTCGCCAGACACATAACGCACGACAGCGGCAAGACGTTTTGCCGTGGCCTCTAGCCGTGCGCCGCTGACATCACCCAGGCGCGGCGCCATCGCAGCGACGAGGAGTCCGATGATGAAGAGAACGACCGCCAATTCCAACAGCGTGAATCCTGCGCCGGCGCTTGCGGTTCGTGAATTTGGCCGGGCTGAACCGGAGAATCGGAGAACGGGAGCAGCGGAGACGTTCAAGCCCGAACCGGAGAAAGTAGGACGTTTTCTCTCCGACTCCCCGATGCCCCGATGCCCCGGTTCCTTTTTACAAGTCGCGGCTGTCGATATCAGCATATTTCCCCTCGCCGCCCTCCTCACCGTCGGCGCCGAGCGATTTGAGCGTATATTTCTCTCCGTTGCTCATGTACACATACGGATGACCCCAGGGATCAAGAGGAACTTTTTCTAGATAACCATCCGGGTTCCAGTGTGCAGGAATAATGCCCGAGGCTGGTTTGGCGACCAGCGCGTGCAAGCCTTGGTCGGTGGTCGGGTACGTACTGTTATCGAGTTTATAGAGGTGAAGCGCCTGCTCAATAGCCCGCAGATCAGCCGCCGCTTTCGTCCGTCTCGCCTCATCCGAACGCCCAATAATTTTGGGAGCAACCAGAGTCACAAGCAGCCCGAGAATAAACACCACCACCATGATTTCGATGAGGGTGAAACCGTACTGCCGTGATGGTGGAGACGCGCGACAGGCTGCGTCCTGATGTTGCAACGATAAGTGAGAGAAAAAGAGAGAACAGAAAAACGGGAAGGACCAGTTGCCAACCCCTTGAATCATCCGCATCCCAACACCTCCTCATCCAGTCATTAATTTAGCAAGGGCCTGGCGGGTCTTCAATGGACCAACTGATTTAGCTGAAAGATTGGCAGGAGGATAGCTAACACGATAAACAGAACAACGCCGCCCATGACCAGGATAGTTAGCGGCTCCAGAATGCTCGTGAGCCGCGCCAGCGTGGCGGCGACTTCATCATCGTAGGCATCCGCTGCTCGGTTGAGCATGTGCTCCAACTCGCCGCTGCGTTCGCCGACTGCGATCATTTGCAGAAATAAACCGGGAAAGACGCCGCTGCGCTTAAGCGGGGCGGCAAGACTTTCGCCTTCTTGGACATTCGTCCGCGCCTCTTCCAGGGCGCGGCGGAGGAGGACATTGCTGACTAACTGGGTGACAATCCCGAGCGCTGTGAGAATCGGCACGCCGCTGGCCAGCAAGGTTCCCAAGGTGCGCGCCACTCTAGCGATGTTCAAGCGCTGAATGAGCCGGCCATACCATGGTAAGCGCAGCGCCACACGATCCCACCAGAGCCGTCCCGCAGGAGCGCGTAACAGGCGGGAGACCAGGAGCATCCCACTGGCGCCGATCAGAGCCAGTTCCCACCACTGGTCGGCAAGAAAGGAGGAAAGGCTAATCAGGATCTGTGTGGCCAAGGGCAGCGCTTGCCCAGTCTCGCTGAAAATCTGCGTGACTTGGGGAATGACATAGGCAAGAAGAAAGAGCAAAATGGCGCCGGCGACACACACCATCAGGAGAGGATAGGTCAGAGCCGCCTGGACGGTGCTGCGCAGGCGCGCTTGACCCTCGGTGTAATCCGCCAGGCGGGACAACACAGCGTCGAGCGCGCCGCTCTCTTCTCCCGAGCGCACCATGTTGACATAAATCGAGGAGAAAATGCGCGGGTGGGCGTGCAGGGCGTCCGCCAGAGCATGACCTTCGCGCACTTGTTGGCGAACATGCGCAAGCGCGCGCTTGAGCGCGGTGCGCTCCACTTGCTCACCGAGCGTTTCCAGGCATTCGATGAGCGGCAGCCCGGCGCCGGTCAATGTGGCCAGCTGGCGGGTGAAGAGCGCCAGCTCTTGTACGGGAACCCGTTCAAATAGAGATGAAGCCGCCGTGGCGACGTCTGTGGCGGGCTGGGAGCGCCGGGAGATTTCCTCATCGATCGCAGTGGGAAAGACGCCAGACCGACGCAACGACAGGCGAGCGCTAGCCGGACTCTCAGCATCGAGCACGCCTGAAACGGGTCGTCCTTGTGCGGTCAGTCCTTTGTAAGTGTAGACAGGCATATGGAAAGAAACGGAGAAGCGGGGAACCTCTGGCAGAGGAAACGGGAAATCGGAGAGAGAATGCTCGAGTTTTTCTGTCGCCGTTTCTCCGGCTCGTTCTTAAAAATCTCCGATGCTCCTCCTCCCCGATTCCCCGTTTCCTCCTCAGAGGAGTTCCTCCTGTGTAACTCGCAGCACTTCCTCGACCGTGGTGACGCCCGCCAGCACTTTCCCGGCGCCGTCGTCACGGAGGGTGTGCATACCCTCTGCGCACGCCGCTCGCCGGATGGCCGCGGCGTCGGCTCTCTGCATCACTAATGCGCGCAGGGAATCATTCAGTAATAACAGTTCGTGAATACCCGTGCGTCCGCGATAGCCTTTCTGATTGCACGTCTCACATCCTGGGCCAGGGCGGTAAAAGGGACGCTCGCCACCCGCGTCTGGGGTAAGCCCGATTTCGCTTATCTCCTGCGCTGTCGGCGTGTATGCGTGACGGCACTCGGCACACACGCGCCGCACCAGCCGTTGCGCCATCACGCCGAGCAGTGATGAAGACACCAGAAACGGTTCGATGCCCATGTCCAACAGGCGAGAGACGGCGCCGAACGAGTCGTTGGTGTGCAGGGTGGAAAACACCAGGTGTCCAGTCAGCGCCGCTTGAATAGCGATCTCGGCGGTCTCACCATCGCGAATCTCGCCAATCATGATAACGTCCGGGTCCTGCCGCAAGATAGAGCGCAGCCCGGCAGCAAAGGTCAAATCAATCTTTGGATTAACTTGCATCTGACCGATGCCGCGCAACTGGTATTCGATTGGATCTTCAATGGTGATGATATTCTTGTCACTCGTGTTGATTTTGCTCAGGGCTGCGTACAAGGTGGTCGTTTTTCCAGAGCCGGTAGGACCGGTGACAAGAATGATGCCATGACTCTGGCGGATTAAGCGGTTAACCTGCGTCAGGTTATGCCCGCTTAACCCAAGCTCCTCCAGACCAAGTAGTGCAGCGGAGCGATCGAGCAACCGCAGCACCACCCGTTCGCCGAAGGCAGTGGGAATGACCGACACGCGAATATCGATGTCCTTGCCTGCGACCCTCAGCCGGATGCGACCATCCTGAGGCAAGCGCTTTTCCGCAATATTGAGTCCCGCCAGAATTTTGATGCGCGAGATAAGCAACGGCTGAATCGCTTTAGGCGGCGTGATGTGATCATAGAGCAGGCCGTCTACACGGAAACGAATCAGTAATTCTTGTTCGAACGGTTCGATGTGAATGTCGCTCGCGCGCTCCTTGACTGCCTGCGCCAGAAGCGCATTGACCAGGCGAATGATCGGCGCTTCATCATCGGCTTCCAACAGGTCGCGCGGTTCTTGCCACGCTGCACTATCGAGGTCAAGCGTTGTTTCATCAAACGTATCAAGCAATTCTTGAGTCGATTGGCCTGCCTGATCATAGGCTTGCGCTAGTGCATCCTGGAGCCGCGGTTTGGGAACTACAACTGGCTCGATAGCAGCGCCAAGCAGAAGGCGAAGGTCGTCTATGGCGTGAATCTTCTGAGGATCGGCAATCGCGACAGTCACGACGCCATCCTGCCGGGTGAGCGGCAGCAGTTGATGCTGTCTCGCGAATGCTAATGGGACCCGAGCCAGCAGAGCGCCGACATCCGCATCCAGCGTGACAACTTCGCTATAGGGAAGTCCATAATATGTTGCCAGGATGCGCGCCCACGTCGAGGGACTCAAGGCGCCAAGTTCATGAAGGACATCGCCGAGCGATTGCTCAGCCTTCACGCGCTCTTTCGCTTTTGCCAGAAGATCGGCAGGGACCCCTGCCTCTTGGAGCAGAATGTCATCCACAGACCGCACCACCATCGCCGCCTCACCTTGGCGGCAATGGTAACATATGTTGTGCGGCTGAAAAAGGCGGCGAGGCGTTTGGCGTCCATCGGCGCGATTATCCTGGAGATGGAGCGGTGGCTGTCACCTGAAAGAAAAGCAAGCAGGGTGCACTGGCCACCGGCATGGTGTCCCGACTCTGTGGCGCGCGGAGCGCACCCTCCTTTTGTCGAATAACAGAGAGAACGTCAGTTGAGCCCATACAGGCGCACGACGTTGCCGCCAACGATTTTCTCCACGTCGTGCGCCGGGATATCTTTGAACGCCTGAGCAATCAGCTCGCGGGACCGGGGCCAGGGCGAGTCCGTATGCGGATAGTCCGACGACCAGAGGATGTTCTCCGCGCCGAAGATCGCGCGGGTGAAGGGCACGTTGGTGGTTTCGAACTGAAACGTCGCCACCACGTTGCGCTTGATGTACTCACTAGGCAACATCGGCAGCGTCAGCCCTTCAAAATGCCGCAACCGATCATAGGCGTGGTCCAACCGATACATGAAATGCGGAAGCCAGGAGATGTCGTTTTCCGCAGAGACCAGTTTCAGCCGTGGGAAGCGTTCGGGCACGCCGCCGATGATCAAGTCAGCAAAAGTGAGTTGGATTTCTTGCGGCAAGCGCATGTACCGTTGCAGCACCCGGCGGGGATCGAATTGCACTCCCCCACGGCCGGTCAGGATATGGAGACTCAAGGGCATCTGCAGGTCTTGAGCCGAGGCCCAAAACGGGTCATACTCCTGCGAGCTGTACGGACGGTCCTCAGGAGGCGCTCCCCAGATCAAGGCCCCGCGCAGGCCTTTCCTGGCGATCCGTTCTAACTCCACCACGGCCGCCGGAATATCCTCCAGGGAAATCACCCCAAGGCCGATGAGTCGCTGGGGGTTGTAGCTGCAATACTCGGCCGCCCAATCATTAAAGGCGCGAAAACAGGCGGCCCTGAGTTCGGCGTCGTCGAGGCCGAACAACAGCATCCCCATCGAGGTGTACAGGGCTTCGGCGCTGACCCCGTCGGCATCTTGCTCTTTCAGCCGTTCCGCCGGGTCCCACACGCTTTTCGGCGCTACCTCAAAGCCTTTCTTGCGGTGTTGCGGAAGTTCTTCGGCAGTCTTGCCTGAGCCGAAGAACCCGGCAACCGGCACGGGAGTGATGTTTTCACAAACAAAGAACTCGCCTTCTTGCCCATTATGACCACGAACCGTGTGCGGCGCCCGATTGCGAAATTTCTGGTCCATACGCTCGGCCCACATCGTCGGAGGTTCAACGAAATGGGAGTCCGCTGAAATGATGCGATACGCTGTCATCGTACACCCTCCTTTCCTTTGAAGGCGGGCATGCGTAAGCCGTCAACGCTCGTGCCGTTTTTGAGCAACAGATCGTAATCCGCCATGAGAACCCCTCCTTTTGGCTCGAATGAGCCGGTAAAGTCAGTACGATGTACTGAGTGATGAGTTCTGAGGCTGAGCCCGTGGGTGCGCTTTAACGAAGCAGGCCACAGGTCGCTGACTGAACAACGGACTCACACCTCGCGTCCGCCGCTAATTTCCCCGCGCCCTTTGTAGCACTATCGCCTGCCGAGTGGAACAGCGCAGATGGTGCGCAGGTGCACCCGACGAGTTGATGCCGTTATTTTCAGTCTCCGCCTGGGAACGCAAGGTTATAACGGGAGCTACACCAGGCTCTCGACTTCACGAAGAATAGCAATCAGGTCAGGAGCCTGGGAGGCCATAACCTTGTCCTCACTGCCTTCGTGTTTGTGATGCGGATAGGTTGGTAAATTCAAGCGTTTGTGGTGTCCCGTATTGTCGTAACGAAAAATTAACGCCTTCCCTGCCGTCATGTATTGGTACACATACATCAAACGGTCGATGGTCAATTCGGTGTCAACGACCTCACGAAAGTGCAGGACTGATCCATCAATAAAGTACAAATCGCCACGGAGCAAACCTTCATGCGTCCCACGTTTGTCATACGTGACATTCGACGCTTGGAGCACGCGGCAGGTTGCGAAGGCGTCGCGGAGCTGTTGGAAGTAGGTCTCAACAGACAAAATGGATCTCTCGCACTGTTTCCGCCTTCTCACGTAGGCGAACAAGTAGGCGGTACTCCCCAATCCATTCGTCAAACTCTAAAGTTTCCGCTAGCTCATCGTTCTCGTAGCGTGCGATAAACTCTGCAGTGTTCATCTGGTATTTTTGCTCAAAGTCGTTCAGGTGTTGTTCCGTCCGTTGAATAGCGGCCTCTAGAGAGTTAAGTTCCTTGGCTAAGGCGGCTTCCACTAACGGCTGCAAGGGGTAGTTACGTGGGGATTCCAGAGTCAAGGTTGCCATAGCGTTTCCTCTCTTTCCTTCTGCGGCAATTCACTCTTCACTTCAACCCCGCCTTGCGCAGCGCTGCGACATGCCGCTCTAGCATTGCCGGGTCTTTGATGGGAACTCTCTCTTTGTGCACTTCTAGAGAAAACTTGGGATTGAGCCGCAGCACCTCCGCCGCCTCGGCGTGAGCCTCTGCGTCTTTGCCTAACTCGCTGTAGACCGCTGACAGGGTCAGATGAGCGCCAAGGATGTTGGGGTAGTGGATGAGATATTGCTTCACAGGGGCAATCGCCTCCTCAGGCCGCCCGGCCAGGGAATAGGCGACGCCTACAGAGGACAGGTGCTGATCTGCCACGCCAGAATTCTGGAGATGCAACGCCCGCTCTACCATCCCAAGAGCTTCTTCCGACTTGCCTGCCCGGCTTAAGGTCTCAGCCAGAAGCGCATAGCCGCCAGCTCCGTTGGGGTTGAGCGTAGTGGCCAGCTCCATCTCCGCAAGGGCTTGCTCATATTGCTTTTGCCACAGATAGACAGAGCCCAAGCTCAAGTGACTCGGAGGGGAGGAATCATTGAGGGCGAGGGGCCGTTGCGCCGCAGCCAATGCGTACTCCAACGTTTGAGAGTCCGTATCCTGTTGAGAGGCCCACTGCTGCAGGTAACAGGTAGCCAGGATAGCGTAGTACGCCGTAAGAGTAGGACCTCGGCTGAGGGCTTCTTTCAGCGCGGCGACCGCCTCGGTATACCGCCCGATCAAGCTGTAGGTCCAGCCCAAGTCTCCTATATAGAAGGGTGGGTAGTGGGGGTTGAGCCGCATGGCCCGCTCCATCAGCGGCACGGCTTCGGCCGGCCTACCCGCGAAGGTCAGTACAGCTCCTTGTCGGTTGGAGCTGAGAGCATTGTTGGGATCGAGGGCGATCGCCCGCTCCCCTTCCGCTATGGCTTGGTCATACTGCCGGCGCTGGGCGTAGACTTGGCTCAAGAGCGAATGAGCTCCCGGCAGCGAGTCGTCCAGCGCCAGGGCCTGTTGCGCCAGCGCCAAGGCACGCTCTAGGTTCTGAAGATCAGCGCTCCAGCGCCAGAGCCATTCCAGCAAATAGGTGATGCCCAACAACACGTACGCATCTGCATATTGCGGGTCCAGCGCAATGGCTCTCTCAAGCATCTGCCGCGCTTGGGCATTTCCTTCCTGCGTGGTGCGCAAAAAATACTCCAACCCGCGCAAGTGATAGTCATACGCTTCCAGGTTGTCGGTGTGTTTGCGCACGAGGAACCCTTGCTCTTGCAATGTGAGCTGCAGCTTCAGCGTCGTCACGATCTTCTGCACGATCTCGTCTTGCAGGGCAAAGATGTCCTTGAAGGGGCGGTCGAAGCGTTCAGACCATAGATGTTCGCCTGTCGTGGCGTCGATCAACTGGACCACAATGCGCACCTGCTCGCCCGCTTTCTGGACACTGCCCTCCAGGACATACCGCACCCCCAACTCACGCCCTACCTCTTGGACGTTGATCGCTTTCCCTTTGTAGGTAAACGCCGTGTTGCGGGCGATGACAAAGAGGCTGGAAATACGGGAGAGATCGCTGGTCAGCACTTCGGTAATGCCGTTACTGAAGTAGTCCTGCTCGGGCTCTTTGCTCATGTTGTCAAAGGGTAGAATGACGATGGAGGGCTTGTCCGGCAACGACAGCTTCGCCTCTCCAGTCCTGAGTGCTGAGGGCTGAGTGCTGAGTGAGAATTGGGTGTTAGGTGTTGGGTGTTGGGTGTTAGGGAAAAATAAGGGGAGGTAGCGAACGGCGACAAGTATGGCTACGGAGAACGCCAGTCCTGCCACTGTCGCCCAGGACGCAAGACGCACCCTCCTTTTCGTTGAACCTTGAATCTTGAACCTTGAACTTTCTTGGTCTTCAATTTTTGCCTTTTGATTTTCTTCGCCTTCCCAGCGCACCCGGTAGGTCCGCACCGGCTTCTTGATGTTCTTGACGGTCTGCTCGCCCAGGTCTTCATACTGTAATGACAGCTTGTTCTCAATTTGGTCGTACACTGATCCTGCAAGACAAATCCCACCAGGGTCGGCCAAGCCCTCTAAACGGGCGGCGATGTTGACGCCGTCCCCATAGATGGTGTCCCCTTCGAGCAGCACATCGCCCAGGTTAATGCCAATGCGAAAGACCATCTGTCGTTCAGGCGGCAACGGCGCATTTTCCGTTTTAACTCTGCTCTGGATAGCGACCGCACACTGCACGGCGTCAACTACGCTGGCGAACTCGGCCAGCACGCCATCGCCGGCCGTGCCCACGATGCGGCCATGATGCTGGGCGATGAGGGCGTCAATAATGACTCGATAAGCGGTGAGGGTGCGCAGGGCGCCGACTTCATCCTCACCCATCAGGCGACTGTAGCCGGCGACGTCAGCGCTCAAGATAGCGGCCAGTTTGCGTTCTGTGCCGACGGCCGTTGGCCGCGCTGTGGATTCTTTGGGGTCCATCGGCGCGATTATCCTGTGGATAGGCCATAGCTGTCAACAGAGCGAGTAGGGGGTGCGCAAGCGCGCCGGTATTGCGTCTTGGCGCTGTGGTGCGCACAGCACACCCTACAAAATTAGTCTTCCATCAGCGCAATCGCCCCGCTCGGACACAGATCCACCACGTCTTCAGCGTCGGCGCGTACGTCTTCCCCAATCTGCTCGGTAATGACATGCGGCGTGCCATCAGCATCGGCTTTAATCAATTCGGGATGCAAATACGAGCATTGGCCGGACTTCAGGCATTTTTTGTAGTCAATGACAAGGCGCATGTCAGTGTCCTTCCGTACGCAGGACAAGCGGTAATCGCTCAAAGCCGAAGACGACCGGGCTTTGCGTCTGCCGTACCGCTGGCGCCGCGCCATGTTCGATGACGGGGAAACGATCGAGGAAAGCGTTCAAAGAAATCCTGGCCTCGGCCCGCGCGAGCGGAGCCCCCAGACAGTAATGAATGCCGACTCCAAAAGAGACATGGTTGCGCAAATCGCGATCAAGGCGAAATTCGTCAGGATCGGGAAATTCTTTCGGGTCACGGTTGGCCGCGCCGAAGAAAACGGCGACAAGGTCATTCGCTGGGATAGTGACACCGGAGACCGTAACTTCTCTCGTAGTCGTACGCAGCAATTGCTGCACCGGACTCTCATAGCGCAAGGTCTCTTCAATAACTGGTTCGACGAGGCTTCGATCTGCGCGCAACCGTCGCCACAATTCCGGGCGGTCAATCAGGATGTTGAGCATATTGCCCATGAGGTTTGTCGTCGTCTCATTTCCGGCAATCAATAACAGAATACAAAAGCCGAGGATTTCCCAATCCTGCAATGACTCGCCCTCAATCTCAGCTTCCACTAAGGCGGTGATGAGATCCTCTGCGCCCTGCGTGCGCCGCGCGGCTGCGATCTTGCCGAAATATTCAGCCATTTCCATAGTGTTGCGCATGCGCTCTTCCAGAGGAATCGAAATGAGCGAGGAGATGAACGTGTCCGACCAGCGCTTGAACGTGGTAAAATCGTCTCCTGGAATGCCCATCAGACGGGCAATCACCTTCACCGGTAAGGGGATCGTATAGGACTGCACGATGTCAGTTTCACCGGGGCCGATTTCATCAAGCAATTCATGGGCGACACTCTTGATCCACGGCTCCAACGCCTCGACACGCTTCAGCGTGAAAGCTTTGTTCACCAGCCGGCGGAAGCGGGTGTGACGCGGGGGATCATCCATGATGAGCACGAGCTGAGGGAAGAAGCCTTTCTCTACGAACGGATTGCGCGCGGACGAGAATGTCTCATGATCGCGCAAGGCGTTGTAGACATCCTCGTATTTCATGAGCGCCCACGCTTTGATAGGCTCATCAAGCCCGGGCACGATACCGCCAGGGACGAATTCCATGACCGTTGGCGTCTGTGCGCGCATTTCGCTGTAGGTCGGGTAGGGATTAGCCAGGAACGTGGCGAGTTCACCTCTCAGTTGATCCAGGGACAGCGTCGGGGTATCAGCCATAAATGCTCCTTCTCTAGTGTCTTCGTATGCTCTTTGTGAGGGGAGGGCAAGGAGCGACCTGTGCATAAATCCCCCTCGCGCGTTGCGCGTCCCCCCTTTGACAAAGGGGGGAGAGGGGGGATTTGATCACCCTCAAGCATGCCCATTTACATCCTCTCTCCCACGCTCCAACAACGCATTGCCGCCGGTGAGGTGGTGGAACGGCCAGCCAGTGTGGTGAAAGAGCTGATCGAGAACGCACTGGACGCGACGGCGAATACCATTCGCGTAGAGGTCCAAGAGGGTGGGCGACGGTTGATCCGCGTCACCGATGACGGCGCGGGACTAATCGCGACTGACGCGCCACTCGCGTTTGAGCGGTTTGCTACCAGTAAAATCTCTAGCGAAACTGATCTTGCCGCCGTCCGGACGTTTGGCTTTCGCGGAGAAGCGTTGCCGAGCATTGCCTCTGTAGCGCGGGTGCGGCTGCTCTCGCGCCGCCGGGAAGATCTCTTCGGCACGGAGGTTCGTGTGGAAGGGGGACGCCTTGTCTCCGTACAAGAGGCGGGCGCACCGATCGGCACCACGATCGAAGTCTGGGACCTGTTTTACAACACGCCTGCGCGCAGACAGTTTTTGCGCAGCTTACGCACGGAGTACGGCCATATCATTGGCGTGTTTACGCGTTTTGCGCTGGCTTTCCCGGAGAAAAGTTTTTTCTTGTCATTTGATGGTCGTGAGGTGTATGCATTCCCCGCCTCATCCGTGCAGGAGCGCATTGCCGCTTGCTTTGGCCGTGAAGCGGCGTCGGTATTGGAAGAATTTGAGGACACTGGTATCGCTGGACGTGTGTGGGGCTTTGTGTTGTCCACTGAGGAAGTATGGCGACGGCGATATTATTTCTTTGTCAATCGCCGTCCGGTGCGCAATCGCATCTTATATCGCGCGGTGCGCGAGACGTTGCAGGGGGAGGGCGGCATGGCGTTTGTTTTTGTAGAATTGCCGCCCTCGCAGGTCGACGTCAATATGCACCCCGCCAAGACTGAGGTGCGTTTCCGCGATGATGGCGCCGTGTATGAACTCGTGCGTGGCGCTTTGTTGCGCCGTTCACGGCCTCCCTGGTTACAAATCGATCGGGTCACAGAACCGCAAGCAGTGTATCCCGCGGCCGCGGCAGGGGGATTTACTTTAATCGGTCAGGTAGAGAACACCTTTCTGCTGACGCTCGCTGAGGGGCATTTGTATCTTTTGGATCAACACGCCGCTGAGGAGCGGGTGTTCTACGAACGCCTCCAACAAAAACGTGTTCACTCACGTCAGCTTGTTGCCCCCCAAGTGGTGAGCTTAGCGGCGGAAGAACGTGTCTTTTTTACAACGCTGGCCGAAGAACTCACCGCTTGTGGATTTGTGATTGATCCGTTTGGGCCTCACGTGGTGGCTGTGCGCGCGGTTCCAGATTTTGTCGATCCACGAGAAGCCGGCGTTCTCTTGTCTCGCCTGCTTGTGCGGGTGCGCGGCGGGAAAGAAGACATGGTTCAGGCATTAGCTTGTCTTGGCGCTGTGAAGGCTGGACAAACATTGACAAGGGAAGGGCAGGAACGGTTGCTTACCTCCTGGGTGCAAACGGCAAATCCTCACGCCTGCGCGCATAACCGGCCGGTCTATTTTCGCTTGTCATTGGATGAAGTTCGGCGCAAAGTAGGGCGAACAGGATTGAGTTGTGAGTTTGATGGGCAAGGAGGATAGTACGCCATTGCACGGATTGTGAGAAGTTTGTCATTCTGAGGCCGTAGGCTGAAGAATCTCCAGACAGGTCCATTGCGAGGCGAGATTCTTCGCTTCAGCTCAGCATGACATCCTCATTTCCCCTGCAATAGGGGAGTCGGGAGTGAGCAGCCCCTAAGAGGGAGAGGGAGAGACTATGCAGCGCGCCGATTTCGCTGTCGTGGATGTGGAGACCACAGGGCTTTCGCCGGCGTTTGGAGATAGGGTGTGTGAGATTGCCGTCGTGCACCTGCGGGAGAATGAGGAGCTGGAAACATTCTCAACACTGATCAATCCTGGACGGCCAATTGCTCCCGGCGCGGCGGCGGTCAACGGCATCACTGATGCGATGGTTGTCGAAGCGCCTGCGTTTCGCGATGTGGTTGCTGAAGTGGTCCGGCGTTTAGACGGGTATGTGTTCGTGGCGCATAACGCGCCGTTTGATCTCGGCTTCCTCGCAGCGGAGTTCCAACGTCTACGGACGCCGCTGCCGGTGACGCAGGTTATCGACACCTTGGCGATTGCCCGCCAGTATTACCGTTTTCCCAGCAACAGCCTTGGCGCGGTTGCTGCGCAGCTCGATATTCCCTATCCGCAACAGCATCGCGCCATGCACGATGCTCGCGTGACGGGACAGGTTTTGCGAGTTTTTCTTAGGGACCTCGGACGCCGAAGGATGGCCACAGCGGTTGATGTGATATGTCCCGCGGCGGACGTGTTGTCTTCTGGAACCGAAGCCGGCATTGTCCTTCCTCCTTTGCTGAGCGAAGCAATCACGCAAGGTCTGACCCTGGAAATTTGTTACGCCGCGGCTGGAGCCGAAGTGAGCACCCGCCGGCGGATTGATCCGCTTACTGTCGTCCAGAATCGGGATACCGTCTATCTGCGGGCATATTGCCATTTGCGTCAGGACGAGCGTACGTTTCGTCTGGATCGCATTACGGAGATGCGTGTCGTGGGAAAGAGTGTATCTGCAACAGTGATTACCGCCGAGCGCCGCCGTCGGGTGCGGAAGAGTTAAAGGCGAAACCAGCTTATGCTTATTGACGCTCATGCCCATCTTGATCGCTACGGAGCGCAGATAGACGCGGCGCTTGCCGAGATACGCCGTCACCGGATCTGTACGATCAGCACAGCGATGGATGTCCCCTCGTATCGCTGCACTATGGAAATAGGGGCGCAGTGTGCGCTCGTACTGCCTACGTTCGGGATTCATCCCTGGAACGCACTAGCGTATGCTGACCGTCTCTCTGAACTGACTTCTTTCATCGAACAGAGTCCATTGTTAGGCGAGATTGGACTCGATTTTCATTGGGTGAAGGATGCGACATGCTTTCCAGCACAGTTGCGCGTGTTCGAGTTTTTTCTTGCCGCTGCTCGTGAACAAAATAAAATCGTGAATTTGCACACTAAAGGCGCCGAAATGGACATTTTGCGCCTCGTAGACCGTTATGAAATCAAGCGCGCGATCATTCATTGGTACTCCGGCCCACTGGATATTTTTCGCGAGTTGGTTGCCCGCGGCTACCATTTCACCGTCGGCGTCGAAGTCCATTCTTCAGCGCCTATCCAAACCCTTGCGCGTGAGCTGCCTCTTGCGCAGTTGTTAACGGAAACTGATAACCCGGGAGGCGCGCAATGGTTGACGGGCGAGCCTGGCATGCCTAAAGCCGTGCAGCAAGTAGTTGACGCTATTGCTCAATTGAAGGACGAGTCTCCTCCTGTCGTCGCAAATGCAGTGATACGGAACTGCGCCCGACTGATGGAACACGATCCCTGGCTGGCGGAGACTTATGCGAAATGGTTTGCCGCAGCGCCGGGGGATGAAACCGTACCCTAACCAAGGGAGCTGCTGGTGAAAGAATACACAGGCGTCGATGCGGACTTCTACGATCATTGTTTTCTGGGTTTGGAAGGCGATGTACAATTCTATCTCGAAGAGGCAAAGAAAACCGGTTCTCCAGTGTTAGAGATTGGCTGCGGCACGGGCCGCATCTTACTGCCTATCGCGCAGGCTGGCGTGCCGGTTGTCGGGTTAGATCGTTCTGGGAGGATGCTGGAGATCTTGCGCCGGAAACTTGCGCAACTGAGTCCAGACACGCAAAGTCGTATTGAGCTCATCGAAGGAGATATGCGCGATTTTTCTTTGGGACGACAGTTTGACTTAATCACTATTCCCTATCGCGCGTTTCTCCATCTCCTGACTTCCAAAGCGCAGCGCCAGGCGCTGGCGTGTATTCGTGAACATCTGAGTGACGAAGGGCGGCTTATTTTCAACATCTTTGATCCCAGCCATGAACTTATCGCCGCTCGGCTTGGTCCACTGGGCGCCGCGCTCCACAAAGACTCTGAGTTTGTTCATCCTGACAGCGGACACCGGGTTATCGTCTGGTTTACCGGGCAATACGATCCTGAACAACAACTGCTGGACGCGTATTTTATCTTTGAGGAATTGGACAATCAGGGCTCCCTGATCGCCAAAACCTATAGTCCGCTGACGCTCCGTTATATCTATCGTTATGAAATGCGCTACCTGCTTGAGTTGTGCGGGTATGAGGTTGAGGCGCTGTATGGAGATTTTCAGCGCGGACGATTCCGTTATGGCGGCGAGCAGATCTGGATCGTGCGCAAAGCGTGAGCTGCGTTTGTACAGGGGCGAGCAGCAGAATGCTTTTCTTAGAGAAAAAATTCACAGCAGAGTTTGTGTCTCGGGATGAGCCCATTAATAGAGAAGAGGTTCATCAAACAAAAGGAGGCAGGTATGGCGACCCCATCACGAGTGATCCGCGTACATCTGATCGTCGGCGGCTTCCCGCCCGGCTCGGCGGCTGGGCATGATATGGATTATGCTCGATTGCGTCTCCTTCAGTTGCTCCAAGAAAACCCTTCCGTGCTGACAACGGTCTCGAATGATTTTACCGATGTTGCCAAGTGGCTACCGGGGAGCCAGCTTTTGATCACCTATGTGGCGGGTCCGCATCCGAACGAGGAACAGAACCAAGTCATCCGCCAGTGGCTCGAAGCTGGCGGACGCTGGCTGGCGCTGCATGGCACGAGCGGCGGCAAGGCCGCGTCAGTAGGAGAGCAACGCAACGTGCGCAAAATGGTCAAATCTGTTCACCACGCCACTTTGGGCGGTTTCTTTCTCAACCATCCGCCGCTGCGCAAGTTTCAGGTGAATGTCACAGACCGTGATCATGCGCTTACCCGAGGTCTGCCTGCATCATTCGAGGTCATGGACGAACTCTATTTAATTGAACTACAAGACCCGGCGACGACGCACGTGCTGCTGACGACGGAACTTCCTCAAGACCCCTCGCCTCCAGGTTTTGGTTTTGTCTACGACAAAGATACGGCTCTCCAGCCGGACGGCAAGACGCGCGTGCTCGGCTATGTGCGTGAGGTCGGCAACGGCGGCGTGGCGTATGTCGCGCTCGGCCATTGCCATTCCTTACTCAATAACGTGCAACCCTTCGTGGACGCCAGCGTAGATCCAGCAGGAAGCACGCCGAAGGTGTTTCGCGGCGCGTGGGAAACACAATCATTTGAAACGTTGCTCCGTAACGGCATTGCCTGGGGCAGTGAAGCGCGCAATTGAGGCGAAGAGCTTCATCTCACAATGCTTTTGGTGTGGACACGGAGACAGGCATGGATCTACGCGACCTTCGAGACCAAATCTGCATCGTTGGCGTGGGCGATACGCCCCAAGGCGCCATCCCCCACAAGACCGGGGATGAACTCGCCATCGACGCCGCCCGCGCGGCGTTACAGGACTGTGGCCTCAAAAAAGATGATATTGATGGGTTCTTTGCGCAGCCCAGCTACGGCCGCCAGGGCGATTATCTCAAACTCGGCTTGATGTTAGGTCTGAACCCGTGCGTGGGCGGCGCAGTTGAAGCGTCCGGCGCGACGGGCTGCTATATGATTCAGCATGCCGCGCTGCTGCTGCACGCGGGCATGGCGAATTATATCTTGCTGGTCTACGGCACGAACCAAAAGACCAATCGTAATCGGTTTGGCGGCGCGCTCCTGGAAGAACACGCGCCCTATGGCGGCTTCAACCCGTCGTTGCCATTCGCCTTTGCATTTCGTCGCCACATGTATCTGTACGGCACGACGGAGGAACAGCTCGCCACCATCGCGATCACGCAGCGTCAGAACGCAATCCTCAACCCCAAAGCCGCGCAAAAGACGCCAATCACGCTTAGTGACTACCTGAACGCGCGCTACATCATCGAACCGCTGCGCATGTTCGACTACTGCTATATTACTGATGGCGGACATGCGTTCGTGCTGACCACGGCGGACCGCGCCAAGGATCTGCGCAAACCGCCGGTGTACATTCGCGGCATGGGCCGCCAGGAGGCGTTCCGCGCCTACGAAACCCCCGATCTCGTTATGCAAAGTTTTCAACAAGAGCGCGTGGCGCAGATGGTGTTTCCCATGGCGGATATGACGGTAAAGGATATACAAGCCCTATACGTGCAGGACGCCTACAGTCCGGCAGTCATCGCCGCCCTGGAAAACTACGGCTTCTGCCCCAAAGGCGAAGCCGGACGGTGGATCCAGGGCGGCAGAATCGCGCTTGATGGTGAACTGCCAGTGAACGCCAATGGCGGCCAGTTGTCGGAAACGTACATGGTCGGCTGGCAAAATACCTGTGATGCGGTGCGACAACTGCGCGGCGAGTGCGGCCCGCGACAAATCAAAAATGTCGAGCGCATCATGTGTACTTATACTGGCGGTCTGCGTGAACACGCGGGCGCGCTGATTCTCCGGAGGTAACGCCATGGCTGACTACAACAAACCATTGCCGGTGATCGAATCGTGGAACGCGCCGTACTGGCAAGCAGCCAGGCGTCATGAATTCGTCGCGCAAAAATGTCGTTCCTGTGGATACATTCATCTCCCGCCAGGACCGGCGTGCACGAACTGTCTTTCCGACGAGCAAGAATGGGTGCAGTTAAGCGGGAAAGGCGCCATCAACTCTTATGGTATTTATCATCAACTCTGGCATCCCGGGTTCAAAGACGATATCCCGTACAACGTCGCTT
Organism: Candidatus Methylomirabilota bacterium; assembly: GCA_035575235.1. GTDB lineage: Bacteria > Desulfobacterota > Binatia > Bin18 > Bin18 > SYOC01. Next base: position 25,186 of record DATLYA010000316.1, read on the forward strand.
TGATCGAACTCGCCGAAGGCCCGCAGATCATCAGCCAGGTAGTAGGCTGCAAGAACGAAGAACTGCGCTGCGGCGCCGCTGTAGAGGTCACATTTGACGATGTCACACCAGAGGTGACGCTGCCGAAGTTTCGCCTCGTGCGCTGAGTGAGGATATGTTCGCACAAAAAGGAGCAACACCATGACTCCCTACGGTTCGTGGAAATCTCCGATTACGTCGGATTTGATCGTGGCGGGCACGGTCGGCTTGGGTCAAATTCAGCTTGACGGCGCACATGTGTGTTGGATCGAAGCACGAGCAACCGAAGGCGGACGCAACGTGGTCGTGTGCTGGACGCCCGATAGTCGCGCGAGTGATGTGACTCCGTCTCCATTCAACGCGCGCACGCGCGTCCACGAATACGGCGGCGGCTCTTTTGTCGTCAGCCGTGGCGTCGTGTATTTCTCGCACTTCCCCGATCAGCGGTTGTACCGTCAAACGGAGAATGAGGCTCCGCAACCGCTCACGGCGGCAGGTGCCATGCGATTTGCCGATGCTGTCATCGATAGCCGCCGCCATCGCCTCATTGGCGTCTGTGAGGATCACACAGCGCCAGGAAAAGAGCCGATTAACTCATTGGTCGGTGTTGATCTCACTACTGGTGTGGTAACGACGCTGGTCTCGGGTAGCGATTTCTATTCCTCGCCTCGGCTGAGTCCGGACGGCTCACGCCTTGCCTGGTTATCGTGGAGCCACCCCAACATGCCATGGGACAAGACCGAGTTGTGGGTGGGAGAGTTCACTTCTGATGGTCAGATTGGCCAAAAGCGTCACGTGACTGACGGCGGCGCGGAGTCCGTGTTCCAACCCACATGGTCGCCGGACGGCGTGCTGCATTTTGTCTCCGATCGCACCGGGTGGTGGAATCTCTATCGCTGGCGCGATGGATACGTGGAGCCACTGTGTCCGATGGAAGCTGAATTTGGCCGGCCACAATGGGTGTTCGGCATGTCGACCTATGCGTTTGTCGCGCCAGACCGCCTGGCGTGCGCGTACTCCTCACAAGGAACCTGGCGTCTGGCGCTGCTCGACACTACGACTCATCAACTCACGCCAGTGGCCACGCCGTACACGGAGATCTCGGATGTGCGCGCGACGCCGACGCATATCATTTTTGTGGGCGGCTCTCCAACAGAGCCTGCGTCGATTGTTCGTTTGGATGTAGCCACGCAGCAGTACACAGTCCTGCGCCGGGCAACGACGTTTACGCTTGATTCTGGCTATCTCTCCAGTCCGCAAGCAATTGAATTTCCCACGGAACATGGGCTCACGGCGCATGCGCTATTCTACCCGCCGCGCAACCGGGATTACACCGCGCCGGACGATGAACGGCCGCCGCTGCTGGTGAAGAGCCACGGCGGACCAACCGCAGCAGCGCAGACTACGCTCAATTTGGGCATTCAGTATTGGACGAGCCGCGGCATCGCTGTGCTGGACGTCAATTATGGCGGCAGCAGCGGCTATGGCCGCGCGTATCGCGACCGGCTCAAAGGTCAATGGGGGATTGTTGACGTTGACGACTGCGTCAATGGCGCGCGCTATCTCGTTGAAAAAGGCCTGGTCGATGGCAACCGGCTCGCCATCACGGGCGGCAGCGCCGGGGGATACACGACGCTGTGCGCGCTGACGTTTCGCAACTTCTTCAAGGCAGGCGCAAGTCACTACGGCATCTGCGATCTTGAGGCGCTGGCGCACGATACGCATAAATTCGAGGCGCGCTATGAGGAGAGTCTGGTAGGACCCTATCCGGCCCGGCGCGACCTGTATCGCGCGCGTTCGCCGATTCATTTCACCGAGCGGTTGTCCTGTCCAGTAATCTTCTTTCAAGGGCTAGACGATAAAGTCGTGCCGCCCAATCAGGCGGAAATGATGGTGGCGGCGTTGCGCGCCAAGGGCTTGCCGGTCGCCTATCTCCCCTTTGCCGGCGAGCAGCACGGCTTCCGCAAAGCCGAAAACATCAAACGCGCGCTCGATGCCGAGTTGTACTTCTACTCGCGCGTGTTCGGTTTCTCTTTGGCTGATACGGTGGAGCCGGCGCCGATTGAGAATTTTCCAGAGCAAAAGTAGACAAGGGGGAAGAACACGCCGGTGCACGTATCATGCGCCACGTAACACGCAGCACGTATCACGTAACACGTGGGGCATGAGATCGTTCATGAGGTCTCAGTGACTATGCCGTATAGAAAGGACTCCAATGCCCCTTATAGGCGTAATCAAAGAAATCTGGCGCTATCCCGTCAAATCCATGGCAGGAGAGCAATTGACAAGGAGTATGGTAGGTGCAAAAGGCGTCTACGGCGATCGCGGTTGGGCGCTGCGCGATGAGCAGGCCAAAGAAATTCGCGGCGCAAAGAAAATGCCGCAGTTGCTGCTCTGCTCAGCTTCGTATCGCGAAGAACCAAGTGACGCGCGCATTCCGCACGCCGCCATACAGCTCCCCGATGGCGTGCAGCTCGGCAGCGATCATCCCGAAATCAACGTACGGCTGTCGGCGTTGCTTGGGAGAACCGTCACCCTGTGGCCGCAGCAACCAGCCAGCAACACTGAACATTATCGGCGCGGCGTCCCGGATAATCCAGATCTGATGCTCGAATTGCGCGAGCTGTTTGGCCGTACCCCGGATGAGCCCATTCCTGATCTTTCTGTCTTTCCAAAAGAAATCTTTGAGTTTACTTCACCGCCCGGCACCTACTTTGATGCGTTCCCGCTGCACTTGCTCACCACGGCCACGTTGACAATGTTGGCGCAACAGAATCCTTCGGCACGGTGGGCATCACAGCGGTTCCGGCCCAATTTTGTCATTGACACAGCGCCGGAATTCTCCGGGCTCGTAGAAAACGATTGGTGTAATCGTACGCTACGGATTGGCGCGCTGACCATTCAGTGCTCTCTGCCAACGCCGCGCTGCGTCATGACCACGCTCGCACAGCCAGGGTTGGAGAAAGATCCATCCGTGCTGCGCACGATCGTGCGCGAGGCGAACCAGAATGTGGGCGTGTATGCGACTGTGCTCACGCCCGGACAGGTCAGTGTGGGAGACACGGTCGAACTGCTGCCATAAAATATCAGGAGTCTATAATCGCACGCTCCTTACTTACGAACCGTGAGAGCGTCTAACTGAAATCTGCTCTCGAAGGTGTCTCAAAAGTCAAAGGAGCATGTCATTGCGAGCGCAGCGAAGCAATCCTTGTCTTTTCTTGAGATTGCTGCGTCGTCTGCGACTCCTCGCAATGACATTCCTTCCTTAACGAACGGTATTGCCCTTTGCGGGAGGGGGACAGGGCGAGGGGAAAAGTGCAACTGTCAGTCTTCTTGGTCAAACGAAAAACGCAGGAACCTCCCGCTCCCTCATTAAACTGCTAACCGATAGGCATCCCCCTCGCGGACCAGTTTTCCAGCCGTGGGGCCGGCAAAATGGGTCCCAATAATCAACGTGGGTGTGTCCGCATATTGGGCAAAGACCCGGCGACGGGTAGCGACAGCGGCGTTGTTATCCACGTCAAAGGGACTCACCAAACCTGGATCATGGAATTGGATGGGATGGTGAATGAAGTCGCCGGTGATCAATGCTGTCTCCCCGCGAGATTCAATCAGAACGGAACTATGGCCAGGGGTGTGTCCTGGAGTGGGCACAAGGCGCACGCCCTCACATACTTTCGTTTCTCCGTCGACCGATTTCGCCAGACCCGCATCAAATACAGGCTTCACTGAGTCGGCGAAGACGCGACGTTGAACCTGCAAGAACTCGTCTGTGGCTTTCTCATCAATTGCACCGAAGAGTTCTAACTCTTTCTTGTTAATGAGATATGAGGCTTTGGGAAATGTAGGAACCCATTTCCCATTGACGAGGCGTGTGTTCCATCCCACATGATCCAGATGCAAATGTGTGCACAGGACGTAATCGATGCTTTCGGGCTTATAGCCGGCCGCAATCATGTCTTCCAGGTACGACGTCGAGAGATTGCTCATGACCGATAAGGGGTCCCGGTTGCGATCGTTGCCGATGCACGTATCTACGACTAGCTTTGCTCCTGGGGTATCCACGATGAGCGAATGAATACTCAAGCTGAGCTTGCCCTCAGGGGTCACGAAATGCGGGAACAGCCATTGGACTTTCTTCACGACCTCCGGCGTGGCGGCCGGAATCACCTCGGAAAATTCCGGAAACACGATCTCGGTAATTTTGGTGATGGTCACATCTCCAACTTTCCACTTCATTCTTTGTCTCCTCCTTTAAGTGATATAGTCGAACGCCTCTCCTTATAGATGACAACGATGAAATTCAACTACCGCCTGCGCGCCAGGGCGTCATGCTGCTCTTCCCGCTCGCAGCACCTGCCCTGGCAACGCCCCGGAATGCGCGCCATCGGCAAACAGCACTGCCCCATTGACAATCACCCAATGGACGCCTTCCGCTCGCTGCACAAACCGTCCCTCGCCGCCTGGAAGATCATAAAGCATTTCCTTGTCGCCAGCCGCGACCGTGCGCGGATCAAAAATGACGAGATCAGCGGCTTTGCCTCGCGCAATCACGCCCCGGTCGTACAAACCAAAGAACTGCGCCGGTTCAGCCGTCAGCCGCTGCACCGCCCGCTCGAGACTCATCACTTGCCGCTCGCGCACCCAGGTTCCCAGCAAATACGTGGGATATCCGGTGTTGCACAGCATATCGACATGTGCACCACCGTCAGACAGGCCAATCAGCACACGGGAATCTGTAATGACTTCCTGCAGCAACGGCGGATCAAAATTCAGCATCGCCAGAGTAAATTCCGTCCCTAACTCATCCGCAATCGCCAGATCGAAGAAGGTATCAAGCGGATCTTTGCCCTCCTGCGCGCTGAGCGCCCCGATGGTCTTTCCTACCCATGAACGATGCGCCGGGTGTTGTACCTTACAGACTTCAATCCGCGCCCATTGGCCGCCGAACGCCTTCGGCGACCGCGTGTAGGCGTCACGAAACGCTGCGCGAAAAGCCGGATCGGCGTAGACGCGCGTTTGTTCCGCCACTGAACGATTGAACAGTTTGTGACACACTTCGTACGGACCAAAGATGAACGGGTTCCGCAAATTGAATTGGATCTCCGTCGGCTGACAACTTGCTTGCGGAATGCCGCCGCGTTTGATCAAGCTATCCATATTTGACAGCAACTCGCGATGCGCCGTGGGTTGATCACTGCGGGTTTGTACTGACAACCATGTCACCGGCCGCCGGCTCTCGGTGAGCAGAAAGTCGAGCAACTCAGTCGATCCCGCCGGCAGAAACGATGAGCCTGCTCCTCCCATATTCACTTCAATAGACCCGTAGCCCAGATCCCTTAAAGCGCGCGCATAGGCGCCAAGCTCCTCTCGGCTCGCCAGGCGGCAGGCGAGTGGGCGGCCCTGGTGCCCGACATGTTGAGTTGCAACCGTCGTTGAAAACCCCAACGCCCCAGCTCTCATGCCGTCACGAATCAGCGCCGCGATGCGCTCGGTTTCGCTCGGCGTCGCTGCACGCTCTTGCGCGGCTTCTCCTATGACATAGGAGCGAAATGGCGAGAGCGGCATGAGAAAACCGAGATTGATGCCGAGCCCTTTGCGTTTTGCTGTCATGAAGTCCGAGAAACTCTCCCATTCCCACAACACTCCTTTGGAGAGCACGTTGAAGGACATGCCCTCGACGTTGACAAGATCCCAGGCAAGCGCTTCCCGTTGCTCCGGACGGCAGGGAGCGAGCCCTACGCCACAATTGCCCATCACCACACTGGTGACGCCATGCCAGGACGAGCAGGTTACTAATGGGTCCCAGTCAATCTGCGCATCGTAGTGAGTATGGGGATCAATAAACCCCGGCGCGACAATCAAATCTGAGGCGTCAATGGTTTGCCGCGCGCTCCCCCGAATTGCGCCAACCTCCACGATGCGGCCATCGTGCACGGCGACATCTGCGCGAAAACGCGGCGCGCCGGTTCCATCTACCACGGTTCCATTGCGAATGAGCAGATCATATGTCATACGAGTTCCCTCCTACACTCGCTGCCGCCTGAAACGAGATGTCTCAAGCCGCTCTCGTTGACCCATAGACCACCGGCTCTGGCGCTGTCAAGGAAGTAAGAGTCGTAGGGGCGAGGTCACCTCGCCCCTATCCATGGCAAGTTTCTCCCCAAAAGGCAGAATTTTGCTACGCGCCCCTGGCGAGGACTAATGTTGACACCCGCGCACGGCAGCAGTAGCTTGTCGCATGCCGCCCAACACTTCAAGAGAAAGGGTGAGACGCATGAAACAACTGCGGATTATCCCAGATAAATGTACCGGCTGTCTGCAATGCGAGTTAGCCTGTTCCTTTGTGCAAACCGGCGCGTTTCAACCTGCGCGTTCGGTAATTCGCGTCCATATTTTTGATGAACAGGCAAGTTATGCGCCGTACACCTGCTTCCAGTGCGACGAAGCCTGGTGCATGACTGCGTGCCCGGTGAACGCCATCGCTCTTGATCCCATTACCGGCGCGAAAGTCGTTATGGGTAACGTATGCGTCGGTTGTGCCGTGTGCACCATCGCCTGTCCCTATGGCACGGTCTTCTACAATCCTGACACGCATAAAGCCTTCAAATGTGACCTGTGCGGCGGCGACCCCGCCTGCGTGAAAGCCTGCCCCACAGAAGCTATCGAGTATGGAGAATTGGAACAGCCAGACTGGCTCGCCTCGTGGGCGCAACGCGTCAATGAACGGTTCCAGACGATGCAGGAAGGAGGCAACCTATGATGTACGGTTGGACCGGTACGGTACTGCGCATCAATTTGACGACCCGAACAGCCGCCAAAGAGCCTTTGCATGAAGAATGGGCGCGGGACTACATCGGCGGTCGTGGCCTGGGCGCGCGCTATTTATTAGCGGAAGTTGATCCCAAGGTTGATCCTTTTAGCCCTGATAACAAACTCCTGGTGGTGACCGGTCCGCTCACCGGCACTAACGCCTCCTGCGGCTCGCGGTACATGGTCGTGACCAAAGGACCGTTAACTAATGCCATCACCACTTCGAACTCAGGAGGCAGTTGGGGACCGGAGCTAAAGGCGGCGGGCTATGACATGCTCATCCTGGAAGGCCGCGCTTCTTCTCCTTGCTATCTGTGGATCTACAACGATCAGGTGGAAATTCGCGACGCCTCCCATCTGTGGGGCAAAACCGTCTGGGAAACTGAAGAACAGCTCAAGACGGAACTCGGCGTGCCGGACACTGTGATCGCCAGCATCGGTCCTGCCGGAGAAAAACTCGTGCGCTTTGCCTGTATCATGAATGACCTGCATCGCGCGGCTGGACGCTCTGGCGTTGGCGCAGTCATGGGCTCCAAGAACCTCAAAGCTATCGCCGTACGCGGCACGGGCGGGGTCCGCCTCGCCGACCCCAAAGCCTACATGGAAGCGCAGTGGGCGATGAAGACGAAACTGCGCGAGTCGCCAGTCACCTCGCAGGGCCTGCCGATTTACGGCACGGAAGTCTTAGTCAACGTTATTAACGAACACGGCGCGCTGCCGACGCGGAATCATCAACAAACCGTCTTCGAACAAGCGGAGAACATCAGCGGCGAGACGCTGACCGAGACCCGCCTGGTGTCGAATAAAGCATGCTTCGCCTGCACCATCGCCTGTGGCCGCGTCGCCACACTGCCGGGAGACGCCGCCGGGAAATACATGGTCACCACGCATCCGCATAATTGGAAAATCGCCGGCGAAGGACCAGAGTACGAAGCGGCCTGGGCCATGGGCGCGGAGTGTGGTGTCGGCGACCTCGATGCGTTGATCAAAGCCAACTGGCTATGCAACGAGCTCGGCATGGACGCAATCAGCTTTGGCACCACCGTGGCGGCGGCTATGGAGCTTTATGAAAAAGGCGTCGTCTCGCAAACACAAACCGGCATACCGCTGAACTTCGGCAGCGGGGAGGCGCTCATCGCCATGGCGGAGAAAGTCGCCTATCGTGAAGGTTTCGGCACGGAACTCGCCGAAGGTTCAAAGCGTATGACGGAAAAGTTCGGCAGACCGGAGCTCTTCATGGGCGTGCGGGGACAAGAATTCGCCGCCTACGAGGCCCGCGCGATTCAAGGCATGGGGCTCGGGTACGCCACCTCAAACCGCGGCGCCTGTCACCTGAAAGCTTATACGGTTGCGGCGGAAATTCTCGGTCTTCCTCGCCAGATGGACCCGCGCGCGACGGAAGGCAAGGCCGAAATTACCAAACTGTTTCAGGATGCAACCGCCACCGTAGACGCCACCGGACTGTGCCAGTTCTTAACATTCGGCGTCGGACTAGAGGAAATCCTGCCGCAGCTCTCGGCGGCGACAGGCGTTGCTTACACGATGGAAGACCTGCTGAAGATTGGTGAACGCATCTGGAACCTGGAGCGTTTGTGGAACGAACGTTCAGGCATGACTGGGAAAGAAGATACGCTGCCAAAGCGCATTTTGGAAGAGCCGATTCCGTCTGGTCCAGCTAAGGGCCAGGTCAACCGCCTCGGCGAGATGCTGCCGGAATACTACCGACTACGCGGCTGGACGGCGGACGGACGGATTACGCCGGAGAAGTTACAGGAATTGGGATTGGCGTAAGACATGAAACGGAGAACGTGGTGCGTGAATCAGAAGACGCGGCAGGACGCTCTTATATTAGGCATCACGTCATACGCATCACGCACCACGTTTCACGCGCCACGCAGAAATTTTTCTCTCGTAGCAATGGAGCATAGTTATGCCACGACATGTCATTATCGGTGGTGGACCGGCGGGGACGGCAGCGATTGAAGCAATCCGGGTGATCGATCACACTTCACCTATTACCCTGATCTCGGATGAGCCTGCCTACTCCCGTATGGTTCTTCCTTACTATCTTGCGCAAGAAATTCCCGAACCCCACGTCCTGATCGCCGATCAGACGTATTTCGACCGGCAAAAAGTCGAGGCCAGGCTCAGCGTTCGAGTGCAAAAAGTCAATGCGCAGGCTCGGACGCTCACGCTGAGTGACGGGACAAGCGCGCCGTTTGATACGCTCCTGATCGCCACCGGCTCCTCGGCGCAACGGCCGCCCATTCCTGGCGTCGATCTTGACGGAGTGTATACGTTCTGGACTTTAGATGACGCCCGTAAGACTATCGCCAAAGGCAAAGGCCAACCTGAAGCCGTGCTGGTAGGCGCGGGGTTCATTGGTTTCATTGTGCTCAACGCCATGGCAAAACTTGGCTGGAAACTATCGGTCGTCGAAGTCGCCGATCAGGTCTTGCCGCGCATGCTCGACAAACAAGGCGCAACCGCGGTCGAAGGCTGGTTGCGCGCGCGCGGCGTCGCCCTCCACACCGGCGCACAAGTCACGGCAATCGAGAAGAACGCAAACGGAAAACTCATACTTTCGCTGAGTACTGGGGCGACACTCTCCACCGATCTTGTCATCCTCGCCACCGGCATTCAGGCGAACACTGGTTTTCTCGCCGGCTCTGGTATAACCGTAAACGATGGCGTAGTAGTAGACGATCGTATGCAGACCAACATTCCTGGCGTCTATGCTGCCGGCGATGTCGCCGCCGGACCAGACTTGCTGACTGGCGCGCCGGCCGTGCACGCCATTCAACCCACGGCGGTTGACCATGGCCGCATTGCTGGCGTGAACATGGCGGGCAGAGAAACGCATTATCCCGGCAGCTTGCTGATTAACGTCCTTGACGTAGTGAAATTGCACTGCGCCAGTTTTGGCGCATGGCGGGAAGATGGACGAGAGGTTACGGTGGTCTCCAATCCCACCCGGCCACTCTATCGCAAATATGTCTGGGAAGGCGATCGTATGGTCGGGGCCTTGTTCGTTGGTCCGATTGATGATGTCACCATGCTCAATGATGTAGGGATGGCGAAGGGATTCATCCAGACCAAGACGTCGCTCGGCGCATGGGCGAAGTATGTCCGGTCGCATCCGACAGATTTGCGCCGCGCCTATGTCGCCTGTGAAATAGCGAATACCCTTGTCAAGCAAACACTGCTGGGCGCGCCCGCGCGTGACCGTGATTACCGGGTCAACGGCTTGAAACCCGTGACCTGGAACAAAGAAACACATAGTTTGCTAGTCGGTTCACGACCGGCGAAGTACACAGAACTGAAGCCGACGCCAACGCCGGGACTGGGGAAGAATTTGTAAAACGCCTTTCTTTTAATGCTCCTCTCACCTGCAGCCGCTCTACGTCTGCCTCCCTCTCCCCTAAGGCGAGGGGGACAGGGTGAGGGGAGTCTTTTATATAAAACATCTTCTGATGAGTCTCCAATGCACATCGAAGTCAAACTCTTCGCCAATCTGCGTAAAAACCTTCCGCCGGGCTCGTGGGGTGGTAAAGCGCAGCTAACCTTAGAGGACGGCGCCACCATCCAGACGCTTATCGATCAGCTCAAGATCCCCATCGAGCTCGCGCAAATGGTGCTGGTCAACGGCGAACAGACTCGTGAGTTCGACCGCCCGCTCGCCGACGGCGACACGGTCAGCATCTTCCCGCCGGTGGCGGGAGGGTAATGGAAGATTTATGAGTGGCTTAGAGTGGTTCATGTTTGGCTGCGCCAGGACAGCACTCATAGCGCTACTTGTACTTTTCTGGAAAGCCACCAGCCACTGACCGCCGCTTGATCTATGTTAAGCGGGTGCATGAAGAGTGGAGCTGGAGAGGCGTCTGGTTCGTCTAGATACGCGCTTGGAAGCTGAAGCGGCTGAGTTTCTCGTCCCTGGACATCTGCTGCTCGAACGGATTCCAGCCTACAAAACCTACACGAATATGCCTGGGTACGATCTCGTGGCAGTTAACCCAGACCGAAATCTCTCGGCAAAGATCCAAGTGAAGAGCCGATGGCGCACGGGGGCGAGTGGCTTTCCCATCCGCAACCTCGATTGTGACTTTGTGGTGTTCTGCCGGCTGAATCGAGGCACGAAGACAAACCGCGCCACGCTACGGCTGCCGGAGTACTACGTATTGCCGATAGCTGCGGTTCGTACAGCTTACCGCCCAGGCCCATTTAGCAAGCTGTACTTGCGCGAGATCCCGGAGGCAGAGCAGTTGCGAGAACGCTGGGACCTCATCCGTCAGTTCCTCGGGCTGCCGTCTCCGGAGCCACCGGCTGAAGAGGATGAGGGCGTCGCCTCAGCCTCGTTAGCCGCTGCGCTACCCTTTACGTAGCGACGGACTTAGACGTACCCTCAACAGGGAGAAAGGAGGTGTCTCCAATGCTGAGCGAGCCACGTTACGAGCACATCATGTTGGACGAGGCGCACGTGCCGCTGATCGCGGGGACGCGAGTGAAAGTCATTGAACTCGTGCTCGATCATCTCGCCTATGGCTGGAGCCCGAAAGAGCTCCATTTCCAACATCCCCACCCGACGATGGGACAGCTCCACTCAGCGCTGGCCTACTATTGGGATCATAAAGCTGAGCTGGATCAAGATATAGAACGACGGCTTCAGCTCGTGGACCAATTGCAACAAACCGCACCTTCCTCCCCGCTGATAGAGCGGCTGAAGACCCAAAGGCTGAGCTGATGCCCCTTGCCCTCTATGAAGATTGCTTCGTCGCTGACGCTCCTCGCAATGACAGCCATCCTGTCTCTTCCGCCTCACGCCTCCTGCTTCTCGTGTTCACCCATCAACGACCGCAATCTCCAACCGCTTGTTGATCTTCCCCTTGCTTTTGTAGTCAGCAATCTTAATGCCGCCCACCTCGCGGGTATTCGCCACATGCGTTCCGCCGTCGGCTTGTAAATCCAAGCCGACGATATCCACCACTCGCACCTGCTCAATTCCTTCCGGCAGAAGATTAATTTTCGTACGAATCAAATCAGGAATAGCGAACGCTTCTGCGCGCGGCAGAATTTTCACGTGAATTGGTCGGGCGGCAGCCACCTCCTGGTTCACTTTCTGCTCAATCTCCTCGACTAATTCCCGGCGCATGCGCTCGAACTCAAAATCCATGCGGGCGCGCAGCGGCTCCATATTGCCGCCAGTGACTTGCGCGCCGTAGTCCCGCCAGATCACGCCGGCCAGCATATGCAAAGCGGTATGCGTGCGCATCAAAGCGTAGCGCCGGTTCCAGTCAACCGCCCCGGTGACGACAGCGCCAACGGCTGGCGGCTCGCCTTCAACCTCGTGCCATATTTCCTCGCCGTCTTTGCGCACGTTCACCACAGCCCATTGCTGACTGCCAGCAGACAACAAGCCGTGATCGCAGGGCTGCCCTCCGCCAGTCGGATAAAACGCCGTCTGGTCGAGCGCGACGCGGTTTTCCTGCACGGCGGTGATGCGCGCGGTAAACTCACGCAGGTATGAGTCAGTTTGAAACAGCCACACCCTCATGCTTTTGCTCCTCTCCAAGATCCCGGCATTGTAGTCCGCGCACGACGTCACTGAAAGTGCGGCATGGCGTCTCTGGCGAAGATGGGCATCGCTTGGCGCACTCTCTCCAGAGCAAGCCCAGGCAAATGCATCCCCAAAGCCAGATCGGTGACCCATGTTTCCCGCCGATAGCTTTCAATGACACAACGTCCCCTGCTGTTAAGGCAAGCATATCGTTTGCCTGTTCTCTTGCAGAGGATAGGGCGGGCAAGGTAAAGGAAGAACAGTCTCAAAAGGAGGTAGTATATGCGAGTTGGCTTTATTGGTTTGGGAAATATGGGCGGTCCCATGGCGTCGCACATTCTCGCTGCCGGACACGCCTTGACAGTCTACGACACACGTCGGGAAGCGGCGAAACCCCACTTAGAGAAGGGCGCGCAATGGGCGGACAGTCCCATGGCGGTCGCCGCCGCCAGCGAGATTGTCTTCACCTCACTGCCCGGGCCAAAGGAGGTAGAGGCAGTGGCGTTGGGCGAAGGCGGCCTCATGCAAGGCGCGAAGCCAGGGCTGATCTATATCGACTTGTCTACGAATTCACCAACACTCATCCGCCGTATCCACGACGTCTATCGCCAACGCGGCCTGCAGGTATTGGACGCGCCGGTCAGCGGCGGTCCGATCGGCGCGCAACAAGCAACGCTGGCAGTGATGGTCGGCGGCGACCGTGCGGTCTACGACCGCGTCAAACCTGTACTTGATGCTATTGGCAATAAAGTCTCCTATGTAGGCGGCATCGGCTGTGGCGCTATCGCCAAACTCGTCCACAATATGATCGGCATCTGCACGCAAGCCATCCTGGCGGAAGGGCTGACATTGGGAGTAAAGGCTGGGGTGGAGCCAGAAGCGCTGCGCAAAGCCATAGCAGACGGCGCCGTCGGTCAGGGACTGATGTTGAACTACATGGTGCCGAACGTGATCTTCAAAGGAGACTTTGACACTGTGCGCTTCGCCTTGCGTCTCGCGCGCAAAGACATTGGCCTTGCCTCTGAGCTTGGCCGCGAATTTGAAGTGCCGTTGAAAGTCGCGAACCTTGTAGAACAGGACCTCGTGGAAGCCATGGCGAAGGGATGGGGCGATCGGGATTCGACCGTGCCCTTTCAGATGCAGGAAGAACGCGCCGGAGTCAAAGTGCGCACGAAGTAATCCGCGCAGTTGAGTTTGCCTTAGACGTCACCCTCACTGATCCTCTCTCTGCTCGCGCCGTCCCCTTCTCTCAGGAAGAGGAGAAAACGGGGGGTGCAGTTCCGAGCGAGAGCGAAAGGCAACGCTGGGGCCGGAGCGACTGAGGCGGGTTATTAGCCGTTTTCATTAAGCAAATCAACGCCGAATGGCAGGAAATGAGGCATGCCGATTCTTATTGTCGCGGAACGCCCAGATACTGTGGAGGCGACAACCCTGATCAGGGAGCTTGATGGGTATCCGGAACCGCTCTATCCCCAAGAAGGCCGCCACGGACTGAGCGTCGACCAGCTCTCCTGCGCGAGGCCGTCGCCTTTTTTGTTATGCGTCATGAGGAGATTCCAGCCGGGTGTGGAAGCGTCAAATTGTTTGGCGCAGCGTACGGAGCAATCAAGCGCAGGTACGTGCGGCCCCAGTTTCGCGGGTTAGGGTTGGGCAAGTTCATGCAGCAACATTTAGCCGCCTATGCCCGGCGCCAGAAAGTCATGGGCTTACGGTTAGAGACCGGGATTTATCAACCCGAGGCCATCGGGTTATATGAACGCTGGGGCTTTCGGCGCATTCCGCTGTTTAGGGCGTACACAGAAGACCCGCTCAGCGGGTTTTACGAGAAGCGCCTTACATAAAGAAAGGACAACTCCCTATGGCGCATGATCACCATCATCACCATAGACGCTCGCCTCACTCTGTCCATGACAAGACCGAGCAGGCTCATCATGCCGGGCCGGATTTCCGCTTTTGTCCGCAGTGCGGCGGTAAGTTGAAACGGCAGCAGTTCAAACCTCATGAGCCGCACCGGCGAGTCTGTCAGGCCTGTTCATTTATCTTTTATGATGACCCGAAAGTCGCGGCGTGCACGATCCCAGTGATCGACGGCAAGGTCGTGCTGCTCAAGCGCGGCATTGAACCGAGTTACGGCAAATGGGTCTTCCCGGGCGGCTTCCTTGATCGGGGAGAGAAAGTCGAAGCCGCAGCTATCCGCGAAACCTGGGAAGAGGTGAATCTCAAGGTTGAGATTTCGCGACTGCTCAACGTGTACTCTTATCCAGGCTACCCGGTGATCGTCATAGTGTACCTGGCCGACGTCATCGGAGGCGAGTTACAGCCCATGGATGAAACTCTGGAAGTTCGCACCTTTACCCCAGAGGAAATCCCTTGGGAAGAACTGGCGTTTATGAGCACGCGGGACGCCTTACGCGATTATCTTACTCAGCTCGGACTCCGGCTTGACTAAGAAAGAACCCCAACTTTTTTTGCTGCGGCATTTCTGGTAGGGTAGCGCAAATTTTCTCTAGGAGGAACCGCATGGCGGAAACAACGAAAGTCACCGAAGGTGAAGAGATTAGTAAAGCAGTCTGGCACTACGTCGGGGTTGGCGTCTTATGGCTCTCCCTGATCTTCACAGGCCTGGCATTGGAACGGCTCGGACTGACCTCGAACTACCTCACGAGCGTGATCCCTGGCGAGGTGAACAGTCTCAAGAGTCGAGTTGACAGCTTAGAAACCGAAAAACGCAAAGTAGCGGATGAAAATCAACGCCTTAAGGGCCTCATTGGTCGTGAGCAAGCTACCGCCGATGCGTTAAACATCTGCCAGGGCGAGAAGCAAAAGCTTGAGGCCGAACTTAAGCAACTCAAAGGCAGCCACTAAGCTACGAACGTTCAGCCTTCAGCTTCCGACAAAAACATCCATGCAGAAAGAGCGACGATCCCTCACTCGTTCGTTATTGACCGTGTCTGGCTAACCGCTCGACGTTCTTCTTATATCCACTCCCGCCGGCGCCGGATAAATCCCTTTACAACTTCGGCCGTAGTTTCGGGCAGTTCGATATTGAACACATGACTGGCATTGGACAGGATGAGTAAGTCTGCGTTGGGAATACGCTGAGCGAGCGTCAGCGAATTTTCCGGCGGCACTAAGCCGTCCTCCTTGCCAGTCACCACTAAAGTCGGCATCGTGAGCCGAGGTAAGCGATCGTACGTATCATGCCTCTGAATTGCCTGCATCTGCCGCACCATGCCATGTTTGGGCGTCGGATACTGCATGGAGAGTTGATTCAGCTGAAGCAATACGTCCATATGTTTCTGCATAAACCACGGCGTGACAGCCACCTTGGTCATAATGACCGCGGCTTGCTGGACATCGACGGATTCAATATCCGCCAGTATCTTCGCCACATCCGGATCTTTTGACAGGACAGCGTATTGTCCGCCACAGTGCGTGCACCCAAGAATAAGCGTCTTTACCCGTTGTGGGTAACGTAGAGCAAACTCTTGCGCGATCATACCGCCCATAGAAATACCAAACACATGCGCCTGCTCGATGCCAAGGCTATCAAGCACGCCGGCGGTATCATCAGCAAACATTTGCATTGAGTATGGCGCATCAGGTTTATCGCTTCGCCCCACTCCTCGATTATCGAACACGATCGTGCGGAAATCGCGCGCAAAAGCCGGCACGTTCCAGTGCCAGCCAACGGCGCTGACCGTAAATCCCATAATAAGAATCAAAGGCTCGCCGGCGCCGTGTTCTTCGTAGTACAGGGTAACGCCGTTGGCGGTAATGTGAGGCATGGGTAGTCCTTTCAAAGTGGCAAGTAGCAAGGCATGAGCGGCAAGTGGGAAAGTGACCAGTGAAAAGTTATGGATGAAAACTTAAAAACCCCGGCCTCTTCACTTGCCACTTTTCATTCCACTCTTCACTGCTTACGCTTTCGCCTGTTTTTTCTCCAGCAACTGCCGCTTCCAGTCGAGCATGCGGGCTTTAGCGGCGGCGGCCTCGGCTTCAGGCACCATATTGTTCTGCTGGTAAAAGCGAGAGAGGACAGTAAAACTCATCGGGTCTTCCGGCGTCAGTTCGGTCAGCCGCTGCGCAGTAGCGATCGCCTCATCAAGCCGGCCAGCATCAGCATAGGCATGAGCGAGGTCGTGCACAGCTTCAACGTAATTAGGCTCAGCTTCTAGAATCGCCTTATACGCCGCAATTGCTTCCTCCGTCCGCCCGTCACAGAGCAAATCATATGCTTGATCGTATAGTGCTTGAATATCCGACATGAATCAGCCTCCAACACAGGAGAATACTGCTGATGAATTTTGACAACCAACTTCGGTACTGTACGCAACCCTCGTAGGGGCGTGGCGCACCCCTACGGCGCAGAGCGCTTGTGCTGCTAGAGTGTGAGCGCCGATTTTGATCGTCAAAGTTCATTAAA
Source organism: Candidatus Methylomirabilota bacterium (assembly GCA_035575235.1). Classification (GTDB taxonomy): domain Bacteria; phylum Desulfobacterota; class Binatia; order Bin18; family Bin18; genus SYOC01. Next base: position 41,997 of record DATLYA010000316.1, read on the forward strand.
GTTCATTAGCGAGAACTCTACCGTATTTCTTCCATAGGACCAACCCCGGAAAAAGACAGCAATAGAGATTGGAGACAGAGAAAGAAACAGGGGGCGGCTCGGTTTCAGTTATTTTTCTCTACTGTCCACTTGCTGCAGGTCTGTCATTCTGAGACTCCTTCGGCTCTGCTCAGGATAAACTCCAGCCGAAGAATCTCCTGACACGACCCTGCTTTGGGAGATTCTTCGCCGTCGCTGCGCTCCAGCTCAGAATGACAACATTACCGAGACGCGGGGCAAGTTGCCGATCGCCAGGATGCTCCATTAGTATACGTTTTAGATGAATACTCCGATACTCGATTTCATTCGCAACCCCGCAGGCCAGGACTTTAATGCCCTGGCGTTGCAAGTATTTGCCTACCAGTTTGAACATAATTTGCCCTACCAGCGGTTCTGTCTTGCCCGCCGGCAGACACCGGAGACCGTGTCACGTTGGCAAGACATTCCCGCCGTGCCTACCGTCGCCTTCAAAGAGCTGGATCTCACCTGTGGGCCGCCGGAAAAGATTTTTCGCACCAGCGGGACAACGCGCGGGCAAGAGAAACGCGGACGGCATCTTGTGCCGGATTTACAACTGTACCGTGAGTCGGCGCTCGCGCATTTCGCCGCGTGCGTGCTGCCGGATCACCGCCGCTCGCCGATGCTTGCGTTGATTCCTTCGCCGGAAGCGCGCCCCGATTCGTCCTTGACGCAAATGGCCACATGGGTCATGCAAGCCTACGGCGAGACGGGAAGCGCCTATTTCATAGACCCGCACGGCATTCATCTCGACGCGTTTACCGAGGCCGTTTATCAGGCGCAACGCGAGGGCGTCCCGGTCTGTATTCTCGCGATTACTTCCGCATTAGTAGCGTTCTTCGATCAGTGCGAGGCAAAAGGACGGAGCTTCTCTCTCCCCGGCGGCAGCCGCATTATGGACACTGGCGGCAACAAAGGTGCAGGCCGTGTGATCTCCCGCAAGGGCTTTCTGCAGTCCTGCTGGAAATATCTTAAAATCGCCGGCTACTACTGCGTCAACGAATACGGCATGACGGAAATGGCCTCACAGTTTTACGACAACGTGCTGTACAACCGCTCCCGCCGCAGCAACGAGCCGCGCTACAAGATTGGTCCGGCGTGGACCCGCACGGTCGTGGTTGATCCGGAAACGCTGCAAGAAGTTCCTCCTGGGCAAACAGGCATCCTGCGCCACTTCGACTTAGCGAACGCCGGCTCAGTTCTGGCGATTCAAACGGAAGACATAGGCTACGCGGTAGGCGACGGTTTTGAGATCACAGGCCGTGTGCTTGGCGCTGAGCCGCGCGGCTGCGCGCTTGCGCTGGATGAATTTTTAGCAGCGCAATAGTCGCGGATTATCCCGCTCAGGATAAATATGACAGAAGATCAACGTAAGAGATCGAAGCACAAGAACCGCTTTTTAAGGCTTTGGCGGAGGCTCTACCAGTTAGATAAATTTCTCAGGGTCAAGGACTCTCAATTGGGCGACGTGCCGGTGGATCGGATAACCGATCCATCGGGCCAATAGCGCCTCTTACAGTGTCGCGGGGATAGTTTAGAGGGGCACGGCGCGCTGTGTCCCTCCAGTGCAGAGCGCTTGTTCTGCTGGAGTATGAGCGCCGACTTTGATCGGCAAAGTTCATTAGAGGTCTTGCTGAAAGCGCGAAGCTGGGTCCTAACGCTGTCCGGCACACCGGTCCAGACTTTCACAGCTACGTTTCCCCTCCCCGACTTTACGTATCACGCCCGCTCTTCTATTTTTTGCTTGTGTCTCTGCTCTCGGTTGCTCACCTCAATGACATAGTGGATCGACTGCTGGTCGCCCGCGAGCGGACGCTACTCACGCGCTCAGTCAAGAACATTGCGACGCGTATTGACCGCGTTGTTGCTCGCTTCCTTGATTCTGCCTCTGCCGCGTATCAAGAGGCCGTCGCAAGACTTCCAGAGGAAACCGGGCTCTCACCGGAGATGATTCGCCACACCCTACCGCTGATTTTTCAGGAGTACCGCAGCGCAAAGCTGATGGAGCTGCTTGATAATGAACTGGGAGCAGCAAGCACACTCGACAGATTCGAGCCGACATGGCGAGGCGAGCGCCGCGCCTGCGGCTTTCCGCTGATTACCCAAGTGCTGGCTGGCAACATTCCTGGCGCCGGGCTCGACGGCGTCATCTTCGCACTGCTGGTGAAATCGGCCACGCTGGTGAAGACGGCGTCTGCGGCGCCGTTTCTTCCGCTACAGTTTGCTCGCGTGCTCAATGAGGTTGATCCGGAGCTTGGCCAATGCCTTGCCATCGTCAGTTGGTCGGGAGGAAATACCGCCTTAGAAGAGGTCGCCTTTTCCCGCGCCGATATCGTGCTGGCCTCGGGATCAGACGAAAGCCTTGCGGCCATTCGTCGGCGCACGCGTGGGAGGTTTCTTGGCTATGGTCATAAGATCAGCTTTGCCGTAATTGACAAGAATTCGTTGCCCAACGCGCCGACGCTCGCACAGCGCGCTGCTTATGATGTCACATTGTTTGATCAACAGGGGTGTCTCTCGCCGCAACTTATTTATGTGCAAGACGGAGGCGCGGCGACTCCTCCAGAGTTCGCAGCGCTGCTCGCGCAAGGGCTTGCTTACTGGCAACAGCAGCTGCCGCGCGGTGCAATTCCACCAGCAGCAAGTATGGCGATTCGACGCTTACGAGACCAGGCTGAGTGGCAAGCATTAGCAGGAAAAGACGTGATGCTCTATGCGAGTCCGCACGGCACTGAATGGACCGTTCTCTATGAAGCTGAGCCAACGTTTGCGCCTTCACCGTTGTATCGTACTGTGCGCGTCAAACCCTTTTACTCTTTTACGCAACTGGCCGAACTGTTGACTCCTATGCGTCCTTTTCTCGAAGCTGCTGGGGTTGCCATCGCTGCGGAACAGTTTGCCCAAGCCGTGGAGCTGCTCGGACAAGCCGGAGTCAGCCGGATATGTCCGATTGGCGCCATGCAACCGCCTCCTCTGAGCTGGCGGCATGGCGGGAGGCCGCGCCTTGCGGATTTGGTGCGGTGGACGGAAATAGAAAGGAAAGAGTAGCCGGCAGCCAGTAGCCAACATGAAAAAAAAGGAATCGGAGAACCGGAGACGGGGAGAAGCGGCGAGAGGTCCCTTTTCCCTCACCGTTTCTCCGTTGCGCCGATTCTCCGGTTCGTTCTTCTTGCCGACCCTAGAGCGCTCACGTATGTTGCTATACGTATGAGCGCCCTTCGGGATGATTTTTTCCGCTTCGTTGCGCAGACCTCGCCCGAGCCGATTGGCATCGAAGTCGAGCGAGCGCACGGGTGCATCATTGTAGACAAAAGAGGTCAGGAATACCTCGACCTGCTGTCGGGTATCGGCGTGGCGAGTCTTGGCCATGCGCATCCAGAGGTCGTACAAGCCATCAAAGACCAGGCGGACCGTTACCTTCATACGATGGTGTACGGCGAATACATTCAAGAACCACAGGTGCGTTTAGCCGCAAAACTTGCCGAAATTGTTCCTCATCCGTTGTCGATGACGTATTTCACTAACAGTGGCGCGGAAGCGATCGAAGGCGCGTTAAAGACAGCGCGCAAATATACTGGCCGGTCGCGTTTTGTCAGTTTCCACGGCAGCTTTCACGGTGATACGTTTGGCGCGTTATCGGTAGGCGGGAATCCGTTGTATCGGGCCCCGTTTGAACCGTTGCTTCCCTTGGTCTCCTTCTTGCCGTTTGGCGATTTCGATGCGATAGCTGCTATAGACGCCACGGTCGCGGCTGTGCTCATCGAACCGATTCAAGGAGAAGGCGGCGTCCGCATCCCTAACAGCGGCTATCTGGCAAGCCTACAAGAACGTTGTAAAGAAGTTGGCGCGCTGCTGATTTTTGACGAAGTCATCACCGGCCTCGGCAGAACCGGGCGGCTCTTTGCCGGCGCACACTGGAGCATCACCCCGGACATTCTCGTGCTCGCCAAGGCCCTGGGCGGCGGCATGCCGCTTGGCGCGTTTATCAGCACGCCGGATATTATGGCGACTCTTGCTCACGACCCGCCGCTGGCGCATGTGACTACCTTTGGTGGGCATCCGGTGTGCTGTGCGGCGGGGCTTGCTTCTCTGGAGGTTATCCTGCGCGACCGATTGGCCCAACAGGCGCAAGCCGGCGGCGAAGAGTTTCTGCGGCGCTTGCGTGGACTCATCGGCACGGGCGGTCTCACCGGAGTGCGCGGCCGCGGCCTATTGATCGGGATGGACTTCGCCTCGCCGGAGGCAACAAAAAGTTTTGTCCGACGCTGTTTTGCCAGAGGCGTCATATTGGGTTGGACGTTACATCAAGATACCGTCGTGCGTCTGGCCCCGCCCCTGATTATTTCCTCTGAGGAAATCGCCCACGCCGTTGCCGTTATGCGCGAAGCGTTACAGACGGGTGAGGCGTGAAACGTGTTGCGTGATGCGTACTGCGTATTCGCTTTACTCGTCTTTCGGCTCATGTCATAAACTTACGTCATACGTTTTTGCAGGAGATGATCATGCCGAAGGATACTGTTTCGACTCAGCAATCCCTCTCCCCCGAAACCTTCTTCAAAGAAAAAGTCGCTCCGCAGTTTAGCCGCCGCATTGAGGACCTGCGACGGCAGATCATGACGCTGGAACAGCAGGTGCAGGAGCGCCTCACTGCCCAAGGAACAGTGCGTATTGTCGTAGAAGGCGACGGCGGCGGCGCGTGGTATTTGAACATCAACAAAGGTGAAATGACAGTCACGATGGAACCAGCGTTTCCGCCAGTCATGACCGTGTATCAGCCGCGTGGCTATTTCGATTGGGCGGTGTCGATGACCTCTGACGCGGGACTGTTTGGCCCTGGCGCGCGGAGTACTCAAGGCGAGCTGACCAGATCACGCCTGGAGCGCTTGAAGATGCTCAAAGGCCTGTTGCAATTTACCTTTACTCATCTCCCGGATGGCGGCGAGCACAGTTTTTGGATTTATTTCGGCGATGGCGAGCGCCCTGCTGTAGCACAGACTGTCCTCTCCATCAAAGCGGAAGACGCACAGAGGCTTGCGCGCGGAGAATTGAACCCGCAAGTGGCGTTCATGAGCGGCATTATTAAGGTGACCGGCGATATGGCGCTCGCTATGCAGTTCGGCGCGGCGATGATGTAGCTATGAACGGCCAGTATACCGGGGTTTCCGCTTTTCGCTAAACGCCCGTGGCCCTTCCTTTTTCGTACAACAGCCCAGGTTCAGTCACGGCAGCTTCCCTCCCGACGGCGTTGAGCTCTCTGAAGGAATACCCATAATAATCCTCCAGCAAAGACATATGTTCCGATCGCCGTTGCCCACAGGAACCATGAGAGTCGGTCAAAGAGCGCGAGCAGGAACAGCATATAGGCGAAATCTCTTCCGGTGATGCGCTCGTACAGTTCCATCAGTGGCGTTCTCTTTCCGTCTTTTTCCGTCAGGCCTGCAGAGGAACGGAAAATCGCGACATACGCGACAGCCATTGCACAGAGCACTCCCAGCAAGGTAACGAACGCCAAGGTTATATACAGCGGCAATTGGGTCTCACGATACAGGCTCACTGCAATGCCGGGAAACAACAGCAGGTGGACAATATTGTCGGCGATCAGATCAAATTTCGCGCCGAAGTCGGACTCTAAAAACTTGAGGCGGGCCAGCTCCCCGTCACAACCGTCAATTGTTGTGGAGACCAGTAATACCACCGCCCCGCACACGCGTGGCCAATAGTGCGGCTGTATGAGCAGCCAGACACTCAACAGCCCAAGGGCAAACGAGAACGCGGTAATCTGGTTCGGCGTGATGCGTGTATGAGCAAGTCGGCGAGTGACGGCGCGCGAGACTTTGCGATCGAGCGCCCGCGCCAGAAAGCCGTCCGTGTCGCGCCCCAAGCTCGCGAACAAACGCCGCTCGACCTCTTGCTGTCCAAGCGTGAGCGGCGCCCATAACCCCTTATGAATGGTTACAGGGGACAGGGAACAGGGAACAGGGAACGGTGTAGGAGGTGTTCGGAGTTTCGTCCGCAATAGCGTCCACAAGCATGGTGCTGCCCCGCGATAGACGTCCGTCTCCTGGCCGGAGCCAGTCAAGAACGTTACCGGCGTTGGCGCTGGGAGTGGAGAGGTCAGCGCCTGACGGATGAATGCCGAGGTGAAAACGGCCGTACACGACAGCAGAAGGGCTTCGGCGTCTCCGATCCAGTTGCTCAGCAGCTTTTCGCTTGCTTCAATCTGATCGATGAGGGCATAGGATATCCTTTGTAACCGCGGCTCCGATGTCAAGAGCTGCTGGATTGGGAAAATCTCAATCTGCGAGATGATCAGCCACTCGGTCACGCCACCCCTGTGGCCGGCGCAGAGTGCGCGAGCGAGCAGCGGCAGTCCCGCGACAACCATCAACGCCGCTTGATCGTGCACCAGTAAAATGGCCTTCATAGTTGATCACAAGGGAAGACGCACGCCTCCCTGCCGATGCGACGCATATCCTTGCTGTAAAAGCGCCAGACACGTCGCGGCGGCGCGAAGATTTGCTTCACCAGAAGATGGCTCTTCCAGGGCCTGGTAAAAATCATCGAGCAGCGGCGCGAACCATTCAGGGTGATAAGAGGAGGCGATTATCGACTCGGGAAATCGTTGCGCGCATCCGGGCTCGTCAGGGCGCTCAAGGAGTAAGGAGACGGCGTCGAAATAAATCGTTCCTTTCGTTCCGCGTACGTATCCCTCATTGGCCCGGCGGTCGGCTCTCCAGGTGAGGTAAAATTGGACGCTTGCACTCCCGCAGCTTATGGTTCCCGCCGCTGTCTCTTCAATATCAACGGCGCCGCAGCCTGGAGGTTCGAGCCGCGCGGCGATTGCAGTTGGCGCTTTTTGCAAAAGAAAAGGCGCGAGATAAAACAGATGCCACCCATGATCTACCAGAATGCCGCCGCCGGCTATGCGCCGATCTGTTCGCCATGACCCCGAGCCATGCGATGCGCCGGCTGGGTGGGCGCGCAGGACCTTCCACGCCAAACACTCAGGCGCGCCAATCGTCTCAGCTGCGATGGTTGCCCGTAGAGTTTGCAAAAGCGGCGCGTATTGCCAATTGTGCACGGTAAAAACAGCACGGTCGCGTTCAACGGCGTACCGTTGCAGTTGTCGCATGAGTGCGGCAGAGAGCGTCAGCGGCTTCTCACATAAAATGTGCACACTCTGTTCACACGCGCGCAGCAAGACGGTGTCGTGCAGCATCGGAGGCGTACAAATATCAACGAAGTCAATCTGCTCACGCGCCAGGCAGGCTTCGATGCTACCATAACACGCCGCGTCCGGCAGGAGGGTGCGCGCCAGCTGTAACCGCTCAGGCAACGGGTCGACAACAGCTATGAGCTCGAAACGCGTGTCCTGCAGCCAGGCTGAAAGATGGCCATGGACCGCAACATTGCCAAAGCCAATGATCGCTCCTCGATAGCTCACGCCTGGTAATCCACCTTATCAGCCACGAAGTCAAAGACCTCGTCAAGAATGGCGAGGCCCGTCTCCGCCAGCTCCAAAGAAATCGTCAGCGGCGGATTGAGCCGCACACGCGGCATGTAGCCCATCATGAGTAGTCCGCGCTTCAATGCCTCTTGAAAAATCAGCTCCGTCACTTCGCGACGCAGCCCGATTTTGGACTGACGATCCTTCACCAGATCGAGGCCGATCAACAACCCTGCCCCACGCACATCGCCGAGAAACTCGTACTTCTCTTGCATGGCGCGCAACCGCTCAAGCATGAAGGCGCCAACCCGCCGGGCGTTGTCTACTACTCCCTCGTCTTCGATCGTCTCTATCGTACTCAACGCAGCAGCGGCCGCCAGCGGGTTTCCCCCATAACTCGACGAGGATGCACTGGGCTGAGAAAATGGCTTCGCCGCCATTATCTCATCACTGGAGATGACCCCAGTAACGGGAAATCCATTACCCATCCCTTTACCAACAGTCATGATGTCTGGCGTCACGCCGCTTAGCGCACAGCCAAACAGGTTTCCCGTGCGGCCAAAGCCGGTGATCATCTCGTCAACAATGAACAGGGCGTCATGCTCCCGGGCGACCTCTTTCATTACGGGAAGAAACTCAGGCGGAGGAACGATATTCCCCGCCGTGCCCTGCACCGGCTCGATGAGAAACGCCGCGATGGCGCCGCCGCTCGTGTGCTTCAGGCTCGTGCGAATGAAATCGGCGCAGGCGAGCCCGCATCCTGGGTAGCGCAGGTTGAGCGGACAACGATAGCAATCGGCATAGGGCACAAGATGAGTTCCACCAGGCAAGGGCCCCCAGCCCTGCTTAAAATTGTCGCCAACGAGGCCGAGCACCCCACCCGTCTTGCCATGAAATCCGCCCCAAAAGCCGACAACCTCATATTTTTTCGTGTATGCTTTCGCCAGCCGCAGCGCCGCCTCCACCGCCTCGGCGCCGCCGCTGAACAATTGAATCCGGTTGAGGTTGCCAGGCGTCAGCGCCGCAATTTTTTGCACAAGCCGTACGCGCGCCTCCGAGGTGAAACTCCCGACAGTCACCCGGCGTAACTGTTCTTCAAGGGCGGCAACGTAGCGGGGATGGCTGTGCCCCAGGCTCGCCACAGTTACCCCGGCAAAAAAGTCGATAAAGGTGTTGCCGTCAACGTCCGTCAGAGTTGCGCCCTCGCCGTGGTCAAAGACCACGCCAGAGAGCAGAGAGATGCGCTGAATGCCTGGCGCCAAAAACGCCTGCTCAGTCTTCACTAACTGTTGCGAGCGCGGACCAGGAACACTCGTTCTTACAACCGGAAGCTTGCCACTCACAGCGCTTGTTGTATCCGGCCCAGCAGGTGGTCAGCAATCGCCTGCGCCGCCGCATGGCGGCAGCGAGCAAAGCTTGGCCAATCGTTTAAGTCGATCAGCACGAGAGTTCCCTCCGCTGAGAGGATACAATCTCCGCCAAAGACTTCAAGTCCAACCGCAGACGCTGCCCGGGTCGCCAAGGCGCCGACCTGCCGGCGCGTGTGCGCTTCAACCTCGGGGCAATCAAAGAAGCAACCAGGACCAACTCCATAAAACTTGATGACCGGCCCAGGGCAATGCCTTTGCAGCAGCGCTTGGACAATGCCGCGACGAGCAAATGCCGCGAGCGCGGCATGATATGCGGCTGCTTCTTGCACAAAGACGACATCATCCGGCTGCGTGGCGTGCACGTCGGCGCGTTTAAGCCAGAAGCCGCCTGAAAAATCTGTAGGCCCAGGCTCCCGTGCCTGCCCATCTCTAGGACGCCTCTGGCAGGTTGCCCCTACGAAAGGTAGGAAAGAGAGTGCGTGAGAAGCGTCTGCAGTATTCACCGCCCAACTTTCCGGCATCAATACTCCCGCCGCGCGGCACAGCTCAACAGTCCGCGCCCGGCGGCAATTCCAGACCGCTGTGGGACTGTTAATCACCAGTGAACCGTGAGCCTGCCAGTGTTGAAGCTTGTGCAAATTCGCTCCTCCCTGCGCCATGGAAAACACTAGCCCTGGAGGCTTGGCGTCGCTCTGCAGCTCCTCCGTGCTCCAAAGCCGGACACGAACGCCACGCCGCCCAACCTCAGCAGCGACGGCTTCAAGGATGAGCGCATCGTCACCGGTCCGTCCGGGAGAGAACATCGCTTCCCGGTACACGCCAACCACCTCCATTGCTTCCGCCTCCTCGCTCTGCCCCGGATTGTATTTCAGGCCACAGGGTTGGTCATGAGAAAAGCCGGGAGAGAATAGCCATGGCCTGTGTACGATGTATGGAGCGCCAACTATGTTTGCGCACTCCACAGTGCGCTTAGAGCGGGGTTAGACATTTCTCCTCTTCAGCAAGAAACGCCTCCGCCACAGCGATATCAGAGGGACGGTCTACATCAATTACTTTAGAAATATGATGTCCATAGAGCACATAACCGCTCGCAACGAGATAGCCGAAGAACTGACGCAAGGCGGTAAAATTCCTGTGCTGCGCTGTCTCTGCCTCCCGGAACACGCTCGGTGAGAACCAATACACCCCAGCAGTCACCAGTCCACCGGTGCGCGCCGATGGACCAAGCTGAACAACGCGATAGTCTTCGGCAAGCATCGCCCATAATGGTTTTTCATCATCAACGAATGACGTAACGCCGAGCACGCCATCGGCGTCAGGATGCCGCCGCGCCGTTGCTACCAATGCCGGAATTGTCGAGGAAGGAAACACCGCATCGACCGTACAAAGCAGAAACGAATCTGCGTCAAGATACGGCTGCAGCGTCAGAAAACTCTCCAAGGAATGCGCTGTGCTTTTGCTCAACAGCGTGACGGGCATTCCCCATTCATGCTCCCGGCAATATTGAATGACCTCGGAAAATTTCTGGTTGACGATAACAACAGCTGCTTCGATTCCAGCTTGCTGAAGCCCGCGCAGGAGACGGGCGATGAGCGGTTGTCCGGCCAGCAGCGTCAGCGGTTTTGGCGTTGTCACACCGTGCGCTCGTAAACGCTGTCCTTCGCCAGCCGCAAGGATTGCCGCTCTCATCCCTCAATCTTCCCCCACGCAATGATTTTTTGCGGCGTGATGCGCACCACAGCATTGCCAGGAAAAATGAGGTTCATCACGCGGTACTGCGGATAACGCTCTCTCAGCAACGCAAGCGCGGCGGCGTGTTCCGTTTCAGCCTCGACGATGTGGGCGGAACCTCTGACCATCACATACGCCAACTGCGTCCAATCGTCACTGTAATCATCAATGACAAGCGCGACTTGAGGATTTTCCAGAATATTGCGAATGCGTTTCAGCGGTTTGCCAGTCTGCTTCTTAGGTTTCTCATCAACAATAAAATAGAAACGAGCCCCATCGAACGCGTAGCAGAACGGAATAACATGAGGTTGCCCATGTGCGTCGGCAGTCGCTAAGCGCGCCACGGCGTGGGACAGAATGAAGCGGCGGATAGGTTCAGTAATTGCTATGGGCATAAACTGCAGATCATGCGGTGAGGAAACACCCTCACATTCCCCTCAGGAGAGAGGGACAAGGTGAAGCGAATCGACCTCCTCAGCCGATCCTTCTCCGCGAAACGCCTCTTGCGCCTCGCGATAGATCCGCTCAGCTTGCCCCGCGTACCGCGGAGAGAAATGAAACACCACTAATTTTTTCACTCCTGCCGCACGCGCCAACAGGCCGGCCTGACGGGCGGTCAAATGGTAGCGCTTCGTGGCCTGATCCTCGTCCTCAGTAAGAAATGGCGACTCACAGAAAAAGAGGTCTGCGTCGCGGGCCAATGTCGCAATGCGCGCGGCGTTGGCCGGGCTATACAACGTATCGACCACGTACGCGATCTTTTGTCCGCGCGTTTCTTTTATCAAGTGGCCGCGCACTTCGTGGAGGGGAAAATCACGAGCGTGTTCCACACCGTTTTTCTCCCGCCAACGTGCAGTCACAATATAATCGTCCGGCTCGTTCCGTCGCAGGGCGTGCTTCAGTTGCGAAAGCCACGGGCCAGTGGGCACGCCAAGCCGGGTCAGCATGTCCTTATCAACGTTCAGATGACTTTTTTCTTCCAGGGCAAAACCAAGGGAGTAAATCCGGTGATCCAAATGCGCCGCTCGCACGAGAAAAGCAGGTTCATCGAGCACTACGCCATCCACCAACGGCGCCTCAGTGAGCGCCTCGGGACGAAAGGCGCTGGCCGCGGGAAACAGGACACGGCGAATGCGTTCAGGCGCGATTTCGGCAGCCTCGATCACAAAGCCGTAGTTATCTACCAGATTCCAGGTGTACCCGCGCAGCTTTCCGTCCACACAGTCGAGAATCCCCGGCGGACCATACACCACGAGTTTTTTGTCGCGCGCCAGGAACAACCGCAACAGCCGATCGAACCCAATGAAGTGATCTATGTGACAGTGCGACACAAACACATGGGTCGCGCGGAGCAGTTCCGCAGCGGGAAGGGTGTCATTTTGTCCTAAATCGAACAACAACGCTCGCCCTTCCCAACGCAGATGAATATATAAGCCCGGATCACCAAAGGGGTTGTTCACCAGGCGAGCAGTAAATGCAGGATTCATGCATATAGGAGACGACGAGAATACACGCTCGTCAACTCCAGGGAACCGGAGTCACGACCAGCGCCGACAGAGCCATGGTCTGAAGCAAATGAGAGTTACTGCCGTTTCAAAATAACAAATTGTTCCTTCATTTTGCTGACCTGATCTTGAATCGACGGCAGATGGCGACTCTCCTTCAAGACCTGAAACACGTCGATATCCGACGCTTCGCGACGTCCTTCGGCAATTTCCCGGACGGCGTCGATGATCTCGTGGATGACACGAGGGATTTCCCGTTGCGGAATCACTAAGTCGCCACGCCCTAGCGTCCCGCCCCAATGCGCGGCATAGGGACGGAGCACATTAAGGATTTTTTCCGTCACGCTTTTTTCAGCCATTGGTATTCCTCCTTCCCCCCAGCGCCTTCCTTGCGGTTGAGCATTATCACTGTTGCCGCATGGCATTGCAAGAGATGTGGAACGTGGGGTGTGGTGCGTACGGCGTGGTGCGTGTGACGTGTTGCGTAATTCGCAACATGGGATGTTGATGCTTCACGCACTACGCTTCACGTATCACGTTTCACCACCACGCCTCACGTTTTTTCTCCCTCGCCGCCGTATTTCTTCCCTAACTCCAGCGCTTCAGGCACGCCGAGCAGCGTGGTGATTTCACCAAAGGCGCCGGGCTCTGTGCTGTGCGTTATGGCGCCGGTGCGTTTGAGTTCTCGCATAGCGTCGCGCATCCGCAGGTAGAACACCGTCAAAGTCGCGGAGTTGATCATGAGTTTGAAGCCCATCTTCGCGGTGTCCTGTACGGACAGCAGTTGCCCATTATACAGCAGCGGTAGCCCGCTCAGTTCTTGCACATATCGCTTCATGTCCTCGAGCGTACGGATACCGTCAACAAAAATCAGATCAGCGCCCGCCTCGCGATAGGCATATGCCCGATTTTTGACGTCTTCCCATCCTGTCACGGCCAGCGCATCCGTGCGGGCAATAATGATCATATCCTTGCGCGCATCACAGGCGGCGCGCACCTTTGGCGCCATTTCCGCCAACGGAATGACTTGTTTCCCAGCCAGGAAACCACACCGCTTTGGCCAGACTTGATCTTCTATATGCAGCGCGGCGGCGCCTGCGGCCTCATACTCACGCACAGTGCGATAGACATTGACCGGATTGCCGTAGCCGGTATCCGCATCGCAGATGAGAGGGATATCAACAGCGTTGGCGATGTAGCGCACGTTTTCGACCATCTCGGCCATCGTCAGCAAACCAACATCAGGAAACCCGCGCGCCGCCGCCGTGCCGAAGCCCGTCATGTACACGGCCTCGAACCCGGCTGCTTGCGCGATTTTGGCCTGGAAGGCGTCAAACACAAATGGAGCGACGACCATGTCCGCGCCCTGCAGCATCTGACGTAAACGTTGTCCTGCCTGTGACATACGCTTCTCCTCCTTTTTGTCGAACACAGCGACGCCGTGCTTTTACGACCAGAGATCGGCAATCGCGACAGACACGTCCGGCAGGAGAGCAAGCGCCGGCCGCTTATCTGGCGCTGAACGGATAGTCTGCCTATAGCCGTCAGCGCCAGGTTGCCGATACACTTCTACTTCTTCTTGCGACACTGGGTTACTGCAGAGACTGTATGAATGACAGCAGCGCGTCAATACACGCCTGCGCGCCATCGAGGTAAATCTCGTGTCCATGGGCGTTGATGACCGCAATGCGCGCGCCAGGAATAGAATCGCGGATCATCACTTGTTCGGTCAGTGGGGTCAGTGGACTGCGTTCTGGAGCGAGCACCAGGGTTGGCACTTTTACGTGCGGCAACAAGGGCGCAACATCGACACTGGGCACGAGACGGCAAAGTCCTTGCAGCACGTGGGTGCGCGTTTTTCCCCATTCCTGCAGAATCCAGTCAATTTTCGCCGGATTGGCGCCGCCCAGGCCGCCGCCTTGTTCCATGAGCGCCTTGACCCAGCCTGCCGGGCCGAGCTTCCCAAGAGCGGTATACCAGTCTTCGTGGCCGACCGCAAACAAGCGTTGAATGTGCGGACGAATTGCCGTGGGCGTAGCGCACAGGGTCAAACTTTTGAACCGCTCCGGCCACTGTGTCGCGAACGCGATGCCGAGAATGCCCCCGACTGACTCACCGACGTAATGCACCTGGTCAAGCCCGAGCGCATCGAGGAAGCCTTTCATATCATTGAGGAGATCATCGACCGACCACTGGTAATCCACTCCTGGATCAGCGGACTGGCCATGGCCGCGCATATCACGGCGCAGCACTCGATACTTCCCAGCCAACGGGGGAACCCAGTGATACCAAAAGCGCGAACTACGGCCGAAACCGTGTTGAATCCAGATGGTCTCGGCCGGTTTCCACGGGTCGGTAAAATCATCGACCTCGTAGTACATTTCGTAATTGTTCGCTTTGACGGTGGGCATTGTCCGATCCCTCCTTTCGCTTTTCCCTCACTTGCGCAGCCTCATTCTCGTGAAGCTGCCGCAATGGGACCCCGTCACGAGATCAGCGAGCGGCTGTGCTCAAGAAGAGCATCCAGAGTAAGGCTACCGCAAGCGGGGAAATGGTGTGTAGGCGTATGCCGATCACTAAACACGGAATTCACCATTCCGTGCGGGCTGGAGCCACCACATTGGAACGCGGCGCGTGGAGGAATTGTTCCTCCTCCACGAGATTCTTTTCAAGGTAAAGCTGGAGTAAGTGAGAAGCCTGGTGCAGAAGCTGATGTTTATCTTTAAACACTTCTTCTCGCACCCACTCACCACGGATCCAACAGTCGAAGGACGCTTCGTCTATGAAATTAAATTCCAGAATGCGCTCGTTAAGCGGCGTACCAGTAACGATAGCCCGGAGGGATTTTCCCGAATCTACCAGCACACCACGCGCAGCCGGCGGCAAAGGCAGCGCTCGCTTAATGCGGTCGATCTCTTTCTGAGGGGACTGTTCTTCCACTAACGAAAGATAGGCCCATTCTCCCGGAGTAGGATTTGCCTGGGTGAGCAACCTCACATTGAGGTCAGTCAGGTTCTCACGCGCTTGTTCTTGGTCGTAGCCTTCAACGCTCCGGAAGAACTGCGCCCCGGCTGGCGCCTGCCGTTCCTCCGGTCTGGCGCGTTCACGGTTCTTTCCCTGATCGACCCACCAACGGTTCTCGTTGCCAGGCGGTTTCTTGTCGTAACTCGACATGATTCCTCCACCCGAATACTGGTTGACGCCCTTGCTGCGGATACGACTCGTGAGATCTTCTCACGTCTCAGAGCGAGCCCGCGCACCATCTTGAACGCAAACGTATCAGCTTTCCGTTCAGCGTCCGCCCAGTAAATATAATGTCCCATCTCATGATAGACGACATTAATCCACTGCCGTTCAGAATTGTATTTCCGTCCGCGTTTCCAGTTCTCGGGATGTACGAGATGAATGCATCCGTTTTCGTACGTTTTCCCAGCAGTTTTTCCCCAATCGAGATACTCATACCATTCGATGCGCGGTTGCCTCAGGCGATAGAATTTACACATGAGCGACACGGCGCGGCGAAAATCCAGCACACGATACTCATGGAAAAACAGTGAGAGATACCGATCTATGGTGCGACGTTCTTGCAGAGGAGGAAGCAGCATGCGCATACAAACTCACTGATTGGGAAGATAGTAAGAAAATCCTGCCAGGAAAATACTGGAATTCAAGCCGGCATTTTCCTTATAAATATTAGCGTTTGACATATGACGAAAACGCCACTCCGCGCTTAACGCTACGCTATCACTGAGAAAATACGACAGCCCGAGACCAGCCGTCTCCATGAAGGTAAATTTCCCGCCGAGGTTATAACCGCGGAGATCTTTGTACATGACCCCCAGTCCTCCAATAACATAGGGGTATACATTCGTTCCCAAATTGAAGTAATAGGTGAGAACTGGCAGGGCAAGCCCGTATTCTGTCGAACCACTTGCCGTATTCTTTTTCAATGAGACGATCCCCGACCCAAAGGGCTCAACGCCAATTTCAAAAGACCCGGCTGGAAAGACCCACGGTTGCCCCTTAAAGAGGGTATAGCCGATATGCACGTGGCCGTGGACCATATCTACCCCTTTATTGTCAAGGCTTTCACTATAACCGAAGCGTGGTCCAAAAGACCACGTCCCAGGAGTCGGCAAGAGGTCCGCCGCATTTGCCGGAGCACACGCCCAGAGCACGAATCCCCCAACTATCGCTCCCCAAAACCGCCAATGCCATATCGCCATAACGACCCTCCTCTCACACCATCGGGAACCGCTCCTATCTCACTGCGAGGCATTTGGCAACGGGGCGTTCACACCTCCGTGCTCAAAGGAGTTTCGCAAAAGTCTTTATGTTCTTTATCCCAAACATAGGCTTTGATCGCCTTGACCTCTCGCTCATAAATGGAAATCACCAGATACGACGTCTCTGGATATGAGGGCTCATCACCAAACATTGCTCGCGTTCTATCTTCGGCAGAAAAGTACGCCTCGTGATTAGGATGGGAATGATAAAACGCTTTCAGCTCAGCTCGCCCACTATCAACTTCTTTGAGCACCGCTAGCAGCTCTTGTGGGTCCATAAAGTATGCGATCCGCGCGTCGCGCGGATAGCCTTGGGGATCTTTTGTGTGCATGGCGTTCTGAATGTTGGTAATGCGACGCACTTCTTCGAGGCCGCCATGACTGAGGATGACGCCGCAACACTCATCGGGGAATGTGTCTTGAGCGTGGTGACAGATCGCGTCCCACGTCTGAGCGGAGAGATGCACCATCATATCAGCTCCTTCGTCCAGGTCAGAGTTCCATAGCCAGCAGCGCAGAAGACAGATAGATTAGGCGAACAACGCCGTCTTGGAAATAGCAGAAGGAGGAGCCATGAAAGAATTCACCGATCGCGTAGCGGTCGTTACCGGAGGCGCTAGCGGCATTGGCCGGGCGATGGCGGACCGTTTTGCCGCTGCCGGCATGAGGATCGTACTGGCTGATATTGAAGAGAGCGCCTTACGGCAAGCGGAAGAAGAGATGCGCGCAAAGGGCGCAACCGTCCTCGGAGTTGTCACGGATGTGGCGAAAGCTGAATCAATTGAAGCGCTCGCCAAGAAGACGCTTGATACGTTTGGCGCCGTGCATATCGTCTGCAACAACGCAGGCGTAGGCGGAGGGTTTGGTCCGTCGTGGTCTCAACCCTTGCAAAATTGGCAATGGGGCTTTGGCGTGAACCTCTGGGGCGTCATTCACGGCATTCGCACCTTCGTGCCGCTCATGCTCAAGCAAGACACCGAAGGACACATTGTCAACACGGCATCCATGGCGGGACTGATCTCCGCGCCGTTCATGTCGGTGTACGACGCAACGAAGTTTGCGGTAGTCACTATCTCGGAATCGCTCCACTTAGAATTAGCTCTGCAGAAGGCGAAAGTAAAAGTTTCTGTCTTGTGCCCCGGATTCGTCAACACCAACATCGCGACTTCGGAGCGCAACCGTCCAGCGCATTTGCAAGTCGACATGCCCCAGTTTTCTGAGACGGAGATGTCTTTCGCCGCCATGATGTTCGCCGGCATTGCCTCGGGAACGCCGCCGGCGGACGTGGCGGAGAAAGTCTTTACGGCGATTCAAAACGAACAGTTCTATATCCTGCCGCATCCAGAATTGTTGCCGGTCGTGCGCATGCGCATGGAGGCGATTTTAGAGCAACGGAATCCGCCATCGGTGTTTGACGGCTCATCGACGCCGTTTGCATTACCGGAGAATAAAGGATAGACGATGCCCTTGATCCTCATCCTGCATATCGTTCCAAAGGAGGCGTTATGAAACTTGGTGTGACAATGTTCGCGACGGATTACGCCATGCGCCCGGACGACCTGGGGCGGGAATGCGAAGCGCGGGGGTTTGAATCGCTCTGGTTTCCGGAACACACGCACATCCCCGCCAGCCGCAAAAGCCCTTGGCCGGGGGGCGGCGAATTGCCCAAGGAATACTGGCATACGCATGATCTATTCGTGGCGTTGATGGCGGCCGCCGCCGTCACGAAGAAGATCAAGATCGGCAGCGGCATTTGTTTAGTCATCGAACGCGACCCAATTCTCATGGCGAAGGAAGTCGCCTCGGTGGATGCGCTCTCGAATGGCCGTTTGCTCTTCGGCATTGGCGGCGGCTGGAACGCTGAGGAAATGGAACATCACGGCACGCCATTCAGGAAACGCTGGAAAGTGTTGCGTGAGCGCATCGAAGCGATGAAAGAGATCTGGGCCAAAGAAGAGGCCGAGTATCACGGAGAGTTTGTCAACTTCGATAAAATCTGGAGTTATCCCAAACCGGTGCAGAAGCCGAATCCGCCTATTCTGTTGGGCACCCTGACTCCCAAAGGCATCGATCGCGTGGTGCGTTATTGCGATGGGTGGATTCCGGTCGGCATTACGCCCAAGACCTTACCTGACGCCCAGAAAGAACTCAAAACTCGTGCGGAGCAAGCGGGACGGAAACTGTCAGACTTCCCTATCTCGATCTTCGGCGCTCCGGGCAAGGAAGACACGCTCAAACAATTCCAGGATCTCGGCGTCGATCGCGTGGTGCTGTGGTTGCCCTCGGCCGGTCCAGAGAAGATTCTGCCGATGCTTGATCAGTACGCCGCGCTCATTCCAAAGTTTGCGTGATCTTTTCGTAGGGGCGAGGCGACCTCGCCCCTACGATTCATCGCCTCTGCTCCACACCAGGCACGACCAAAGGAGGGCTTGTCATGCTGGACTACAAAATTATCTCTGGCGATAGCCATATCGTCGAACCACCAGATCTTTATTCCAGCCGCATGGACTCGAAGATGAGAGAACGCGCGCCGCGCATCAAACGGCAGAAGAATGATCAGGGTGTAGAATTCGATGCGTGGTTTATCGGAGACCAACAAGTGGTGACTTTAGGCGCGGTGACCCAGGCAGGGCGGCGGTTCGACGATCCAGAAAAAATCGACTTCGTGGGCGTGTGGGAAGACGTGCGCGAAGGCGCGTATCAGCCGGACGCCATGCTCAAGGAGTTGGAAATCGACGGCGTATGGGGAGCGATTGTCCAGCCGAGCCAGGGACTCTTCTGGTACCATCTCGAAGATAGTGAACTCCTATCGGCGATCTGTCGGGCGTACAATGACTGGATTGCCGATTTCAGTCGTCCCCATCCGAATCGACTCAAAGGCATCGGCATGCTGAATGTCGATAATGTGCCCGAAGCCTGCGCTGAACTCGAACGGTGCGCCAAGCTAGGTCTTGCAGGGATGTTCATCCCTGTCACGCCGCTGCCGGAACAACCTTATCGCCATCCCATGTACGAACGACTGTGGGCGACGGCGCAAGACCTACAAACGCCGCTGCTGATGCACCTCGCCACGCAGCGCGCCAATGTCCCAGGTTGTGAAATTTCTATGGACTTCAAAACCTTCACCGCCGCTGGTCTGCGTCCGACGCAAGACTATTGGGTGCGCTACTCGATGACCGCTATGATTTTTGCTGGCGTGTTTGAACGCTACCCGAAGTTGCGCGTCGGCTCCGTCGAACACGAGGCGTCGTGGGCCCCACACTGGTTACGGCAAATGGACTACACGTACAGAGAGCGGCCCGTGTATCGCGGTTATCAATCCAAGGAGGGCTTCTTGCCAAGCGACTACTGGCGGCGCAACCTGTTTGCCGTTTTTCAGGAGGACGACGTCAGCGTTGAATTGCGACATCGCATTGGCGTGGACAATTTGATTTGGGGCAACGACTTTCCTCATTCCGAATCGACCTGGCCGCGCTCCCAGCAATTTCTGGAGAATATGTTCAAAGAGGTTCCGGAGCACGAATTTCGCAAGATGACGTGTGACAACGCCGCGCGGCTCTTTCACTTCGACCTGACGCAATTGTCATAAAGCATTTTCGAATGAGGACGGATAAGTCATTGCGAGGAGTCGCAGACGACGAAGCAAGCTTTGTCTTTCCTTGAAATTGCTTCGCGACGCTGGCAATGACATCTGACTCTCACGACACCCCCTTGCCCTATCGCACCTTATGCAACAACTCCTCCCCTTTCACATACCGCCGCAAATTCTCCAGCCATAACTCAGCCACACGCGGGACATACAGGGGAGACGACCAGGCGTTGTGCGGTGTGATAAACACTCGCGGCGTGTCCCAGAGGTCATCCTCAGCCGGCCAGGGTTCTTGCGGCAAGACGTCCAGACAGGCTTGCCGAATCTGCTTCTGTGCTAGCGCCTCCCGCAAGGCGGCGAGATCGACAACGGAGCCGCGCGCCACGTTAATCAGTGTCGCCGTCGGCTTCATCAACGCCAGTTCGTTTCGTCCAATCAGATTAGCGGTCGCGGCGTTAGCAGGAACAGCTAAGATAACGAAATCCGCCTCCGGCAAGAAGCGGGGAAGATCACGAAGTGTTCCTTGCTCGTCAACGTCGGCAATCCGGGCTGTGGATGAGCGAACGCCAAGCACGCGCATGCCAAACGCTTTCGCCAAAGCGGCAACGCGCGCGCCGATCGCGCCAAGGCCGACAACGAGTATGGTCTTATCGCTGAGACTTTCAAGCCTCAGCAGCCGCCACTGGTGAGCGCGCTGTTGTGTGTGCAACTCGCCGAGTCGTTTCGCGGACCACAATACCAGGGCCAAGGCGAATTCGGCAACTTCAACCGCATTGGCCCCAGGACTGTGCGTCACGGTGACGCCGCGGGCGCGCATCGTGTCGTAAAAGAAACCATCCGTGCCCGCGTCTTCCGTATGCGCCCAGCGGAGTTGCGGGAGGTTCACAACTTGTTTGACTAGCGCGCCGGTGTACGCATCACCTGCCAGAACCAGCAAATCACACTCATCTGGCGCTTCGGACCAGGAGCCGCTTGTGTCAACGAACGCCCACCTGAGGTCAGGCGCAAGCGCTTGTACGCGGGCTCTCACTAATTCGTAGAAACTATGACCGGCAGCAACCTTCATAACGTGAAAAACAGCTCTTTCCCTGGATTCGCCAACCCAACCGATTCGCCCAAGCGAATGATCCGCGCTGCAAGTTTCCCTGGCGCAAGGTCGAGGAGTCCCACGGTTCCTAACCGTGTGGACCACAGATGTGGATGCGTCGGACTGCCGGAGTTCATTTGCAGGACGCCATCGCGATAATCCAAGCGCTCAAAATGCGTGTGGCCGGTAATGAAGATATCCGCGTGCCGGCCCTTTAGATGATACCGCTTTAATTCTTCAATTGGGCGCTCTTCCGGCTCCATGTCATGAAGCATGACGAGACGCCAGCCTTCGAGATTCAACCAGTGAATGTCTTGAACACGCGGATCATCCCAGCCGCAATCGTTATTGCCGCGCGCCGCCAACACGGGAGCAATCTGCTCCAGCCAGTCCAGCACACGCGGTGAGACGATATCGCCGCCGTGAAGAATCAAGTCTACGCCAGTAAATACATCTCGCACTTCATCCCACAGCTCGCGGATGGCGCCGGGAAGGTGAGTGTCGGTTAAGAGACCGATGCGCATAAGAGGCCGTCCAAGCCAGGATCACGCACCACGCATCACGCATCACGTAGTACGTGAAACGTGGTGCGCGAGAATGCGCGTTTCCGGCATGTTTTGTCAGTTGAGGTTATAACACTCTCTTACATTCTTCCCCAGAATCTTGGGGCGGGCGGATTCCGGCAGCAAACTGACAAGCCGTTGCAGGTTGGGAATGTACTCCGGCGGATGATCGCTATGCGGAAAATCGCTCGCCCAGAAGAAACGGTCTTCTCCGACAAACGGAATCACTCCGGCCAGAGCACGCTCATCCGGATCGCCTGAGATCCAACATTGCCGGCGGAAGTATTCGCTGGGTTTGTGCTTGAGCGGCACGCTCTTGCCGATCGGCGATTCGTACACGGCGTCCATGCGCTCCAGCCAGTAGCCGATCCACCCTGCGCCGATCTCCAGAATCACCACGCGCAATTCTGGAAATTTGTCAAACACGCCATACTGAAAGAGCGAGGTGAAACCTTCGCGAATCACGTTGCCGAGCACAACGTTTTGAAAAAACGCGGTGTCGCGCCCGGTCATCTTCCCGAAGCGCGTCGGCGCGGCCCAGTGCGGCTCGAAGGAGGGATGAATGCCGAACGGCAATCCCAGCTCCTGCGCAGCGGCAAAGACGCGGTCATGATCAGGATGACCATGCGCCTTGCGGCTCCAAATGAACGGCGGCGTGAAAAACCCCTTGACTCCATCACGCGCCGCGCGGCGCAATTCTTGTTCCGCCAGTTCTGGCGCTCCTAAAGGAATATGCGCGATGGGAATGAGCCGCCCGTTTGACTCGGAGCAGAGATCCACGATCCACCGGTTGTACGCCCGCGCATAGGCCATCGAGAGTTCGAGATCCTCACATTCAGGCTCCCACAACAACCCGAGCGTAGGATAGAGCAACGCGCACTCAATATTCTCGATATCCAATCGCTTGAGGCGTTCTCTCGCGTCCATCGAACCAAACGAGGCATTATCGACATAGCCTGAACCGGTAGGCTCGCGTTTGTACTCGATACCGCCAAGTTGATCCATCACGCCGAGAAACGACGGCGCACCGCCCCGTGTCATCTTGGCGGGTTTGCCGTCCACTTCAAGATATTCGAGCCCACGTTCGTCTTTGCGAATCCGCACCGCCCGATCGCGGTGCTTCGGCTCAAGGTATTTCTCCCACAGATCCGGCGCTTCGAGGATATGGCCGTCAGCATCAACCACGCCGGAGTAGGGAATGCGAGGCAAATTTTCCGGTGTCATCGTTCAGGTCCTCCCTTCGCGATCGGATTCGATCTTACCAGGGGGCGTTGAACGTGCAAGCGGGAATTCTTATTCCCGCTGTTCCACTCTTCGTAAATTCTGTAGCGCGACCTCATCCCCCTGCGCCGCCGCCTGGCGATACCACCGCACGGCCTCTGTAAGGTCTTTCCCCACACCCTGGCCGGTTTCGTAGAGCGCGCCAAGATTATTCTGCGCTCCAGCATGCCCCTGCTCAGCGGCGCGGCGATACCACCGCGCCGCTTCAGCATAGTCTTGCTTCACGCCGTAACCATTTTGATACATCACTCCCAGATTATGCTGCGCCATGACATACCCTTGCTCGGCCGCCCGGCGATACCACTTGACCGCCTCGCCATAGTCTTGCGCAACGCCTGCGCCTTCCTCGTACAATGCGCCGAGCAGATCTTGCGCTTCAGCATGTCCCTGCTCAGCCGCTTTGCGATACCAGCGTGCAGCTTCTATCAGGTTTTTCTCGACCCCGCGGCCATTCTGATATAACACCCCCAAGTTGTATTGGGCTGTCAGTTCTTGTTGGTTTGCAGCCTGACGATACCATTTCACGGCCTCTGTTAAATCCTGAGCGACGCCCAAACCATTTTCATACATATAACCGAGCCCATTCTGCGCCATCGCCAGCCCCTGCGCCGCCGCCTTCCGATACCACTGCACGGCTTCGGCAAAGTCCTGCTCGACTCCCCACCCATTCTGATACATGACTCCGAGGTTAAACTGCGCCACCGCAGAATTCTGCGCCGCCGCTCTTCGATACCACTGCACGGCTTCAGCATAATCTTGTTGAACCCCACGGCCCTTGCCGTACATCACACCGAGATAGTTCTGCGCCTCGACATATCCCCGATCGGCGGCTCTGCGGAACCAGCGCACGGCTTCGGCGTCATCTTGCGGAACCCCATCGCCTTGGAAATATTGCCTTCCCTTCTTGTACGCCGCATCAGCGTCGCCTAGGATGTTTGAGGCAGACGGAGGGAGCGATTGCTCGTTAGAGCGCCCTTCTTCTCTTTCTTCTTCAAATTGTGAAACACCCTGCTCTTCATCTTCTTCTGGGGGGGCAAGCGTTGGCCGACGTTCTTCCTCCGCTCTCCTCCGTTCCCGCCGGGACACATCGCTCCAGAGAAGCAGGAGGGCGACACCGACAAGAGCAAGTATTTTGTGTTTCCGCTGCAAAGCCATAGGGCGCAGCCTCGGTTTCGTACTTAGCAGCTCAACCGCTCTACTGCGACGGCTAGAGGCTCTTCTTGCACCTCTCCATTGACGACTCTCACCTGATATGCTCCGGCTTTTTCGCGCGGCGTCACCATGCGATACGGCCCCGTCCCACGAAAATGCACGCCCACGCCGTCATCAATAGCAACACCAGGCAGAATTTCGTTTTCAAAGATAAGGCGGTGGTACGAGGGGCGGCGGTCAACTTCCCCGTCGTAGTGGGGACAACAACTGCCGGGCAGAAAACCAAGACAATCAAGCGGCAAGAGTACGTCAGCCACGGAATCCGTCACTCCCTGGGCAAACCAACAAATCGCCCCGGCGCTGCGACCGGCGAGAACGATACCCGACTCCCACGCTTCTCGTAAAATCTCCGGCAACCCCCACTCGCGCCATACGGCCAGCATGCTGCGGGTGTTGCCGCCGCCGACGTAGATGACGTCTTGGCTCAAGAGCAATGAGCGCAAGTCTTGCGGCGTGCGGCGAAAGAAGACCAAGTGCGACAGCCTGCACGGCAACTGCGAAAAGATAGTGTAGAAGCGCAGCAGCGAGGCGTCCGAATCGCCGTTGGCAGTGGGGATGAAACACACCGCCGGTTCTTTCGCGCGCGCCTGGCTAACGACGTACCGATCCAGTGCGCGTGTTTGCGCATCGGTTAAAAATCCACTGCCGCCAATGGCAATAATGTGTCGTTGATCGCGGGCGTTCATATTTTGAGAGGCAGCTTTTTTCTTTACACAACACAATGACAACCACACTCCAATACAACGTCCACGGGAGATATTTTGCGGGAGGTCCCGTCTTTACGGACATGGAGAACGAGCAACGTATAGGGATCAAAAACCACAACGTCTTTCACTCCCTGAGACAAATAAAAATGCGGGCCGATTTCCAGATCCTTTGCCTCATAGCCCTTGCTCACGATCTCGATCACCGCCTCCGGGACAATCTTGATCGCTTCATCCTCCTCCGCCGGCTCTTGACAAAAGATAGCGATATCAGGCCGTTTCAACGAACCATCGGGGAAGTTGACGTACACATCAGAGATATGAACACACTGACACTCTGAATGCTGCCGGAGGGAAGAGCCCTTCTGAATCGTCGCGCGAATGCGGTCTATGGCCTTTTGATGCCGATAGAGCGGGTGCGGCTCCCAGATCGGTAAACCAGCCACAATCTCCAGGCGGATGCCAAGTTCATCGGCGCGGAGGAATTTTGCGTCCATACCAATTGCTCTGTTATGGGCGGAACCTGCTCTGTTTTATTTGCTGCGGTTTTTCTATTGCTCTCTCTCTGGAAAGGAGACCTATAGCCGAACAGACGCTATCTCTCTTTTTTCTCCAATCTTACGCCCAACGCTCTCTGCGTTTCTGGCGGCAGGCCTGTGGGGTCCAACAACATGCCGTACAGCTTCAACCAATGGGTGTGCGCAAGCTGATGCAGGGCAAAGGACGTCTGCATGGCTTGCGCGCGGCCCTGAACATCCTGCGCCACGTTTACCGCTTCCTTCGTTAATTTGAGTGCAAATAACGATTTCTTGGCGATCTTCCGCGCCATCTCTAGAGCAAATTCTTGCAACTGCTCGCGCGGGACGATCTGATTCACCATGCCCAGCTGTTGCGCCTCCTGTGCTGAAATCCAGTCCGACGTAAAGAGCAACTCTTTTGCCTTTCGCACGCCGAGCTCCCAGGGGTGTTGAAAGAATTCCACTCCCCCAATGCCGAAACTCACCACCGGATCGCAAAACTGCGCATCGTCGCTGGCGATGATAATATCACAGGGCCAGATGAGCATGAGGCCGCCCGCCACCACCTTGCCCTGCACCGCGGCAATCGTCGGCTTGGGCACATTGCGCCAGCGCTCACTGAAACCAATGTAGATCTCCTTTTCGCGCGCCATTTGCGCCTCGGCGCCCTCGCAGGTAAATCCACACCAGGTGCCAACCGTACGAAACTCCGACATCTTTTGGTAGGGATTCTGTTCGCGTAAATCATGTCCAGAGGAAAAATGCGGACCATTGGCGGCCAGAATAATCACCTTTACATTGTCATCTTGCGCGGCAGTGTCAAACGCATCGTTTAATTCGTAGAGCATGCGCGTATCTTGCGAGTTGCGCGTCTCCGGTCGGTTTAACACAATGCGCGCGACATGCTCGGCTGGGGTTTCATACAGAATCGTTTCGAACTCTTTCATATGCCCTCCTGTATAAATCCCCCCCGCGCTTTGCGCTTTCCCCTTTTGCAACGGGGGGATCAGGGGGGATTTTTCTTCTCCGCTGTATTCCTAGCGGCCATTACTTCGGCTTAAACATCGCTTCTTCTTCGTCAATCACCGCTTTGAATGAAGGACGCGCGTGAACGTTAGCAATGTACTTCGCCAGCTTGGGCCAGCGGCTGGCGTCCACCGTCAACCTGGCGTGACGCAGGTTCACAAAATGAGTAGCAACGCCGATATCGCCGATGGAGAATTTCCCGCCAACGAGCGCTGTGGCGTTCTCACTTAGTTGGCTTTCCAGGTAATCAAAGACTGGCGGCACATCTTTCTCGATGCAGGCCTGTACCGCTGCTTCATCCGTTTGTTGCTTGAAGAGCAGCGGCATCACCACACGCTGACGGAAAATAACCCCGGTGAGCGCAGAAATCCCCCCATCTCCGTATTCCTCAAACCACAGCGCCCGCCCATATTCCACCGGATCCGCCGGAAAGAGTATGGGCTGAGGATGTTTCTTTTCCAGGTAGGCGCAGATAACGGAGGAGTCCGCCAGCGTGACATTGCCGTCCTGCATGGCTGGAATCTTTCCCAGAGGGCTGATTTTGCGATACTCTGGCCCGGCGGTAAACGGATTCACCGGCTCCAGTTCATACGGAATGTTTTTCTCGGCCAGGTATACTCGCACCTTTCTCACGAATGGAGAAAGATTCGCTCCTAAAATCTTCAGCATCACACAACTCCTTTCTACCTGCCTTGCGGCGTTTCTGTACTCGTTTAGCGTTTTGCGTCGCCCACCCTGTTTTACTCGTTCAGAAGCCCGGGGACTAGCCCATACTGCCCGTCCCGCATACACTAACGACATTCCACATCAGGAGGGAACAATGAAGATCTACGACAGCAACACCGCGCCAAACCCTCGCCGCGTTCGCATTTTTCTTGCTGAAAAAGGCGTCCAGGTTCCCTATGAGCAGGTCGATATCGTTAATGCCGTCAATCGCGGCCCGCAATTTCGCCAAAAGAATCCCTTGGGCACTTTACCCGTATTAGAGCTAGACGACGGCACGTGCATTGCCGAAAGCGTAGCGATCTGCCGCTATTTTGAAGAGCTGCACCCACAGCCGCCACTCATGGGAGTCGACGCCAAAGATAAAGCCCTCGTCGAAATGTGGCAGCGGCGCATGGAGCTTGGTCTTCTCATCCCCATTGCTGACGCTTTCCGACAGCGACACGAGTTTTTCAAAGGGCGGATTCTTCAGGTTCCAGAATATGCGGAAGTGCAAAAGAAAAATGCCGAGAGCTGCCTGGCGTGGCTGGACGGCGTGCTGGCCGATCGTCCATTCATCGCCGGCGAGCGCTACACCATCGCCGACATCACTGCTTTGTGCGCCATCGACTTTGGACGTGTGTCGAAGATTAAAATTGCGCCTGAACAGAAGAACCTGGCGCGCTGGCATGAGGCGGTGTCGAGCAGGCCAAGTGCAAAAGCATAAGAAAGTCCCGAGTGCCGGTGCTGAGTGGAAAGTGAAAAGTAGGAAACGAGAGGCTTGGAGGAACAGCCAAGGTGGCCGCGAAAGACACCGTGCTTGACGAGCTGCTCACCCTTATCCAGGAGGGAACAGTTGAACGCCGCTGCGCCGCGTTGCTCGTGCTCGGCGCGTTGAAACGGCAAGACGACCGCGTCGTCGAGATCGCCGGGAGCCTGTTGGCGCAGCCCAATCCCGTGCTCAAAGACTATGCCTTGCGTTACTTCGAGGACGCACGCCCCAAAGCCGGGCTATCCGTTCTGCCATCGCTCTTGGACGATCCAGACAAAGAGATCCAGGAGCGGGCGATTCGCTTGCTCGTAGGATTTGGTTCGGCGGCGGTGCGCCCGGTGCTGCATGGTGCGTCAGACGGCAGCCGCGTACGGCAGATCAACAGCGCACGTGTTCTCAACGCCGTTGGCGGACAAGCAGCCTGGAAGGGCATTTTTCAAATCCTGACGCGCAATGACGTCGAGTGTAACCGCACTGTCTGTGATCTGTTGACGCCCACCCTCCGCGAGTTGAACGAGCAGGAGCAAGACCTCTTCTATAATGAGTGTGTTTCGTTCGCGGAGTCGCTCGATGAGCACACGCAACGCTCTGCGGTGATCTCTGCTATTCGCTTGTTCGGCCAACTCGGGCGGCCACAGGCGCGCAAATGGCTGTTCGACTTCGTCACCCCAGAACATCATCCCAGTGTGCGCTTCCACGCCATCGTGGCTCTGCTGCACTGCCTACGCGAGCAAAAACTGCAAAAATCCGAACTCAATAAACTGCTGCCGATTTTGGAAGAGAAGGAGTATTCCGATGTTGTGCGGCTCACGCTCGAGTTGCTCGACGCGCACCCCCTGCCGGACGAGGTGCAGTCCCAGCTTTCCCGCCTCGTTGAGAGCGCGCATATTCCGGTACAAAAGTTCGCCTTGCGCAAGCTCGGCGAGTTTGAATCGCCCACTGTGGTGAAAACCTTGCTCCAACAACTCAGCGATCCTGATGTGGCGCGCCGCGACACAGCGGCCCGCACCTTACGCAAGATTCCAGCGGCGCGTCCAGCACTTATCAAGGAGTTGCTGAGCTGTGCAGACACGCGCAAAGCCTGGGCCATTGCCGAAATCCTGCCTACGTATGAGGGCAAGTGGCGGAAAGAGCAACTGGAAAACTTGTGGGAGCGCTTGCGCAGCGCCATCGAAGAAGAAGATCGCATTCGCGACGCCTTTCTTCACGTCCTGAAGAGCGCCGACGCCGATTATACCTATGAACAACTCGCCGCTCGCGCGGCGCAACTGGTCAAAGGGAAGAAGTACAGAGAAGCCGTGCGGTTCTTCGCGCTGCTGCGAGATTTTCCCCAGTGCACGCCGGAAGACCGCTTTCGCTTCGCGCTTACACAGTTTAAGCTTCATACGCATACACTGGGACCGAACGCGCACCGGCAAGATCCCACGCTGGACGCCTTTGCCGAATTGTACCGCTCGTCCGCGTTCCCGCTGCTGGAGTCTTTGAAAAAAGAGAAAACGCTGGAGCCTGACGATTTGTTCTATCTGGGATTTTGCTTTGCGGAACGCGCGGGTGACGAACGCGCCCTGGGTGAAGGGCTCTTGGAGTTCCTCGCCGACAAACATGGCCGCACGAAAATCGGTAAGAGCGCGAAGAACAAATTAAAATTGTTAGAAGCTTAGCAGCTTACGGAGGACTCAATGGAACGTCCCTTACGCTTTGGCATTTTCATGGCGCCCTTTCATCCCGCCGGGCAGAACCCGACCCTGGCCTTAGAGCGTGATCTGGAATTACTGGTGCGCCTGGACGAGCTGGGATACGACGAGGCGTGGATTGGCGAGCATCACTCCGCCGGCCTGGAGATTATTGCCTCGCCGGAAGTGTTCATCGCCGCCGCTGCGCAACGGACGCGTCACATTCGCCTGGGCACTGGAGTGTGCTCCCTCCCCTATCATCACCCGCTCATGCTGGCCGATCGCATGGTGCTGCTTGACCACCTCACGCGCGGGCGAGCCATGTTCGGCGTAGGTCCTGGCGCGTTGCCGTCCGACGCTTACATGATGGGCATCGATCCCGCCACGCAGCGTGAGCGTATGGAGGAATCACTGGGGGCGATCATGGCGTTGCTCACCTCTGAGGAGCCGGTTTCGCTGCAGACCGATTGGTTCACCTTACGTGAGGCTCGGCTGCAACTGCGCCCGTACACCTATCCTCATTTTGAGGTCGCCGTGGCCGCCACGGTGTCGCCAGCTGGGCCGCGCACGGCGGGTCGTTATGGCGTCGGACTGCTCTCGCTTGGCGCCACCAGCATGGGCGGGTTCGCCGTGTTAGGCGATCACTGGAAGATTTGGAATGACCAGGCGCAGAAATTTGGCCATCAGATTGACCGCTCAACCTGGCGCCTGGTGGGTCCGATGCACGTGGCCCCGACACGCAAGCAGGCTTTTGAAGAAGTAGAATACGGCATTCACGAGTGGATTGATTACTTCCGCAATGTCGTCGCGCTGCCGCTAGCGCCCGAGGAGCCGGATCCCCGCAAATGGCCGCAAGCCTTCGTAGAGTCCGGCACAGCGGTCATCGGCACGCCGGATGATGCAGCAGCTCAGATTGAGCGGTTGCAAAAGCAGTCTGGCGGCTTTGGCTGCTTCCTCATCATGGCTAATGACTGGGTCGAGCCGCGGGCGGCGCTCGCCTCCTATGAATTGATCGCCAGGGAAGTCTTCCCGCGCTTTCAAGGCTCGGCTGACTGGACTGTGAGGTCTAGAGAGTGGTGCCGCAGGGATCACGATAGTCTCATCGGCGGCGCACTGAATGCCGTGGTGAAAGAAATCGACCGCTACGAGAAAGAAACGGGCTACCGAATTACCGTGGCCAGCCCGCCGCAGGAACGATAGGAGGCAATCTGGGAGTCCTCGCCCGGCGATCAATCGCCGGGCTGACTGCACCAAGCCTGGTTCACCAGGCTCCCAGGCGGCTTCAGCCGCCTTTGTTCATTGAGCCCGGAGCTGAAGCGCCGGGCGGGGCTCATCGTTATTAATATCCATCAATGCATCTCGATCCCACCATCGACATTGATCGCCTGGCCAGTGACGTTCTCTGCGGTCGCAAGATAGACGGCTAATTGACCAATATCATCTGGCGTCTGCGGACGGCCTAGCGGGATCATGCCTCTGATGTACCGCTGCCAGGCGTCCTCTTTGGATTCATTGGGTCGTTTTAAGGTCTCAGCTAAATACTCCCACATCTGGGTGCGCAAGATGCCGGGGCAAATAGCGTTCACGCGAATGTTGGCGGCAGCCAATTCCTTGGCCAGCGAATTGGTAAACCCCACGACTGCGAATTTGGACGCGCAGTAATGGGCCAGCCCCGCTGCGCCATTTTTACCCGCAATCGAGGCGATATTGATAATGCACCCTTTACCTTGAGTTTTCAGCGCCGGAATAGCAGCCTGGCAGGAGAGAAAGACCCCTTTGACGTTGACGGCAAAAGTTAAATCCCAGGTCTCCTCGGTCATTGATTCTACAGGAGCAACGCTTACGACACCGGCGTTGCAGACAAGAACGTTGAGCGCGCCTAACTGACTGAGCGTTTCTTCGACCATGCGCACATTATCGCTTTTCTTTGTGACATCCGCCTGAATCGCCAGCGACCGGCGACCGAGCGCGGTGATTTCGGCGGCGGTTTTCTGCGCCTCGGTAAAGCCGCCGATGTTAGTGTTGCTGTACTGCTGGGCTGTGCTCGTCATTTGTTCAAGATCGGCAATCGCCACATCGGCCCCGGCCCGAGCCAGAGCGAGTGCAATGCCTCGCCCAATCCCTCGCGCGCCGCCGGTTACCAGCGCTACCTGGTCATTCAGTAATGTCATATCTCTCTCCTTGAAGTGTGATACGGCAATAGTCAGGTGAACGAACGTCACACGCAGCGACCTTGTTATCAGCCGGGTTCCGCTCGCGCTTAGAGCAGACTCCGTCACGTTCGATGAATATTGTTTCTCTATTTAAGCGCACGCCGTGTGTCTTGAGAGTGTATATGGAATGCCATAAGATATTAATCGTTCCCAGGCGCTATGGAGGTCAGCTGCGGTTGCCTGCTCGCATGAGGGAATGGCCCGGCGCTGATCACATATACATATATAGGAAGATCCAGGATGCCAAGGTTGGCGCTATCTCAGCTTGTGTGTCCTCGCTGCATTTGGAGCGGGGTTGGGACCATTGTGCTCAAAGTGGTGGTCGTCTTGATGCTCGTGAATTGTTTTCCGGTTGTTGATCATGCTCCATCCGTCACCCAAGCCTATGCTGGGATCGGCGGCTCCCCTCTCGAGGAAGCCTCGCGGCACGCGCAGGACCTCAGTGAGCAGTGCGCACAGCAAATTTTTGGATTCTTCTTCCCCGTAGTCCTCAATCCATCTTTCTCTCCAGGATTATACCGTCTTTTCCTTTTTTGGTCTCTCTTAAGTTGGACTATCCTCTTCATTGCGCTGTTTTTTCCCCGTCGGTTTTTATTCATTCGTCCTTCCGCTGACGACGACCCACCCCTCAATTACGCCTCTTTGTAGCGCGTCCCGGCGCAGGGTCTGAGCTGCGTCTCTGCCGTATAGCGTCTGCACGGTAACATCGACGTGACAGGCAGTCGCAGGTTTGCCCCCTAGACCAAAGACGGGTCACACTGCGTCAAGGCGCGTCCTCCGCGACGCCGCTCCTCCAGAGCGCCACTGTCAGAACCCCCTTGTGCCTGATGGTCGCGCTGAGCAGCGCACGCTTCACAATCAACGTCAGTTTTCTTCGCAAACGAAGGACTTATGCCTATGTCAGCACCACGTGTCTTTTCGGAATCTCCAACAGCCGGTCCTCTATCTCCGTCAAAAAAGAAAAGGGAACTTTTGCCTCGTGTCTTTCGTCTCTCTAGTAAAGAGCGACCCTCGTGGCCCATGCGATATCAGGAATTCTGCGCGTTGGCCGCCAGTTACATGGCTCCACTGTACAATACCGCCCGACGGATCACCGGAGACCCGCATGAGGCGGAAGATTTAGTGCAGGATACGTATGAACGAGCATTACACGCGTATCACCAACTCAAGAGTCCGGCCCACTGCCGCGCGTGGCTGTACCAGATTCTCCGGAACCTGTTTATCGATGCTCATCGGCGTAAACGGTCTCTACCCGAACTCGTCGTCTTCGACAGGACGCGGGATATCGACCAGACGGTGTCTGCTCTCTGCGCCGCCAGCCCTGAAGAGGAAGTCTTACGCCGCCTCTCACATGAAGAAGTGCATCGCGCCTTGGCGACGTTGCCCGAGGAGCTGCGCACGGCGCTTATGCTCTGCGATGTTGAAGGGTTTACGTATCAGGAGATCGCCAACATTCTTGAGTGCCCTGTGGGAACGGTCCGCTCACGGATCGCCCGAGCGCGTCGCGCGTTATTGATAAAGTTCCGCACCCAACACACTGCAACCGATGAAGAAACGAGAGTTCACCATGGCGCGTTGCACGAAAACGACTGAGGAACTCAGCGCCTACATCGATGGCGAAGTCTCCCCTGAGGAAGAACTCCTGCTACGACGTCACCTTGACGGGTGCCCCACATGTCAACAGACGCTCACCATATTCTCTGCGCTGAAAGACACGGTAGCGAGCGCTGTGGAGGTCTATCCGCTTCCTCACGCCCTGCGGGTGGTTCTCAAAGAACGCCCCCAGTCCCTCCGTTGGCCCTTGTTCTCGTGGACGCCGTTCTTGAAAGGCGGACTCATTGCCGCGTTGCTTTTGCTCGCTTTTATCGCTGGTGCAGGATTGGTCAGGCAAAGGCGCTCACCGCAGCCGGAAGATCTGCTTGCTTCCACCCTCGTCGCGCAGCATCAGTCTGTGAGTCCGGAGGCCGATGAGCTAGGGATTTCGTCAGAGGATCCGGACGTTGTTGCGGCATGGTTCCAGACCCAACTGTCGTTTCCTGTCCGCGTGCCCCACCTCGCCGAAGCCCGTCTGTTAGGGGGACGGATCAAGTCTCTAGGCGGCGCTCCGATTGCACTTGTCTCATACGAGCAAGAGGGCGCCCGACTGTCGCTGTTTACGCTGCCGCCGCGTGTCTCTCTACGCGAAATGAGCGGCAGGTCGCCTTCCGACGCGTCCTCTCCGCAGTGTTCCATCGTGTTGGGCGCCTACGCCCTCTGTCTTCAAGAATCGGAAGAGGCCCTACAGGCTGTCGTGACCGAAGGGGCGACAAAAGGAGAGGAGTTCGCGCGCCGCCTGTTGTTTCCTTCAGCCAATGAATAAAAGGGCTGACGGCGTTTAACCCGGTTGTCGGTTCGTTTTGAGGAGGTTTCTATGATGAAGGCTGGATATGCCACGATAGTCACCGCGCTGTGGGGGATTGGCGTCTTGACTATATCTATCGTGGGATGTGCAGAGCCGACACAGGTGCGGTGGAGCGATCAGATGGCGGTCATTGAACCGACGGCGCCCCCGCCGCAGGGAGAGCTGGATGTCTACAGTGAACGGTTTGTCGCGTGGCAGGAAGACGTGCCGCGGGTGACCCATCGTCCCGTGAATGTCTATAGCGTGGACGGGCAGTTAGTCGCGCACGCGGGGGCGCACGATGGGGAAAGTCCCCTTCACTTCACGCTGAGCCCCGGCCGCTACATCGTGACCTCAGAGGATCAGATGCAGTGGCGCAAACTGGAAGTCGAGGTCAAAGATGGACAGGACACCGTCGTTGCAGAGTCGCAATGGGATTCCGCTCCACTGTTGGCCTCTTCGGACACAGAGCATGCCCCACAGATGGCGGCCCATCAGTCCACCACCCTGAAGTGAGCTTCGCTCTCCGCAGCGGCGGTAGCAGAGGTGGCGGACTGCCATCAAGAGCAAACGAAAGAAGTTAACTTCTTCAAGGAAACTGGGAGTCGGCATGATGAAGGAAGAGGCGCGACATGACGCGTAGCGCACTGAAAAACCCGTATGCTATCGTCGCCATTAGTCTGATCATCATTATCCTTGGCGTGGTGTCCTACCAAAAAATGGTGGTGGACATCTTCCCGGAGATCAACGTTCCGGTGGTGGCGGTCGCCACATTCTACAAGGGCATGGGACCGTCTGAAATCGAAGGGGCAATTACCCTTCGGCTGGAGCAGCTCTACCTGCAAGCCTCATATGTCGACCATATCGAATCGCGCTCTCTCCCGGGCATCAGCCTCATCAAAGTTTACTTTCACCCTGAGTACGACGTGAACGCCGGCGTAGCCGAAATCACGAGTCTGACCTACTCGTCCTTGCGATATTTGCCTAAGGGCATGTTTCCGCCCACAATCATTAAGTTCGGCGCGTCGAGTCTGCCCATCGCGCAACTGACCGTCAGCAGTCCCACTCTCGATGAGAAAGACGTGCGCGACATTGCCTATTTTACGGTCAGACCGCAGCTGGGCACGGTGGCCGGCGCTGCTCCGCTCCCGCCTGTTGGCGGCACGATCCGGCAAATCACTGTCTTTCTCGATCAGCAGCGCATGCAGGCGCGCGGCGTGTCGGCTGGCGACATTGTCAAAGCTGTGAACGCCGAAAACGTATTGATTCCCGCCGGCGACGTGAATATCGGCGACTTCGACTACAACGTCTTCAGCAATAGCATGATCGGAGTGGTCAAGGATCTGAATAATATTCCGGTCAAAGTTGTCAACGGAGCGCCGGTGTTCCTGCGCGACGTCGCCACCGCCGCCGATTCCACCTCGGTGCAGAGTAACGCGGTACGGATCAATGGCCGCCGGGCTGTGTACATTCCCATCCTGAAACAAGCCGGCGCGAACACGATCGCGGTCATCGACGGCGTCAAAGAAGCGCTGCAGCACCTGACCGGCGTTCCCGAGGACGTGCAGGTGAAGCTCATCTTTGATCAATCCCTCTACATTCGTAATGCAATCCACACCTTGCAGCACGAGATGCTCTTAGGAGGCGGGTTGGCGTGTCTGATGATCTTGCTGTTTCTCGGCAGCGTGCGCGCCATGGTGATCGTGGCGCTCGCCATTCCCTTATCCATTGTGAGCGCCGTGATCCTGCTCTCGTTTACCGGCCAGACCATTAATATTATGACGTTGGGCGGCTTGGCTCTCTCGGTCGGCACTCTGGTCGATAATTCTATTGTCGTCCTGGAAAATATCCATCGCCACCTGGAAATGGGCAAGCCGTTGCGTGAAGCCGTCGCCGTCGGCGCCTCGGAAGTCGCGCTACCCATGCTGGTGATTACGATCAGCATTCTCATTGTGTATCTGCCCATTGCGTTTTTTACTGGCATCATCAAGTTTTTGTTCGTTCCCTTGGCGCTAGCCGTGGTGTACGCCATGGGCGCTTCCTACGTCGCCTCATTGACGGTCGCGCCCGTCGCGATTGCGACGTTCGAGTCTGAGACGCCGCATGCCGAGACTACGCCTCCTCAGCGGCCAACCGGCTGGGGATGGATCTATGCGATGTGGAATCGCATCAACCTGTTTGAACGGTTGGTTGAACGGTATGTCTTGGCGTTGCGTTGGGGGCTGCGACATCCCGTGTTCGTGACGCTGGCGATTCTGTTTGTGTGCATCGCTTCACTGTCAATGGCCCCGCAGCTACAGACCGAGTTTTTTCCCAAAGTCGACGCCGGGCAATTCATCTTAACGGTGTCCGCGCCGGAAGGAACGCGATTAGAGAAAACCGAGGCGCTCATCGACCGGATCGAGCATGTCATTACCCAATGTATTCCGCCAGAAGACCTCGATCAAATTCTCTCAGACATGGGCATCCGACGCGGTTGGATCGCCCTCTATTCTCCAAATGCCGGAACGCATGCGGCGGTGATCATGGTCAATCTCACTCGCGATCACAAGGAGAGCACGTGGACGTACATTGATCGCATCCGCGCCGATTTACAGCAACGTTTCCCCGGCGTCAAATTCGGATTCCAAACCGGCGGGCTGGTCAGCGATGTGTTGAATTTCGGGCTGCCCGCACCCATTGATATCAAGGTCAGTGGGACAGAGATAGGGACCCTGTATCGAACCGCCAGGCATATTCAACAATTGCTAACCTCCGTTAACAACGTCGTCGATGTACGGGTGAATCAGGGGATGCACACCCCTGAGCTGCACGTCAACGTTGACCGGGCGAAAGCAGCCTACTTTGGCTTAACGCAGCAACAAGTCATGGCGGATGTGACGACGGCGCTAACGTCGAACCTCAGTTTAGAGCCCAGCTACTGGATCGATCCGCACAGTCGCAACGCTTACTTCGTGGTCGCCCAATATCCCCAACAGGCGCTCATGAAGATGGAGGATATGCTGAATACTCCGTTAGTCAGCGCAAAAGTCGGATTACCTGGAAGTATTGTGACGGGAGACGGCCAACTCAGGGGGTCTACATTAGCGCTCAGCAATACGCCGTACACCGGCGCTCCGATCTTACCGTCCGGTGGACATTTCGCGATCGACGGGCATGCTGGAAGTCCCACCATCCTCTTAAAAGATCTCGTCAGTATTGAGCGAAAAACCGGGCCTGAACAGATTACGCATTTTAATTTGCAGCCGACGATTGATGTGCTCGCCAACGTCCAGGGCAATGATTTGGGGCGTGTCGCGCGCGCGATCGAAGAGCGCCTGGCCACTTTGTCGCTCCCCAAGGGAGTACAGATTTCCCTCCTTGGCGAGGTCAATAGTATGCGGCAGGCGCTGGTGAGTTTCGCCATGACGCTGCCGGTCGCCACGCTGTTAGTCTATCTTGTCATGGTCGGCCTCTTTCGCTCGTTCCTGGATCCAGTGATTATTCTGTGCGCTGTGCCGCTGGGATTTATTGGCGTCATCTGGATGCTGTTGTTGACGCACACTTCAGTCAACGTCGAGTCACAGATCGGCGCGCTCATGATGATCGGCATCGTCGTCTCCAACAGCGTGCTCCTCGTGGATTTCGCCAATGGGCTGGTCCGCGACGGCCTGCCGCTGGAGGAAGCGGTCGTACAGGCCGGCCGGCTGCGGATTCGCCCCGTGCTGATGACGGCGCTGGCGACGATTTTGGGACTTACCCCCATGGCGCTCGGGTTTGGCGAAGGCAGCGAGAGCAATATCCCCTTAGCCCGCGCCGTCATTGGCGGCTTGGCGGTCTCCACATTTATGACGCTTCTGTTCGTGCCGATTCTGCATACTTTGCTGCGGAAACGGACACTACGCTCGCAGGTCGCCGCCTCTGTTTAAGCAATCTTATGAGATCGAAGGAGACGCGGATGAGAGTGACGAAATCGCTACGCGCGACGAGTGTGATTTTGAGCGCACTGCTCCTTGTGGCGGGCGGTGTGTACTATGTTCCCCCCGGACGGACGAGTCAGGAGCCGACGCCGACGCCCTCAATCGCCGTTCACGATGAGCCCGCCCTCTCACCCTCTACCAGCACGGAAACGTCCGCCCACCAGGAACTCTCTCGCGTCACGGTGCAAGTGACCACGCCGCGACGGCAAACCGTGACGCGCACGACGCGGTTGCCCGGCACCATCGCCCCCTGGTATCAAACCACGCTCTACGCCAAAGTGCCCGGCTATTTGAAATGGATCGGCTTTGATAAAGGGGATGCAGTGAAAGCCAGGACCGTCCTGGCTACGATCGATGCGCCGGAAGTGCAACAACAGTATGAACAGGCGAAAACTGACTACAATATTAAAAAACTCACCTTCGAGCGTCTTTCGCATGTCTGGCGGCGGAACCCCAATGTCATCGCCAAACAGGACGTCGATGTTGCCGAAGCCGCGGCGCGCGGCGCACAGCATGTGCTCGAACAGCGCGCCGCGTTAGTGGACTACACCAAAGTGCGCGCTCCCTTTTCTGGCGTCATTACCGCGCGGTTTGTCGATCCTGGCGCGATGATCCAGATTGCCACGAACTCCGAGACTCAGGCTTCGCCACTCTTCACTATCATGGATGTCGCCAAAGTGCGAGTGTATTGCAACGTGCCGCAAGAAGAGGCCGCGCTGGCGAAACCCGGACGCCCGGTGAACGTCAGACTGCGGCAATATCCGGAACGTGTGTTCACCGGTACGATCACGCGCACAACCGGCGTGCTTGACGCCGCCACCCGCACGATGTTGACCGAAGCGGACCTGCCAAACCCAGACCGCCTGCTGCAACCAGGGTCGTTTGCTGAGGTCGAAATCACGCTTCAGCAACATCCTAACGCTGTAGTTATTCCGCCCGCCGCTCTCCTGACGGAACAGGCCGGACAGGCGGTGTTCATCGTCGAGGCGGGCCGTGCCAAGAGAGTCCCTGTCAAGACGGGATTGGATGATGGCGTGGGGATTGAAGTCACTCAAGGCTTACAAGGCGGCGAACAGATTGTTGTGGTAGGTCAGCAGCACTTACAGGACGGCATGCCCGTCGCCGCCGTCGCCTACAATCTGCCCGAGGGGCAGCTGGCGAGCCAGCGATATTAACGGCACGCATGCGGCTCAGCCGACAGAAACCCACGGCCAGGGAAGCGGCCGCCCTCATCCCTGGCGTCATGCGGCTGTCATGTTTTTGTTATTGGTGCGTAACAAACGATCCGTCTCCACCGTGGGAATCATAATCCACAAGTCGCAGAAAGGAGAAGGAGACGGTATGCGTAGCATTTCCCTGCAGGCCACTCTGCTGGCTGGCATCATAGGCGCGTTTGGGTCGAGACCCGTGGGCGCGCAGGAGCAACACAATCTTCCTCCCGCTGGCGCTGTCCTAGCGCAATCGACAACCACCGACGCCACGACGCAAAGAGAGATCCGCGCACTCCGGGCGGAAATGGAGCGCTTACAACAGCGTATCGAGCAACTCGAACAGCGGCCATCGGTTGAATCTCACGCGACGAGCGCGGCTTCCGCAACCCCCACGCTGGCGACTGCCGTTAGTGGGTGGCCTGATGCGCTCAAACATTTCACATTGTCAACGCTGATCTATGGTGACTGGAGCTATTATCCTAAAACAGGATGGGGTCCTCAGTTTCTTACGCAGCTCAACCCACCTGGTCCAGGGAACGACCATTTTAACTCATTTGACATCACCCGGACGTATATTAATCTCTTGTGGACGCCGAGCGAGCGGTACACTATTCGGCTGACCCCCAATATCTTCCGCGAGGTCGGGACCGTAAGCGCCTTCAAAAACTCGAGCCGATCGAGTGTAGGGAGTAACATCAATGGAAACCTCACGTTCCGGCTCAAATATGGCTGGTTCCAAATCAATGACATATTGTATGAAGGGCAACACATCAGGGTCGGACAGCTCGAGAATCCACTGATTCCCTGGGAAGAAGATTTGTACGGCTTCCGCTTTGTGAATCTTGTCCCGCTCAACTTCTTCGCATATGCGTCCACCGATCTCGGGGTCGCCGCCCTGGGACCCATCAGGCTAGGTCAAACCAAGTACGGCAACTACTGGTTCGGGCTGTACAATGGTTCCTCGTTCCACGCGGCGGAGTTTAATGAGAAACGCTCCCCACAAGGCCGTGTTACTCTCTACCCCTTCGCCAGGGTTCCTGAGCTGGCTGGCTTCGGTCTGACAAGTTTTGGGAGTTACGGCTACACCAATGTCGCCCCGGATACGCGAGAGCGGGTTATCCGGCGACTCGCGGCTTTGGTGCATTACAACAGCGAACATGGTGGTTTGGCGTTCGAGTTTGATGACACCCTGAATAACAACAACGTGGCGAACTTCTTTTCCGGGTCGGGGCCGCTTGATCAAATTCCAGACCCGGCGGCGCCAGGCAAGACCGTCCCTACTCCGACGTTGCAACTGTACACCAGCATTCTGAACCCCAAAGCGATCGCACGCGGCTACTCGCTATTCGGCCATTGGGATATCCCCAAGACGCCGTTTACTCTCTTCGGCATGTGGACTCGGTGGTATCCCAATATCCATTTCCCCCACAATCCCCTGGATAGTGATCGGATCGTGTTTGGCGCAGCGTATCGCGCTAATTCGTGGCTGCGGGTTGCGCTCGATACGCAGAATTTTCTCTATTTGCATCATGGTCCAAGCAGACAGCAAGACATCCACGCTGTCTTTGCGAACTTTGAAATTAACTATCAGTGAAAAACATGATGAAGGTTCTTGTGGCGGTCGACGCCTCTGAGACCGCCCGGTACGCCGTGCAATTTCTCTCCCAGCTTCGTCCCGCATGGCAAGTTATTGTACTGCATGTCATCGATGTGGAGGCGCGTACACATCCTCACCTCTCGGGCGGCCTGTTGCAGGCCTATCACACGCAGCTCACCCGGCAGCTCCATCAGGAAGCGAGCCGACTCCTCTCGCACGTGGAGCGGCAGCTCCGCGACAGCCTGCAACA
Organism: Candidatus Methylomirabilota bacterium; assembly: GCA_035575235.1. Classification (GTDB taxonomy): domain Bacteria; phylum Desulfobacterota; class Binatia; order Bin18; family Bin18; genus SYOC01. Next base: position 83,130 of record DATLYA010000316.1, read on the forward strand.
GCTTGAAGTCGTGATCCGGGAGGGAAGAGCGGCGGAGGTGATTCTAACGGAAGCACAGACGCGTCAGGTCGATCTCATCATACTTGGGAACCGCGGGCTCAGCACGATTCCAGCGCTCTTGTTAGGGAGCGTCTCGTATCGTGTGAGCCACCGTGCGCCGTGCTGCTCGTAAAGCGCCCCTTGGAAACACTGCGCGCCATGCTCATCGGGGTAGACCGTTCCATCGAAGCGCGGACGGCCGCCGCCTTTGCTGGGGACAGTGGATTGATCGGCCTGGCCGAGCGGACGATCATCGCGACGGTGACTCCTGCCGCCTCATTTCTGGATTTTGAAGACGTAGACGCTGACCGCCGAGGGCGGGATGACGCCGCATCCTTTGTCCGAGGGCTACAGCAAGCGCTCAGCCATCAGGGGAGTCGCATCGAAGGGCTTGTACTCCATGGAGAGCCCGCGGCTGCCTTACTTGCCCTGGCCCAACAAGAAACAGCTGATCTGATTATCGTCGGCGCCCGCGGACGAACGAGAATGCAACGCCTGCTTTTGGGGAGCGTCTCGCAAAAAGTGATGATGCATGCGGCGTGCGCCGTGCTCACCGTCCGGTCTCCAGGGTGGAGAAATAAGAAAAACCACTTAGAGAATACGCCGATCTTCTAATTCTTACGACACGAGAGGACTCGTCCCATGCGATGGACATTCAGGGACACTCTAGTCATTAGCTGGCTGTTGTTTGCTGCTCCCGTATGGGCGCAAAGCCAAGGGACGCCAACCAATCCGGGCGCGACGCTCAGTCTGAAAGAGGCGATCACGCTCGCGCTGGCGAAACACCCAGTGATTGCCATGGCGACGCACGCCTTGCGCGCCGGCGAGGCGCGAGTCGGTCAAGCGCGCGCGCCGTACTATCCGCAGATCGGAGCCTCTTCCATTGAGACCTTCGGCTCGTTGCGCGCCAACGCCTATCTGCGTCCATCCGGTTCGCTCATTCAACCCAATCAGAGTGATTTTACGGCAGGACTCACCGCGAGCCAGCTCATCACCGATTTTGGCCAAACGCGCTATCGCCTTGAAGCCGCCCGGTTGGCGGCGCAAGCACTGGGCGAGGATGTCCTTGTCCAGAAAGCGCTGGTCACCTTGAACGTGCAGAAAGCCTACTATGAAGCGCTGAAACGCCAGCGTCTGGTCGACATTGCCGAAAAAACCGTGCAGGAACGCGAGCTCATCAAACAGCAAGTCGAGTCACTGTTTCGTCAGCAACTCAAAGCCAAACTCGATCTCGACCTGGTGCAGGTTGAGCTGTCCAATGCCGGCGTCTCCCTCATCCAGGCGCGGAATAATCTTCAGGCGAGCTTCGCGGCGCTGCACAACGCCATCGGGTTGACCGGTCCCGCCGCCTATACCCTGCAAGAACCTCCGTCCATCGGAGAAGAGCGCCGATCGCTTGATCGTCTGCTCGAGATCGGCGTGGAGAACCGCCCCGAGATGACGGCCATCCGCGAGCGCATCAGCGCCGCGGAGCAGCGCGTCAAGGCCGCCTACCGCCAGAACTTCCCAACGATTCAGGCGGTAGGAAGCGCGGGGGATACGGAACAGCTTGCCGGCCGCCCCAAGGTGCGGGAAGGCGGCTGGTGGGGAGCAGGGGTGGTGGTCAGTGTCCCACTGTTTACCGGGTTTCTCATTCAGCATCAGGTGGAAGAGGCCAATGCGCAACTCCAAGAAGCGCAAGCGAACGCCCGGAATCTCGCCCAAGCAGTCCAATTAGAGATTACTAACGCCTATCTGAATGTCCAGACGTTGGTGCAGCAGGCCAAGGCGTTGGAGGAAGTTGTCAACCAGACCAAGGAAGCCTTGCAATTAGCCCAAGAACGCTATCGCCTGGGCCTCAGCTCCGTCGTCGAAGTGACTCAAGGAGAGGTCGCCCTAACCACAGCCGAGACCAATCTTGCCGAGGCGCAATACAATTATAAGGCTGGTGAGGCGCTGTTGTCTTATGCGGTCGGGGAGGAAGCGTGGAGGTCCTTCTGAACAAAACCTACGACAACTCGTGGAATGGGCCATCGCGCCTCGCCGTCCTCCATGCACCAGAGAAGCTCCCTGGTGCATGGCTGTGGAGGTCATCTCAAGACAGGGGCTGCTCCGACGCTATCACAGTTTGAGCCACACACTCTTGACTTGCGTATACAGTTCCAGCGCGTGGACGCCCAGTTCGCGCCCAAAGCCGCTCTGCTTGTACCCGCCAAACGGTGAGATGGGATCAAGCTGATTGTAGCAGTTCACCCATACCGTGCCTGCGCGCAACGCACGGGCGAGGCGATGCGCCTTGGAGACATCGCGTGTCCACACTCCGGCGGCGAGACCATAGATGGTGTTATTCGCCTGGCGGATCACATCAGCCTCATCTTTGAACGGAATGGCCGCCACGACCGGCCCAAAAATCTCTTCCTGCGCGACCCGCATTGAATTGTTGACGTTTGTCAATACGGTAGGCTTGACGAAATAGCCCCTCCCGAGCGCTCGATTCGCCTCCCCACCAACCTTGACCTGCGCGCCTTCCTGCTTGCCGATATCGATGTAGCCCAACACGCGCTCATATTGTTCCTGCGATACTAACGGACCAAGACGGGAGTCTTTATCCAGCCCAGGCCCTTGCTTCAGTGAAGCTGCGGACGATGCGAGCGTATCGGTGAATTGATCGTAGATTTTCTGCTCGACAAACAAGCGCGAGCCGGCGCAGCACACTTGTCCCTGGTTAAAGAAGATGCCCATGAACGCGCCTGCGGCCGCGGCATCCTGATCCGCATCAAGAAACACGATGTTGGGAGACTTGCCGCCGAGTTCAAGGGAGACGCGTTTAAGGTTCCCGGCGGACGCCTTGAGAATTTCTTTTCCTACTTCCGTCGAGCCCGTAAACGCAATCTTATCAACCTGCGGATGGTTGGCCAGCGCAGCGCCCGCCGTAGGGCCAAAGCCCGGCACGATATTGACCACGCCTGCAGGTACGCCAGCCTCCAGCAATAACTCCCCGAGCCGCAGTGCAGTGAGCGGCGTCTGTTCGGCGGGTTTGAGGATGACGGTATTCCCGCACGCCAAGGCCGGCGCGAGCTTCCACGCCGCCATCAGCAACGGGAAATTCCACGGAATAATTTGTCCACATACGCCCACCGGCTCCCGCAGCGTGTAGTTGAAGAAGGCCGGATCCGACGGGTTCGTCTCCCCGTAAATCTTGGTCGGCCACCCGGCATAGTAGCGAAAAGTCTCTGCTGCACCGGGAATATCTACATGCCGCGATTCAAAGATAGTCTTGCCATTATCCAAGGTCTCCAACTGCGCTAACTCCTCGCTGTGTTGATCAATCAGATCAGCAATCCGTAACAACACTTTGGTGCGCTCGGAGGGCTTCATCTGTGGCCAGGGCCCTTCATCAAATGCTTTGCGAGCAGCCTCGACCGCGCGGTTGATGTCTTCCGCATCACCTTCCGCCACGAGAGCCAGGGTTTCTGCCGTCGCGGGATTTACAGTCGCGAACGTTTTTCCCGAGGCGGCGTCTACCCACTTCCCGCCGATCAGCATCTTTTTACTGCTCGGCGTAATAAAATCGCGGACCGCTTCCGGTAGAGCTTGTGATACTTGACCCATATGAATACCTCCTCTCAATATTCAGTCGCTAATGTTAAGATTGTTTTGTCGAGCCCTCTCGATTTTGCACAAATTGCCAGCCGAAGCGTCCTTTAATGCAGAGGTGCCCATGGCTCACGTCGTGATCAAGCGGCGACGTTGCTTTGACAATACGATTATCCTGCACATGGAGCGTGAGCGTACAACCGACTCCACAATAGGGACAAATGGTGTCAGTCTGCGTCTGCTTACCCTCATCCCAGGTTCCGGCTTGCCGCATCTCGTACTCACTGCGAAACATCAGGGCGCCGGTGGGGCACACGCCGATACAGTTGCCGCAATACACACAGGCAGAATCAGGCAGAGGAACGGCAAACTCAGTAGAAATACGCGCGTCAAAGCCCCGCCCCGCCACCGCAATGGCGAAGGTGTTCTGCGCATCTGTCCCGCAGGCTTCCACACATTTGTAGCAGAGGATACAGCGGGAATAATCGCGAATGTAGAGATTATTATCCATCTTCACCGGCTGGGCGACAGTGGCGGCAGTAACGCCATCCGGCGCAGGATGCTGGCCGGTGTGACGATGATCGCGCTCCCCGCCAGCGGCAGGCGGACCAAAACGTTCAGGATGGGCGCCATACTGTTGCAGATAGGCCTTCACCACCGGCGCGACGGAAAGATCGGCTGAAGACGCAAGAAACTCCAAAACGAGACGGCGGCTGAGCCGCACGCGTTCCGAATCCGTTCGCACGACCATGCCTTGTTCGACTTTCCGCGAGCAAGCAGGAACAAGGGTGCGCGAGCCTTCCACTTCCACCACGCACACCCGACACACGTTGACCGGGGTCAGATTTTCCAGGTAACACAGCATCGGTGTCGAAATATTCCGCGAACGACAGGCGTCCAGCAGCGTCGCACCTTCCGGAACACGGACAGGCTGTCCATCAATAGTTAACTCGACAATACGGTTGAGAGTGGTGGAGAATACGGCAGCCATAGGCTTCTCATGATCAGAAAATTTTCAACTTTGTGAGGGCAGATTCGATCGCGCTGGCGGCAGTCTGTCCCAGACCACAAATCGAGGCATCGCGCATGACCTGGCTAATCTCCGCGCGGAGTGTCAATTCATTTTGGAGAGATCCGAGCAGATGTTGAGAGTGCATACGTTGCAGCCATTCCTCTTGCCGCACGGTCCCCACTCGACAGGGAACGCATTGACCGCAGGACTCGTCACGGAAAAAAGCGGCGATACGACGCAGTATTGCTTTGATATCGATGGCATCGTCAAACACCATGACCACGCCGGAACCGAGCGTTGCGCCGATCGCGCGCACCCCTTCAAACGTCAGCGGCGTATCGAGTTGATCGGGCGTCATAAACACCCCAGCCGCGCCGCCAAGCAGCACGGTCTGTAGGGACCGTTGGTTCCGCACACCGCCCGCCAGCGCCAATAATTGGCGCAGAGTTATGCCAAACTCGACCTCGTACACGCCTGGATGCGTGACACAGCCGGAGACACAAAAGAGTTTTGTGCCGGTAGAGCCTGACGTACCAGTAGCAGCAAAAGCAGGGCCGCCCTGCAATACGATATCGAGAACATTCACCAACGTCTCGACGTTGTTAATCACCGTCGGTTTCCCAAACAGTCCATGCTGCACCGGGAACGGCGGTTTGTTGCGCGGCTCGCCTCGATACCCTTCAATGGAATTGAGCAGCGCGGTTTCTTCTCCACAAATATACGCGCCTGCCCCACGGCGAAGTTCGATATCGAAACGAAACCCGCGCCCCATCACATTTTCACCCAGCAGACCACGAGCACGGGCTTGGGCAATAGCGTTTTGCAAGCGTCTAGCCGCCAAGGGATATTCACCGCGGATGTAGATGTAGCCGTGCTCACAATTTGTTGCGAATCCGGCGATCGTCATCGCTTCCAGCAGCGCGAACGGATCTCCCTCCATTACCACCCGGTCTTTAAACGTGCCAGGCTCCGATTCGTCCGCATTACAGACGAGATAATGGGGACGCGCGGCGGCGCGAGCGACGGCTTCCCATTTTCTCCCCATCGGGAAAGCTGCTCCGCCACGCCCTAAAAGCTTGGAGTCGTTGACCTCGCGGATTACTCCTTCAGGGCCAAGCTCGATAGCGCGACGTAATGCCGCGTATCCACCATGGGAGCGATAAGAGTCCAGATTCGTCGGATCAGCAACGCCAACCCGCCGGAGTAAATGCAGGCGCGGATCACCACCTTGAGGAATTGCTATTTGTCGAGCCTCGGGGTGAAACTTGTCTTGTACAGCATTGACAATCTCTGCCGCCCTCGTCGGCGCAAGCGCCCGTCCTTCCGCCGTAGAGCCAGCCGTAAGGACAAGCGCCGCCGGCGCACGGTCACAGAGTCCTAAGCAGGGACTGCGATGCCAAGCGGCTTGACCGTTCTTGTTGGCGGAGCCCGCGGGACCAAGTCTCTGCTCCAGTTCCACGCAGACCTGCGCTGCGCCGTTCGCCAGACACGCGATATCATCACAGACATGCACCGCGACTGGCGGCTGCGGCGTCAAAGAGAACAGCGCGTAGAAACTCGCCACGCCATATGCTTCGGCGGGAGGAATATCGAGCCGCTGGCAAATATAATTGAGCGCTTCAGGGCTAATCCATCCCATACGATCCTGCACCGCGTGGAGCGTGGGCAGCAGCAAATGGCGTTGTGCGCGGAGCGCATGACCACCCCGCGCCTTGCGCCCGTCTTTCGCGATGTCGCGTCTTCCGCCTGTCCAGCCAGACTCTGGAGGACCCAATACCGCATCGACTGCTGCTTGCTCTTCTGGTTTGGCTGGAATCTCACGTAACCGCAGGTCCATGTTGGTCTCTCATGACTTCTCTCTGGTTCCTTAATCAGGCTGACCCGTGCGCAACACACTCTCGCTGGACGAAGTCAGTCCCACACCGACACGTTCCAGCTTCTCAATGCGAATCGCCGTTGCTTTGAATTCCGCCGTTCCCGACTTCGGATCGATTGCTTCAATGGTCAACTGATTCGTGTCTACTTCATCAGGGAAATGCAACGTCATGAACGCCAAACCGGGACGAAGGGAGGCATCATAGCGCACTGGGGCCACAATCGAGCCTCGACGCGAAGAGATACGCACTCGTTCTCCATCGCTGACTCCATACCGCAGTCCATCCTCGGGCGAGAGATCCAGCGTCTCACCGCGCCGTAGCGGTGAGCGATAGCCGCCGCTTTGGACGCCGGTATTGTACGAATCGAGCCGACGCCCTGTCGTCAGACGAATTGGGAAATCCTCATCCACTCGATCAACCGGCGGATCATGTTCAACAGCATGAAACGGCGCTCTTGGGCCTTTGACCGGCTCTTCCCATAAACGACCGTGGAGAAAGGGCGATCCCGGATGCGTTTCGTCATAACATGGCCACTGCAGGCCGCCATGTTCCTCCAGCCGCGCATAGCTCATGCCGGCATGATTGGGACTGAGACGACGCACTTCATTCCATACGGCTTCTGCTGTTGGTTGACCCCATGCATACCCGAGCCGATCGGCAAGAGCGCAAATGATGGCAATATCATCACGGGCTTGTCCCGGCGGGTTCAACGCTTTCCGCACCCGCTGCACGCGGCGTTCACTATTCGTGACTGTTCCTTCGGCTTCGCACCAGCTAGCAGCTGCAGGGAGGACGACGTCTGCCAATTCCGCCGTGGCGGTCAGGAAAATGTCCTGCACGACCAGATGCTCAAGTCCTTTGAGGAGGTGCAGCGCGTGCGACACATCAGCCTCTGACTGCGCAGGGTTTTCACCAATTACATATAAGGTGGTCAGCTCCTTCCGTTCCATCGCCTCGAACATGGCGCTCAGATGCCAGCCGCGTTTGGGAGGAATCTTCTTGCCCCATGCTGCTTCAAATTTGGCGCGCACCACACCATCTTCGACATGCTGGAATCCAGGAAGGCGGTCCGGGAGAGCACCCATATCACCGCCACCCTGCACATTGTTTTGGCCGCGTAAGGGATTGAGTCCAGAGCCATAGCGACCTACATGGCCAGTCAATAACGCCAGATTGATGAGCGCCAGCACGTTGTCCACGGCATTGTGATGTTCGGTAATGCCTAACGTCCAGCAGATCATCGCCCGGTCCGCACGAGCATACGCATGCGCCAGCTCGCGGATCAACGCGGCAGGCACGCCGGTTTCACGCTCCGCATAGTCGAGCGTGTACTTCTCCGCCGTCGAACGGTACTCTGCAAACCCCGTCGTAGCGCGTACGATGAACTCTTGGTTGGCCAATCCTGCGGCGATGATTTCTCGCCCCATCGCATTGGCCAACACGATGTCTGTGCCGACATCAAGCCCAAGCCATCCATCCGCCCATTGCGCTGAACTCGTGCGCCGTGGATCAACGACATAGAGCCGCGCGCCCCGGTGGATGGCTTTCAGCACGTGGTGAAAAAAGATCGGATGCGCCTCTCGCGCGTTCGATCCCCACAAGATAATCAGGTCGGTCTCTTCCACCTCTTTATACGAGCTGGTGCCGCCCCCTGCGCCAAAGACTGTCGCCAGACCGGCGACGCTCGGCGCGTGTCAAGTGCGATTGCAACTATCAATGTTATTGCTGCCAATCACCAGCCTGGCGAACTTTTGGGCCATGAAATTCGTCTCGTTCGAAGCTTTCGAACAGCTAAAGAGTCCAAACGTTCTCGGTCCATGCTTCTCTATGGCGCGTTGAAATCCTGTGGCAGCGCGCGTCAGCGCCTCATCCCACGAGACAGGACGGAGCTTACCGTTATTACGGACGAGCGGTTCGGTGAGACGAACATAAGAACGTTTCATATCAGAGCCTTTCTTACCTATCGCAAGCAATTCGTTCCGGATGTGTATACACGTTAAAAGAGGAGTTGCGCAGAAAACCGACCAGCGTCAGGCCCAAGCGCTGCGCAGTTTGCACGGCAAGGCTGGACGGGGCTGACACGGCGCACACCAGAGGCGCGCGCGCCATGGCGGCTTTTTGCACAATTTCAAAACTCAGCCGACCTGAGACCATCAGCACCTGGTTCGCCAGTGAGGGCGCGCCTGCCAACACTTGATGTCCCACGATTTTATCGACCGCGTTGTGACGCCCCACATCTTCCCGCAACACCAGCAAACGGCCAGCGGCGTCAAAAAGGCCCGTCGCATGCAAACCGCCAGTTTGCGCAAAGAGCTGCTGCCTTTGCCGCAGGACATGCGGCAACTCTACGAGCAGCGAACGCGCGATGACCAGGCCAGAAGCAACCGGAGCGCAACGGACCGCGACTTGTTCGAGCGAGGCTTTCCCACAAACGCCGCAACTCGACGTCGCATAAAAATTGCGCCGCAATGGCGCGGGATCAAACGGATGTGTGAGGGTTACTGTCACGGTATTACACGGCTGCCCATCCAGTCGTCGCGTATTCGCTTCGATATCGCGAATCTCCGCACGAGCCTGAATCAGGCCTTCGGTCAACAAAAATCCCAGAGCTAACTCGTCGTCATGTCCTGGAGTGCGCATCGTGACGGCAACGTTGCACGCGTCCTGGTCCGGCCCTTGCACGCGAATCTCCAAAGGCTCTTCCGCGGCAAGCCAATCCGTGCGGCCGCGAACCTCATCATCTCGAACCGAGAGGAGCTGTGTTTTTACCACGCCTCCGTACTGACGCAGCAGGTCATTTTTCTTGTGCGCTGGTAACAAGAGCTGCCCTTTCTCGTTCATGAGAGTGCAAAGCCCGCTATCGTTATGCCAAACCAGCATAACGATCAGTAAAAAATTTATGTCTGTTGAAAGGCTTTCTTAAATTTCCTGTGTACTAATCCTTTCAAGCCTGCGGTAAACTTATGAAAATGCCGTACATACTCGCGTCCTTCCGGCGTCAGACAAGTTCCACCGCCATGCTTCCCTCCCACTGCTCTTTGCGTAAGCTTCACGCCAAGACCTTCTTCCATTTCCTTCAGTTTCCGCCAGGCCACGCGAAAATGCACCCCGCGCTCGGCGGCAGCCGCATTGATGGACCCAGTGCGCTCCACTGCTTCCAAGAGCGCGATCCGCCACTCACTCAAGACAACTTTTCCATCTTTCTCTAGCCAAAAGTTGGAACGCGGCTCCATAGGGTTTGCATCTTTCAATATTCTCTATAAGTCATTACAATGGAACATTAAAAGACACAAGCCTTATGCATAGAAATCACATTGTGTTTATTCCCTCCCTAGAACGCGAACAGTGCATCAAGTTGCATGCGATTTACGGCAGAATTCGGTTGATTATGCGGACGGTCGATGAAGTTCACAAAGTATCCCTTGGCCGTCAAAGTGAGGCGCGGGAGCAGCATGTAATCGAATTTGACGATGGGACCTTGCACGTTCGTTCCGCCGCGCCGACCGAAGTCGCTGAGCGTGAACATGGAAATGACGGAGTCGGTCTCCACACGCGTCCAGGCCGCCGAGAGGGCCACGTCGCCAGGATCACGCGTCTGGCCAATGCCCGCTCCAATGATATAGGCGTCATCCATGCCGAAGGCCGCTTCAGTGTTGTGCGCATAATCCACCATGAGCGTGAACGGCCACTTGGCATAGCCGGTGTCCAACGCCAATTGTGCGCCGGCATTCACGATATTAAACCCGCCAGCAAAACGTTGAATGGGATTAGTCGTGCTCGGCGTAATCAGATCTCCGCCACGCACCACTTGGCCATTTCTCAGTTTGACGGAATTGGTCAACACCAACGCACTATTGCGGTTACGCTCCTGCGCCACCGCATCGGAACGAAAGAAATAGTAATCCCCGGCCGCTAGCGTCAGTTGCGTCTTCGGCGTCGGGGCAACGGTGGCCTGCAGTTGCTCACCGATCATGTAGGAGTCCCGCTCCGCCGCGAACTCCTTAATCGCCCACTGCCCTGCCGCCAGTTTTATGCTTCTGAGCCAATCTTTTCCTTCAAAGACCGTAACTTCTTCCGCCGCCCCTTCCGGCGTCAGATCTTCATCAAACACTAACTCCGAGCTCATAATAGCGCGCGGGCGGAAGAAGTTGACGCTAAACTTACCGCCGGTAACCGAAAAGAATGACTTCTCAAGGCCAATGCTCCTGCCCGGCCTAAGAGTGATATACGCATTGTCAATGTTGATCGGCTTGCGAGTGAAGACATCAGTCAGCGTCTGGTTATTGGCGGCGATCTCATTGGGATCACCGCTGACCAATCGCAGGCCGCCTTCAATCTCGTCATTCACCGCAATACGTGCGCCCACTCGTAAGCGCAATCGTTGACGATTGCGCGCGTGAACATCTTCCTGATAGAATCCCTCATGTCGCACACGGATATCGCCAAAGAAGGTAAAGCGGTTGAGCCAGTCAATGTTCTTCTTGACATCGGCCACGGCGGTCCTCCTCAGCTCTGCCATCGCTTGATTCTGCTTCTCAGCCTGCGCTTGAGCTTGCTGCTGCAAGGCGTGTTGTTGTGACTCCAGGCGCGATAAGCGCTCGCTCACCTCTGGCGCCACGGGAGCGGCGAGCACCGCAGAGGTTGAGGGTGCTTTGAGTTGCGCTAAGTCCTTCTCACTCAAGATGCCTTTTGCTTGGAGCAATTGAATCAGTGCATCATGTTCGGCTTTCGGCATCGTCGTTCTGCTTTTCTTTAGTCGCTGCGCTTCTTTCTTGCTCAACACTCCCTTCGATTGCAAAATATCTATAAGTGACCCCTCCTGTGCCTGTACTGCCCCCGCCATCATTAAGGTCAACACCACCGCCACTATCCGTGCCATCGTTCCTCCTCTATCGCCAGCTCCACCGTGGTAAATAATTGTTCAAACTCTTGCCGTGCTTGCTCGAAATCGGGGTCAAATGCGCTGGTGGATTTGTCACCGACAAACGATGCGTCGATTTGTTCAATTAACTGGCGCACCTGCATGCGCTGCGCGGGAGGCCACACAATCTGCCCGTCTTCCGCCTCTTCTAGATCCGCACTGAGAAACAGAAACCGGACGGACTCCTCCATGGCGAATCGTTGCATCATGGCGTAGTCAGCGGCGCGGCGCGGATTCAAACACGGCCTACCCTGGATACGAAAACGCCCTGGCGCGTCCAGACAAAAGGGAATGGCGGTCACCCAGGTTCCCTGCGCATTCCGCCAGGTGCAGAATCCCACCCGGGCGCGGTATGCATGCTGAAAAGGAGTAAGGTCCTGCACCCGCATGGTCAACACCGGCTCGCGCCATTCCCGCATGACAATGAGCACGGAGGTATAAAGTGGGGCCTGAAGCATAAACGAATGAAAGGAAGGCAGTAACTCGGCTTTCATTTGCTCACCTCTCGGATGACGGCGTCTTCCGTCTTTCCCGCGTCTGGAGTGAATAACGGCTCGCCAAATTTCTCTTTGCCGAACGTCTTCAACAAGTCTTGCACGGTAGGAGACAACAAAAAATCGGCGAACGCCTTCCCGCCTTTGGCGTTCACCTTGGGAAACTTTTCCGGGTTCACTTCCATGACATGATAGACGTTGAGAAACGCAGGGTCGCCTTCAAGCAACACGCTCAAGCCCGTAGTTTTCTGAAACGCCAGAAACGTCGCCCGGTCGGAGAGCACATACCCTTGCTTCTCGCCGGCAATGCTAAGGGTCTTGCCCATGCCCTGCCCAGCCTCTAAATACCAGTCGCCAGCCGGTTTGATCCCCGCCTGTTCCCATAGCTTCTTTTCGAGTTTATGCGTGCCGGAATCGTCCCCCCGTGAGACAAAGACCGCCTTTGCCTCGGCGATTTTTTTGAATGCATCAACAGCTTTGACTGTTCCTTTCACGTGCGCGGGATCAGCCGCCGGGCCGGCCAACAGAAACCAGTTATGCATCATCAGACGGCGGTTTATCAGCCCGCCATCAGCGACATATTTTTTCTCCGCCTCGGGCGCGTGCGCGAGCACGACATCCGCCTCACCTCTCCCCGCTAAGGCTAGCGCTTGCCCCGTGCCTACAGCCACCGCCTTGACGTGATAACCACTTTGTTTCTCAAAGATCGGCACGATGACATCGAGCAGTCCCGTGTCCTGCACGCTCGTCGTCGTGGCAAAGATTAATTCTTCCTGAGCAGCCGCGGCGCCAGCACAGGCGAGCACAACGCCTACCAGCAGAGTAAGAAAGTGGCCCCTCCTCATAATGCCTCCCGTCGCCCGCCGTGGTTACCATGCAGAACCGGAAGAGTCAACGAGCAAGTCTATTTTCTTCCTATTTAAGTTATTCTAAGATATTTAGAGTTATTCTTTTCTCAGAAAAAATATGCCGGAAACACTGCTCAACACACGGGAGGTGGCGGAGTATCTGCAAGTCAATGAGAAGCAGGTGTATCGGCTCATCCGGAACGGTGGACTGCCGTGCACGCGCGTCACCGGCAAGTGGCTGTTTCCCAAAAGCCTGGTGGAAGAGTGGGTACAGCGCAGTGCCCGCTCCAAGGCGCTGGAGTCCACCCGCAACCTGGCGGTAACCGAACGGTTTGGGCTCGACCGCGGCGTGCTGGTGGCAGGGAGTAACGACCAGTTACTCGCCTCGCTGTTTGAACTGGCGCGCCGTCGTTATCCCGAATATCTCATGTATGTCACGAACCTGGGTAGTTTTGGCGGGTTAGAAGCGCTTAAGCAAGGTAAGGCGCATGTCGCTCTGGCGCACCTCCGCGACCCTGCTACGGGTGAATACAACACGCCATTTCTAAACCAGTACTTACTGTTAGACGCCGCAGTCGCGGTCACGTTGTGGCGCCGTCGAGTGGGACTGCTCCAACGCCCCAACGAACCGGTTGTCGCGTCAGTGGCCGCGCTTCGCGGTCACAAACTGCGCTTCGTCAATCGCCAGCGCGGCTCTGGCATTCGCTGGCTGATCGATCAGTCTCTGCACGAGGCGAAGCTTAAGCCCGCTCAACTCAAAGGCTATGACACCGAGGTCTGGACCCACTGGGAAGTGGGATTGGCGATCCTGCGTCGTCAGGCGGATGTAGGGATTGCGGCGGAGTCGATCGCCCGGCTTTTGGGCTTGCAGTTTCATGAGATCGTCGAGGAACGGTTCGACCTTATCGTGCTCAAAGAGCACTACTTCACCAAACCGATTCAAGCGTTACTGGATATATTGACTTCCAACGAAATGAAAATGCGAGCGACAGCGCTTGGCGGCTACAATATGCGAGAAACCGGGAAAGTTGTGTTCCCCGCATAAAAATTGCTGGAGCGTGAGACAGAAAACCAATGTCTTACGTCCGCAACGCCGGCAGTGGCTCACCTGCAGGGACAAAGTTAAGGGCAACGCCGTTGTTGCACCACCGTTGTCCGGTCGGCGGCGGACCGTCATTGAACACATGCCCTTGGTGTCCACCACAGCGGATGCAGTGATATTCCGTACGCGGCAGCATCAGCTTGTAATCTTTTTTCGTACCGATGTGGCCGCTGACCGGCTGGTAGAAACTCGGCCAGCCAGTTCCACTCTCGAACCTGGCGTCGGAGTCAAAGAGCGGTAAATAGCACGCCGCACACACATACGTCCCTTTTCGCTTTTCACGAGTCAACGGACTTGACCCTGGCCGCTCGGTGTCTTCTTCAAAGAGCACGGCATACGCCTGCGGCGTCAGCAGCGAACGCCATTCGGAGAGCGGTTTATGTAATTGGGCGATGGGTGGGTTCCCTTGTTCCGCAGGGGTTGCATTAGCCTTTTCGCTTCGCGTGCACGCTGGCAAACCTAGCCATGCTGCGGCAAGCGCGCATACGTGTCGAAGAAAACGTCGTCTCTGCATAGTGCTTCTTCCCACCTTTCTTCAGTCAATGCTTTGACGACACAAGGCCGAAAAAAGTTTCAGCAGCTCTGGCGAACGGCTCACAACGACCCCGCGCCCTTATGCCAGGCAATTTTGTCCCCTAGTCCTTAATCGCTAGCGCCCTAGTGACGACTCTTCTAAAAAATTATCGCTTCAGGTTCACCACCTCGTCATACATTTGATCGGCCACGGTAATGACACGAGAATTCGCCTGAAACCCCCGTTGCGCGCCAATCATTGAGACGAATTCTTGCGCGACATCAACGGTCGATTGTTCTAAGCCGCCGGAGAGCACAGACCCAAAACCGCCGCCTCCCGGCGTCCCGATAATGGCGTCGCCTGATTCGGGAGAACGCGCAAAGAGCGTCCCTCCGGCAGGCGTCAACCGCTCAACTCCGGGAAAATCAGCAAGGGCGATTTGATAGAGAGGCAACAAGCCGCCATTCGAGTATTGCCCGGTAATGATACCTTGAGGGTCAATAGCAAAACCAGTCAGCGTGCCTGGCGCCGAGCCGTCGGCTTGAAATGATGAGAGCGTGGAGGCCGTTGCTACTTGTGTGGAGCCTTTAAAGCTTAGATTTGCCGCCGACACCAAGAGATCCGCGGCGCCGTTCACCAAGTTCTGTATGGAGATGTCATTAATTGTACTTCCCGCGGCATCCAACGTGCCGTCCGTATTAAAAGCAACGACTCCTTCACTGACGGCAATCAGGTTCCCAGGATTGGCGGGCGGGGCTTGCACATCCTCCACTGGCGCTAAGACGCGATATTCCCACTGCAGAGGGTTCGTAGCGCTTTTACGGAACAGAAAACTCAGTTGATGCTCTTGCCCTAACGAATCGTAGACTCGCACGGTGGCGGCGTAGTTCTTGGCTGCGTACCAGTTCGCCACGGTGTCTTCGGTCCCGGCGCCCCCAGGCCAGGCGGCAGTCGGTGTGGTGACGCGAGAGTCAAGATTCACCGCCAGGGTGATCTTCGTGGTTGCTTCGGGCAGCAGTGAGAGCCCTCCACCCAAAACTATGTCTTCCAGGCCACCAATGGTTTGTTTAGCCTGATTCACAGGAAATCCTTGGACGGTATGTCCTTCAGGGGTTACTAGTTTTCCGTTCTGATTGAGGGAAAATTGTCCTGCTCGTGTATAGAACGACTGGCCGTCGGTGTTCTTGACAATGAAGAGCCCTTTTCCCTGTACGGTGAGATCGGACACAGAGCCGGTCGCCTGGTAGACCCCCTGGGAAAACAGAGGGGAAACAGAGGCCAGACGCACGCCCCGGCCAATAAGGTCACCGCCTTCTTTCGCACTCAACAGATCCGCGAACTGGACGCGAGACGTCTTAAAGCCGACGGTATTGACATTCGCCAAGTTGTTACTGACCACCGACATGGAGCTGCTGTAACTCAATAAACCAGTCACTCCAGTGTACATCGCACTCGTAATCGACATAAGAAAACGTCACCTCCCTTGCTGATTCCGGGTTGAGACTGATGGACGAAATTCGTTCTCTCTTTCGCTTCTTCCTAAGACGGTCGGGAGCGGGACTACGTAGGTAAAGGCCATGGCGCCGCGCCCTCACTCCTATGAGTTCGACGGGGCATGGACGCTCAAGAGGTCGCGCAGCGGCGCCCGCACGCCGTTAATTGAGACTGACACCTCGCTGCCAGTCAGATCAACGCTGCTAACAAGCCCTTTTACCAGGGTTAGAACGTCAACTTTTTTTCCCTGAGCGTCAAAGGCGTCCACCTCAATCGTATACTGACCCTGCGGCGCCGCTTTTCCCTTGTCATCCCTGCCATCCCAGAGTACTTGTTGCTCTCCAGCCTTTAGCGCCCCGGCCTCCATGGTTCGTATGGTATTGCCTTCGCCGTCAATCACGTGCACAGAGACCCGGCCAGCATCCCCGGCTAATTGCAGCGGAATAGAGGCTTTGCCGTCAGCCCCCAGCTGAATATGATTACCTTGTAAGCTGACCTCCTTTCCAATCAGCGAGGCGGCCTGGAGTTGCGTTAAGGCGAGTTGCTCGTTCTGCAACGATTGCATGTTTTTATTGATAGCGACGAGCTGGTCGAGGCTGTTAAAGCTCGTCAGCTGGGCGGTAAACTCCTGGTTATCAATAGGCTTTAAGGGATCTTGAAACTGCAATTGCGTCGTCAGCAAGCGCAAGAAATCGGCTTGATCAAGCTCCTTCTTCGCAGGCCTTGCTTTTGTTGTGAGATCTTCGGTGGTTGTTTGCGCTTGAGAAAGGGACCCCAATGCTGAACTATCCATAGCTGCTCCTGTGATTCCATGTAAAAAACTGCGGTAAGGTGGACTATGCCCACACGCTTACCCTTCCCTGATGAGAAACCGGAGCGATGATCGAGGAAGATTCACTCTCTGTTTCCTTTGTCTGCAGCGCTTGCCGGACAGCTCGTCCTTGTCCACTCGAGTGCGATTCTTGGCGGAAACGCTGAGAGGAAGAAGTCAGATCTCCTCCACCGCCCTGTACATCCACGCGCACACTCTCAAGGGCAAGGTGGCGGCTCTGCAAGGCGTGTTTGAGCTCAGGTAAATGCGTCTGAATAAGCGCGCCCACATCGGCAGATTCCGCCACAATATGCGCATGAATCCTCTCACCCTCTACGACCAATTGAATATCGAGTTTCCCAAGCTCTGGGGGATCAAGCTGCAAACGCGCCTCACGGCTGTCTTGCCGCATCTGCGCCACAATCCTCTCCGCTGCCTGGTTGAGAACAACCTGCCAGTGTTCGCTATGCCTCAGGTCTGCAGGTTGACCTGGTTGTGGTTGCGCCTGCGACGTTTGACTATTTCCTGCCATACTCGCCACAAGCCGTTCTGCTCCAGGAAATGTCTGCTGTGTATGCAGACTTGTCTCACGTCTTTTTTCTCGTGGCCAGAGCGTTTGCATCAATTGGTCAACCTGTACGGCATGAGCCCTTCCCGTCTGCTCCCCAGGTTGATTTTGCCAAGGGAAAACCATGTCAGGCGTTGGGAACGACGGGGTTCCGCGCTCCGGTGGCGCTCCGGCTTGTGGCGCAATCTGGAAAAGCGTCACGCGCCGTCCTGCGAAATCCTCCGGCACAAGCGCGTCCTCTTCCTCTCCTTTTTGAACAGGCAGAACAACGGTAGGCTCTGCTTCAGCAGGGTGGACAAACTCGTCAGGCTGTCCATTCGCAATGGCCCCTTCGCCCTTCTGCATCAGGAGCTGGGCAAGCGTACGCCCTGCTCTCTCATCGAGAGCAGAGTATTGCCGTACGGCGGCTTCACGCTCGATCATCCCAAGAATTGGCTTTCCAGGATACATCTGCAGCGATGCGCCCTCTACTCCAGGCTCGTGTCCCTCTCCTTGTTGATCGGCGTCTCTACCGGCGGCAACGCCGCTCTCCGTCTCATTAAGGGAAGGAGTCGCTGTTTGTGTTTCTCCTTCTAGGGCAGATGAGACAGGCATCGTCCCACCCCCTCCATATCCGGGGATCGTGGAAGAAGGCGCCAAGAGCAAGGCTCCCTGCACGCCTTGGGAAGCTACAGTGGTGGAAGAGTGATTTGTTGGACCTGCTAGTATGGCGCCTGAAGCCGACTGTTCATTGCCCCACCATAAGGATGCTAAAAGCGACAACAACAGGGTTTGCGCGCCCGAGTCCTCACTCGCAGGCGCTGACGCCGAATCTTCTCTGCTGTTGTCCCCAGAAAAATCGGGCGGCGCGGATTGATCAGCGCTAGCGGATTGCAGCGAGGGAGAAGAAAACAGAGCTGTTGAAGTATTGCTTGCCTGTGGCAGTTGCGGCTGCGCCACTCCTAAGGGCAGGAGCGCGAGCAGCAAGGAAAGAAAATTCGCCGGCGTATCTGCCGCCTTGCTGCTAGACGGAGATGTATTTTCATTCTGCGGGGCGGATAGGATTGAAGCAGCAACAGTAACCACGGCGGACGAGAAGGAGCAAAGCTGGCGCCGGAGTATTCCGCCTGTAGCTTTTGTCAACTTTCTGACTGCCTGTCAAGACGTTGAAGACTGCGGAAAGATGCGCGTTTTTCTTTTTCGGCAAGAGAGGAAACTCGTTTTTACGTTCCTGCTTGCTTAGCGCGCCTGTATGCGCCCTGGGTAAAATTTGCCGGAGAGTGACAAGTTTTTCCTCAAGTGAGGGTCAAACTCGCTGTCGTTCCATATGCCTCCGCTGGCCGACTTCGTCAGTCTGGCGTTGGGCAGTAGCAGCCTCTTCGCGCAAGGCGCGCGCTTCCAGACGATGCTTGAGTTGTTCGAGACTCTTAACGTCTTTATCCGCTTCCAAGAGCGCAAGGCGGCGCTCGTCACGTCTCTCCTCTACCGCCGCTAACAATGTCCGTTTTAGTTGGAGGGAACGTACGAGCTGTTGGGTAAATTCCCCGTAGAGCTGAAGGTCAGCCGCAGCAAGGAATTCACCAGGGGTGCGAGCCATATCTTGCATGATGGCGGTCAGCTGTTGCTCTAACCGGTAAATGTCGTCAAGCAACCGCCGCTGTTCGTTTTCCACCTCCGCAAGGGCGAGCCGTTGCGCTTCACGATGTCGCTCGCGCACACGCAACACTGGAGCAAGGCGGAAACGGAAGATGGGCATAAGATTTTCGTGACGCGTTTTACGTCGTGCGAGGGGCAGGCGCGAGCACGTGGAGAGCTTGCGGTTTCCTCTGACATATCATGCGATACGCCCTTGGTCCCGGCTCATGCCGCCAACACCTCCGCCAACCCCTGCACGCTCGTTTCTAAGTTGACCGCCTCAGCTATACTTTGACACAAATACCGACGAATTCGGGGCATCAACTCGATCGCCCGATCCACGTCGGGATTCTTACCGCTCACATAGGCGCCGATTTGAATGAGATCTTCGGCATCACGGTACGCCGCCAGAAGTCGAATGATTTCGGTGACGAGTTGTTGGTGCTCTGTCGGTGTGACCTGCGTGCGCACCCGACTGACCGAGGAAAGCACTTGAATCGCCGGGAAGTGACCTTGCTCCGCGAGACGGCGTGAGAGTTCAATGTGGCCGTCAGAGATAGAACGTACGGCGTCCGTCACTGGTTCGTGCGGGTCATCCCCTTCCATGAGTACGGTATAGAGACCCGTGATGCTCCCTTTTCCTTTCCACACGCCCGCCCGCTCTAACAAGCGCGGCAGCTGGGCAAACACGGAAGGAGTGTAGCCTCGGGTTGACGGCGGCTCACCAGCGGCCAGTCCCACCTCGCGCTGCGCCATAGCAAAGCGGCTGAGAGAATCCATGAGCAATAACACATCTTGCCCCAGGTCGCGAAAATATTCGGCGATGGTAGTTGCAAGAAATGCTGCCCGCACGCGCACCGGCGGGGGATCGGCCGAGGTCGCCGCTACCACAATCATGCGTTCGCGCTCTTCTGCCGGCAGGCCCTTTTCAACAAACTCTTGCACCTCGCGGCCACGCTCGCCAATGAGCGCAATGACACGCACATCGGCCCTGGTATAGCGTGCAATCATGCTCAGCAAGGTGCTCTTGCCCACGCCAGGACCAGCCATAATGGCCACGCGCTGTCCTTTGCCGCACGTGAGTAAACCGTTGATTGAGCGGATGCCAAGGTCTAACGGTTCGTGGATAGCCTCGCGTTCAAGAGGGTTCGACACCGGTGTGTACAATGGATACACGTGCGCCGCTTCAACTGGTCCTTTTCCATCCAATGGTCTCCCCAGTCCATCCAGAACCCGGCCAAGCAACCCCTCCCCTACGGGCAATGACGCATGCTTTGTCCGAGACACCACGCGGCTGCCTGGCCCCACCCCGCGCAGTTCTCCGAGCGGCATGAGCAATGTGCGCTCGCCGCGAAACCCAACAACCTCAGCGAGAGCTGAGGCCCCACCCTGGAGCGGGTATACTTCACACACACCGCCAACCGGCAACCATGGTCCTTGACTTGTAATGAGCAGGCCCACGACGTCGGTCACTGTTCCTGAGATGCGAAAAGGCGAAAGCGCGCCGAGACGGTCGCGGTACGGCGCAAAGGGATCAAGGCTCGGGGAACCTTCGGAAAAAGCATCGGGGAATCGGGGAACCGGAGAATCGGAGAGAGAAGACAGCTCTTTTTCCTTCCCTGCATCTCCCCCTCCCCGGCTCCCCGGTTCTTTCTGTAAAATCACCGTTTCCGTCACACTCTCACCCTTCACTCTCAATCGCTAATCCAGCATCTGCCGCCGGATCTCCTGTATTTGGGCTGGAAGAGTTGCGTCAACAACCCCCATCTCTGTCTCCACGCGACAGCCGCCGCGCTCTATCTCCTCAGACGAGAACACCTCCACTGTCCGTCCTCCCTTCTCGCCGACCCATACCAGATCCGGACGGCAGGTGAGTAGCGCTTGATGATCAAGCGGATGCAGCCAGATCCGAATGGTTCGCGCCTGAGGCAGCTCCGCGCGCGCGCGTTCGAGGACAAAAGCAACAATGTGCGGATCTTCTTCAACCGCTTTGCCTATGACTTTCTCTGCGATGTCGAGCGCAAATCGCACAAGATGAGGGGTGAATCGTTCGATGAGCTGCTCTTCAAGCACAATCAAACTCTGTCCGACTTGGGCGAACGCCACTAACGCCGGCAGGAGCTCTTGTCTCGCCTGTTCTTTGCCCTCCTCGCAGCCTTTTGTGAAACCTTGCTCATAGGCGGTCTGCCGTAGCTGCTCGGCTTCTTGCTGAGCAAGCAGCAGAATCGCTTCGGCTTGTTGTTGGGCTGCGGCGAGTACAGCCTCCACAGAGGGCGTAGGCGGGGCGGGGAGCTGATCAGCTAACGGCGCAGCGTCGCCATCAACGCCATCGCCAGGAACGTCATGCCGCCCATACTCAGAGCCGGTTTCTTCTTGCTTCAGCAGCCGGGGCGGGCGTAAGCGGCAGAGGTCTACATGGGCATAGCGTTGCACCTCATGTTCGCTAAACGTCCCCCGCATGACAACGCGTCTAAACAAGCATATCCTCCTTGCCTTTCGACGCCAGCGCGATCTTCCCTTCTGCCTCCAGTGAACGAGCAATCTCCAGCACTTCGCGTTGCGCACTCTCCACATCGCGCAACCGCACTGGCCCCATGCTTTCCATTTCTTCGCGCAAGAGTGCGCCAGCGCGCTCGGACATGTTGCTGAACACCTTTTTCTTCATTTGCGGACTCGCCGTCCGTAATGACAGCACCCATTTGTCGCGCTCTACTTCCCGAATCAACGTCTGCATGCTCTTGTCATCAATCTTCGCCAGATCCTCAAATGTGAACATCAAGCTCCGCACATTGTTCGTCATCTCTTGATCGATTTCCTCAAGTCCCGCCAGGACGCGTTCTTCCGTCGCCTTGTCTACAAAGTTCAACATCTCGGAGAGCGGCTTCACACCGCCGATTTCCTTCCCACGCACCTGGCGAATTTCATTGCGCAGCACCTGGCTGACCTCTTCAATAACTTCTGGCGGCGTACGGGCAAGCTGGGTAATGCGGTAGGCGACCTCTTTTTGTACGTCCTCATTGAGGAGAGAGAGAATCTCGCCCGCATGGCCAGGATAGAGGTGGGCAAGAATAAACGCGACGGTCTGCGGGTGTTCATCCCGCAGAAAGCTGGCGAGAATCTTTCCGTCCATCTCCCGTAGCGCTTCGATGCCGGTGGAATCGTCGTCTCCGGCCATGATGCGCTTCATGATCTCGGCGGCTCTTTCCGGTCCCAAGGCTTTTTCAAGCACGCGGCTGAGATATTCGGTGTTGTCGCCTACTACAAGACCGGCGTGCGCCGCCTGCCGCGACACATCTTCGTACACCTGGTCAATATGCTGCTGCTCCACCAAGGTCATACGATGCAGACCTTGGCGGAGCAGTAACAGATCTTTCTCGTCAAGTTCCGCCACTAAATCTGCGGCAATGTCCTCACCGACCAAAGCCAGCAAAACAGCGGCTTTTTCTGGACCTCGTAAGACGGCATCTTCAGGAGTCGGAGCCATAGATCACCCTTCATCACACTGGATGCTGAAGCACGGCGGAGTTATCACTTCTCAACAGCTTATGACGTTTTTGCCTATCTGGCGTTCGCTTCCGCCCGCAGACGTTGTTTCTCTTCTTTGAGCCACCCACGAATAACCTGCACGACCAATTCCTTGTGCTCGCGCGCGATCTTCATCAACTCGCCCCGGCGCGGATCAGCAGATACTTTGATTTTCTCTATCTCCATAACCGGCGCCCCTTCGGCAGAAGGCGGCGTCTCTCGCTCTGGCATGCCAGACTGCCCTGCTAAAGCGCTCTCGGGAAGGCGTCCTACGCCGCCTCCAAACGGCGCTCCAACTGCGCCAATTTGCATGGGTCCTTCGCGGGCAGCATGCTCCAGCGCTCGCGGCTCTTCCTGACGTCGTTTCGCTCGCCCCTTTCTCAGCAACCATAAGAGCAACAGCAACGCCACGCCGCCTCCGACAGCGCTCATGCCTTGCGGCGTCTTGCTCCATTCACGGAGATCGAATTGGACCGGACCTTTTTCGAGCTCCCCAGGCGGCGCCTTAAACGGAACATTGACCACTTCAATTTTGTCGCCTCGTTCAGCAGAGAATCCCGCCGCCATCATCACAACCGACCGCACGGCGTCGATTTCCTCCCCGGTGCGGGGCGCATATGTCTCTCCTTCGTATCGACCATCGATGAGAACGCCCACCGTCAGACGACGAATTTGCCCGCGCGGTTCCGTGGTTTGGCTCGTCGTCTTGCTAATTTCGTAGTTGTACACCTGGCTGCTTTTTTTCACGGGAGCCTCAAGCTGAGTTTTTCCCCCATCTCCGCCAACAATATTGGATTGAACGCCAGGCACGCCGCCATTTGGCCCCGCCGCCTCCTCGATTTCAAGTTGTTTACTTCGCTCGACACCGGTTGGATCATACTCCTCGCGTGTCCGCTGCGTTTCCCGCGGCTCCAACTCGACTGCGACGCGCGCCACTGCATGGCCAGGGCCAAGAACGGGCTCGAGCATGGTCTCAATACGCTGCTCGATTTCGCGCTCACGCTCTCGGGTTAATTGATACAGCAGCTCCGGAACGCTCTTCTCCTCTTTCCCTTCCATGGACTGTAGGAGCCTTCCGGAAGAATCTACCACCGTAACCCGGTCTGGCGTCAATCCCGCGACGGACGTCGCCACCAGGTTCATGACGCCCTGGACTTGTGCGGCGGTGAGCCGAAACCCAGGGCGGAGTTCGACGACTACGGAGGCGGATGGTTTCTCCTCGGCGCCGAGGAACGCTGAGCGTGTCGGCAACGCCAGATGAACCCGACACGATTGCACCGCGGCCAGCGCACTAATGGTGCGCGCCAGCTCTCCTTGCAGGGCTCTCACATAATTGATCCGCTGGGAAAACTCACTCATGCCAAAAGGCGTATGCTCGAAGAGTTCAAAACCAACTCCGCCTCCTTGCGGCAATCCCTTTCCCGCCAGGTCCAGACGCGTGCGATAGACAAGCTCCTCCGGCGCCTCAATGACAGTTCCTTCTTTACTCAGTTGATAGGGAATTTTTTGCGCTTCGAGTTCTTTGACCACCGCCGCAGCGTCCTGAGGGGAGAGATTCGTAAACAGCGGCCGATAATAGGTGCGGGTGAGGAGATACAAGCCGATCCCGGCGGCAAACAGCAACACCGGAAGGCCTCGGAGGAGAAAAGCTTTCTGCTGCGGAGAAAGAGCGGCGAGAAACTGGGTAAGTCTCTCCCGCCCCCATTGTATTCCCTGAAGCAGTCGTTCCAGCACCGATGTTCACCTATACTCTTGCTCTTGCCTGTTGTTGCTAAGGTAAAGAAAGGGAGGAATTGTCGTCTTTCGCCGCGTACGTGCTCGTCCCGCTGTACGATCGCTCTCCCAAAGAAAACGCAAATGCGGGGGCTCACTCCCACGAGCGCCGCCCCCGCATCCTTGCTTGCACGGCCACATCACCACGACACGGGAATGGAAATCACACCTGCATACGCACAATTTCCTGGTATGCTTCAAGGATCTTATTGCGGATTTGCATCATGAGACGAAAGGACACATCCGCCTTTTCCATCGCCACGATAGTCTCTTGCAGATCACCCTTCCCCTCTCCAATCAACTGCCCAATGGCGTGGTCCGCCTGTTGGGCTAACGCATTGACTTCTCCCAGCGCCTGTTGCAAGTGCGTCTGAAAATCTTTTCCCTGGGGCTGGCCCGGAGACGGCGCAGCCGGCGTACGGGCAGAAGTGAGCGGAGGCGCATAGGTCAAACCGATTTCTTTCATGGCGACATCCTCAAGACAGCTGTTAGCTCTTAGCTATCAGCCAGGCCAATACCGACGGTTTTGGCTGCGTATTCTTCGCTACTGGCCGAACAAAAACGCGCTGTGGAGGTTTTTACTAAAAGCTCCCAGCTAACAGCCCATAGTCTTTATATCCTTCCTATCTCCAGGAGTTTCCGGATCAATGCTTTTGTTGCGTTAAACGCCGTTAAATTTGCTTCGTACGAGCGGGTGGCCGACAGTAAATCGGTCATCTCTTCCATCGTATTAATATCGGGGTATGCAACGTACCCTTCAGCATCAGCGTCAGGATGATGGGGGTCATACATCTTTCTTGGGGCCCGCGTGCTCGCTTGAACGCCAACAACCTCAACAGAATTGACGTCTTCCAAACGGTCACGGCTTCCTGACCGTAGCGGCATCGAGGAGAAGCCTGGCCACCGGGCTTGTAGCAGTGAGGGAAAATCCTCACGTAAGGGCAGGGCGCGAAAAAAGACGTTGCGCCGCCGGTATGGCCCCCCCTCAGGAGTGCGTGTCGTCTCAGCGTTCGCCAGGTTCCCCGACACAACAGTCATCCGGGTGCGTTGTGCGCTCATGCCTGCGCCGGTTACCTCAAAAATCCGGAAAATATTCATGTCTTACCCCCTGCCCTCACTAATCGCGTAGCGCAAACCCGCCAATTTCCGAGAGAGCAAGGTCACTGTGGTCTCATGCAACAGGGCGTTTTCCGCCAATTGGGTCATTTCCCGATCGATATCCACCCGATTCTGATCCAATCTCCCTTCACCCTCATCTTCCGTCGTCACTAAGGCGTTGCGCATGCCGGGACGAAGGTGCCACGGATGGGTGCTTGCCAATAGAAGACGCCCGTTTTGCCGGCCCGACGCTTGTGCGTCTCTCTGCACCAGCGCTTGCAGCACGCCAGAAAACTGCAAATCGCGGGGGTGATAGCCAGGCGTGTCAGCATTGGCGATGTTCGCCGACAAGATCTCATGCCGTGCGGCGCGCAAGCGCATCGCTGTGGTCAGCAGCGTATGTGTCGGACCAAAGAGCGTCAGGCCAGCCATTGTTTACACCCCCTTCTGTCTGCGCTTCTTGCGTTGTCGTTATAGACTCGTGGTCGCTTTCTGATACTGTTTAAGTTTGTTTCTTAGCGTGCGCACGCTGATCCCTAACAGTTTAGCGGCCTGCGTGCGATTGTCGTTGACTTCGCTGAGTGTTTTTTGAATGAGTCGTTCTTCCATCTCCTGCACTGACAGCCCGGCGCGAATACGCTCATCGTCGCGTCCAGGGTCTAGGGGCCGGGAGCCAGCCCCTAGAGGATGAGCGCTTGACAAGCGGGGTATTCTATCCTGGACGGTAGACGCTAGACCCTGAACGCTCGCCATTGTTGCGAGAGGTTCTTCTTCCAACAATAAATGCTCGGGCCGAATCGTCTCTCCGCCCGCCATGATGGCGGCGCGTTCGAGCACGTTGCAGAGCTCACGCACATTGCCCGGCCATGAGTGCGCCATCAGCGCCTGCACGGCCTCAGGCGCAAGCACCGCTTTGCGATATCCGGCGCGCTGCAGGAACGCACGGGCAATCTGTTCAACATCCTCAATCCGCTCGCGCAGCGGCGGCAACCGCAGCGGGATGACATTTAACCGATAGAACAAGTCCTCTCGGAAACCGCCCTCGCTGATCCTGTGGCGCAAATCGCGATTCGTCGTTGCAATCACCCGGATGTCAATGCGCACGGGTTTGCGCCCGCCGATCCGATCAACCTCACGCTCTTGCAAAGCGCGCAGCAGCTTCGCTTGTAACGCCAGCGGCATCTCACTCACTTCATCGAGCAGGAGAGTGCCGCCGTGCGCCAACTCAAACTTCCCCGGTTTACTGATCAGCGCGCCGGTAAAGGCGCCGCGCTCATGACCAAAGAGCTCGGATTCGAGCAATCCTTCCGGCAACGCCGCACAGTTGACTGCGACAAATGGTCCGGTGCGGCGGCGGCTGCGCTCGTGAATAAAACGGGCCAGTAGTTCCTTCCCCGTGCCGCTTTCCCCTTGAAGGAGCACCGACGCTTGCGACTTCGCCACCTCGGCGGCGAATTTGAGCAGCGCAAGCATACGCGGGTGCGAAGTCACAATCGCCCCAGTCTCCGGTTGCCCCTCTCCTTCTTCCTCGGGGGCGGCTCCATGCGCGCGCGCGAGCGCCGCTTCAACTAAACTTGTCAATTCGCGATACGAGAACGGTTTCACGAGCAGATCATAAGCTCCGCGTTTCATCGCTTCGACTGCTTCTGGAACGGTGGCGTGTCCACTGATCACAATGAACGGCGGCGCGTCCCCTTTCGCCTTCACTCGCCTCAATAACTCCAGCCCATCAATCCCGGGCATACGTACGTCGCTGATTACCAGATCAACGCCGCCAGCCTGGAGGAAGCGCTCCGCCGCGTCTCCGTCTGCACACGGCTGCGCGTCATAGCCAGCCGCGGCCAAGGTCTCACACATCGCTTCCCGCATCGTGGGATCATCATCAACTATAAGGATACGTTTCAACATACGCGCGCCGCTCACTCTCTGGCTTCGCGGTCTAGTTGCATCTGGCGCTCAGCGACAGGGAGAAAGAGAGAGAAACAAGAGCCGCGCTCGGGCGCAGGCGTCACTTCAATTGAGCCATGATGCGCGCAGATAATCTTATGCGTGAGCGCAAGCCCAAGGCCGGTTCCTTTGGGTTTCGTGGTGAAAAACGGGTCGAAAATCTTCTCCCGGTTCTCTGGGGGAATGCCCACCCCCTCATCGATCACACGGATTTCAAGTTCTCGATGGATGCGTCCGTTCATGGTGGAGAACGAAGAGCGTCGCGCCACGATTTGCATCCGGCCGCCCTCCGGCATGGCGTCACAGGCATTGGTCACCAAATTGAGCAACACTTGCGTCAGTAAACCGCGATCTCCCCATAACGGAGGGAGTCCCGGTTCGATCTCGATCTCCACTACCCACTTCCCCGCACGCAACACAGGAGCCGCCAGCTCCATCATATCCTGTATCAGCAGCGCGACCGGCAGTTCCTCGCCGGTGATCCGCGGTTCGGCGGCGAAGGATAAGAGATGAGAAATGGTCGCATGGAGACGATGGACGGCGTTGAGGATCTGGGAAGCGAGACGGCAGGTGTCGCCCTCCGGGCGTTCCTTCAATAAGGAAGCGTAGAGTTCGATCCCTCCAAGCGGACTTCTCACTTCGTGTGCGACGCTGGCGGCCATTTCCCCGAGCGACGCTAAGCGCCGTGCGCGCGCTGCTTCAGCTTCCAGACGCTTGACCCGGCTCATATCCTGGAACACCACGGCGTAGGCGGCGCTGTCTACTTCGGCAATTTGCACCTCTGAGATCGTCAGATGAATGGGGAGAGAAGCGCCGGTCGGCCCGTGAATGACCCGCTCACTCTCAAGCGGCAAAAAATCGCGCTCTCCGCGCTTCAAACACGCCGCCAGCCGTTCTCCTAATAGCTGGATGACTCGCGCAGCGTCAACCTCGCCCACCAGCTCGCGGAGCCGACGATTGGTCAGGGCTGGCCGCAGTTCACGATCAAGGACGAGCACGCCGGCCTTTAAGCTTTCGAGAACGGCAAGTAAATACGCGCGCGCTTCCTCGCGTTCGCGAAGGCTGGCCCGGAGCTCGCGGTTCTTGTCGGCCAATTCAGCATTGAGATCGGCGACCCGGCGCTCAAGTCTGCGATACTCTTGCATGAGCCGTAGGCTGCTGTGCTGAAACCACTCAATCAGCCGCGACAGCGTTTCTACGTCGTTCACATTCTGTGAGCCTGGAACGAAGGTGAACGCCGATGGGGTAGACAGCGTTGTGGTATGGGGCCTTTCCAGTTGGTATTCCACTACAACAAGACCTCCGTGTCGTTTTCGCAAGGACCGTACCAGAACAATATTCCGCCCTCCGGCAAGAATTTCCTCGAAGAATCGGCGTCGGTACGCAGCCGCAGCGTTCAGGCGGTCAAAGAATACTCAGGAGACGTCACTTTCCTGACGGCCGCCCATGAACTCATGGATGAGCAGGGTTGCACCTGCGAGCCGAGCCCTTTTTTGCGCATCCGTTCGATTAAGGTCGTGCGATTAAGGCGTAAGAGTTCGGCCGCTAAGGTCTTATTACCGCCGGTGCGGGCGAGCGCCTGTAGAATGAGTTGATCCTCGATGGTCTGTATAAATCCGTTCAGATCGACTCCCTCTTGCGGCAGGCGCAAGTCCCGCAGAGAGAAGTGCTCTTCTGTCAAAGGGGCGTCTGCTTCATAAATGTAATCTGGCAAGTCTCTCAAGCGGATCACGCCCCCTTCGTTTAAAATCACCAGCCGTTCGATTAAATTTTCTAATTCGCGCACATTCCCAGGCCAGCGATACCGCTCGAGACGCGCCAGCGCTTCCGCCTCGATCCGCACGGTCGGCACGCCGCGTTTGCGACTATGCACCCGGAGAAAATAGCCGACGAGCGCAAGAATGTCCCCGTTGCGCTCGCGCAACGGCGGCAAATGGAGGGGCAGCACGTTGAGGCGATAGAACAAATCTTCACGGAACCGTCGCTCTTTGACGGCCGTCAATAAATCGCGATTCGTGGCGGCGACGACGCGCACGTCAACCCGCACCGCTTTGTCGCTGCCCACCGGTTCAAACTCCCGCTCCTGGAGCACGCGCAGGAGTTTGACTTGCAGTTTTGGACTCATCTCCCCCACTTCATCCAGGAACAGGGTGCCGCCATGAGCAAGCTGAAAACGCCCTTGTCGCGCGTTCAGCGCGCCGGTAAAGGCCCCACGCACGTGCCCAAACAGCTCACTTTCGAGCAGCTCTTCAGGAATAGCTCCACAGTTAATCGGAACAAAAGGACCTGCGGCGCGCGGACTCAAATTGTGAATGGTGCGCGCCACTAACTCTTTTCCCGTCCCGCTCTCACCGGTGATCAGCACAGTCGCTTCACTACTGGCTAATTTACTCGTGAGATCGAACACCTGTTGCATCTTCGCACTTCGTCCCACCAGAGG
>DATLYA010000317.1:0-15966 GCA_035575235.1 Candidatus Methylomirabilota bacterium
TAGGGATCCTTTTTGATGTGTGGAGGCGCTCTCGCAAAATCCCCTCGCGCTGCGCGCGGCCCCCTTTACGAAAGGGGGCATTGGGTCCCCTCCTTTAACAAAGGAGGGCCAGGGAGGATTTTCTGCTCCACAAATCATTTAAGAAACCTATAGAGCAGCAGCAACCAGTCTCCAAGCCCTAACCTCAACCTCCTAGTATGCATCGTTCTGCGTTCAGCATTCAGCATTTCTGAGGAGGGCCGTCATGGAGATCTATGCGTTTCATCTCATGCCGTGGCCGCACCTGCCTGCCGACTTTGCCGCCGATAAGAAGAGATATCCCACCTCGTGGGTGACGCTGTCGAACTCATATTATGACCCTGTGGAAGGGCGGCGGCTCTATAATCAATATCTTGATGAATTAGAGTATGCCGAAACACTGGGTTTCGATGGCGTCTGCGTCAACGAGCACCATCAAAACGCCTACGGCACGATGCCGGCCCCGAACATCATGGCGGCTATGCTGGCGCGCCGCACCTCGCGCGTCAAAATTGCCGTTGTCGGCAACGGTCTCCCGCTGCGTGATCACCCGCTGCGCGTCGCTGAGGAGGTGGCGATGCTTGACGTCGTCAGTGGCGGACGCATCATTTCTGGGTTCGTGCGCGGCATCGGCTGCGAATACTTTTCGCTGGGGGTTAATCCCACCTATTCGATGGAGCGATTCCGTGAGGCGCACGACTTGATCGTTCGTGCATGGACGGACCCCGGCCCGTTTTCCTGGGAGGGCAAACACTATGAAGTCCGGTACGTGAATGTCTGGCCGCGACCTTTGCAGAAACCGCATCCGCCTATTTGGATTCCGGGGTTTGGCAGTCGTGAGACCGTGGACTGGTGCGCACATCCAGACCGGAAGTATGTCTACCTTGCTGTTTACATGCCTGATAACCTTGTCAAATGGTTTTTTGACATGTATCGCGAGAGCGCCGAAAGGTATGGCTATACGGCGTCCCCCTATCAGTTGGGGCATCTCCTTCCGGTGTACGTCGCTGAAACCGACGCCCGAGCCGAAGGGGAGGCGGCTCAGCATCTGTTGTGGTTGTACCATTATGGCCTCCGCCACAAGTTTGAATTTCTCTTTCCACCGGGCTACGTCTCTCACGCCTCAATGAACAATATTCTCAAAGTTGCTCCAGAGATGGATTGGGAGAAAATGTCTTTTCGGGAACTCAATGAGAAAGGTTTTGCCGTGATCGGCAGCGCAGCCACTGTCAAGCAACGCTTGGCTGAATATGCAGGCGCACTGGGATTCGGCATTCTTCCGGTGTTGCTGCATTTTGGCGATATGCCGCATCATAAAACGATGAACAATATGGAGCTGTTTGCATCTGAAGTCATGCCATACTTGCGGAACATCCATGCAAAGTCTGCGATTGCAGAGACGCCAACCGCATGTTTGTAGAGGGTTTTGGCTCCCGAAGCTGCATCTTCTCCTCGCAGGGCGTCTGGTTGTGCTCAACGCCTTTCGGCATTACAGATAGAGTCACTTCTGGTTCAGAACTGTGTGTCTATGAAGAATTCTCTATAAAGTCAAGTAAAGAGAGGAAAGAGGGAGCCCGGATAATTTCGTGGTCATCAAACAGAAGGAGATCGTCTCTCTCAGAGCTGAAGACTTTTCAGCTCTTGACATCCCACGATGATGGGATAGATGGGAAAGGTCTGATCAAGACCCAAGGAGGATGAGACGATGATCTACGAACTACGCACGTATCAACTCGTGGTGGGCGGGCTGGCGGAATATTTGGAGGTGGCGCGGACGATGATTCTTCCTGGAGTTGCGGAGCATGGGCTTAAACCTGTGGGCTTTTGGTATAGCGAAATCGGACAGCTCAACGAGGTCGTGCATCTGTGGGCGTATACCGATTTGAACGAGCGTCAGGAAAAGTGGAGTAAGTGGGCGCGGGACCCGCGCCGCGCCGAGGTGATGAAGCGCTTACGCGGCGTTGTGCTGAGCCAGAGCAATAAAATTTTGTCGCCGACCGATTTTTCACCGATGAAATGAAAACGTAAGACTATTGCCGCGCGCCTAAAGGAGAAAGCGCTGTATGTCCAACGAAACATTTGCGGCTCGTCTGCAGAAAGAAATCGATCCGCTGCAAGAGCGCTTGATGCACTGTTCGCTGAACACCGCGATCTTCAACGGAACCTTACCTGTTCCCGTGC
Organism: Candidatus Methylomirabilota bacterium; assembly: GCA_035575235.1. GTDB lineage: Bacteria > Desulfobacterota > Binatia > Bin18 > Bin18 > SYOC01. The sequence goes on from DATLYA010000317.1 coordinate 2,200, forward strand.
TGCGTGAGTACGCGAAGCAGGCCTATGTCTGGAAGCGCTACGCGCAGGATCTGTTGCCTGTGCTGATTCCTAAAGCGCCAGATGATGTGCGCCGCCTGCTCATTAAGAATTTAGTCAGCGAGGAAGGCCTGGGCGGAGAACCGCCGCATCTACAACTCCTGATCGATTTTGGCGAGGAGCTTGGGGCCCGGGCGGAGGATTTCTACAATGCTGAACCGATTCTTGAGGTTGATGCGCTATGCAACTTCTACGCGCGCATCTTCTATGGCGGGACCATTGTTGAAGCGTCTGCGGGATTCAACTTTGCCTTTGAGGGGCTGCTGGCCAAGGAGTATCCGAAGATCGCTGCGGCTTTGCAGAAACATTACCATATCAGCCCGAGAGGGCTGCGTTTCTGGGATATTCATGTCGAGGCCGACGCTGAGCATAGCGGCGACGGTGAATTCATTTTGAACAAGTATGCGACGACGCCTGAGTTGCAAGCCAAGGCGCGGCGCGCCGCCCTGGTTGGGTTGGAGCATCGCTATGTCGCGATGGAAGGGATCTATCGCCGCTTTAGCGGCAAGTAGACAAGTAGGGATGGTGAACGCTGAAGAAACGACGGCGCCGCACTGGATGTGTCATCCGGCGTCGTGCGCGTTTTCCAGCAGATCTGCTACTGGTCTTTCCACAAAGCGCTCCGCAGCATGCGCCAGAGTATGAGCGGGTTAAAGGTATTGGGTGGTTCTTCTGCGGGAGCAGCGTCACTTTCCGCCTGACGTTCAGCATTCAAGCGCTCCCACGAGGTCTCTGCTCGTCCCTGGTCCGAGTCTTCTTCGTTGTTTATTCCGCCATCTGCTTCAGTATCAGCTGGGAGTTGCAGAGAATCTTCCGGCTCCAACGGCTCCGGAGCAGTGTCCTGCGACTCAGATTGAGGAGATGGGGCAGCGTGGGCGACAAGAGGGCCTGGAGGAAGAAAGCAGCAGCACAGAAGGAGTAGAATGAGGCGGCGCATATATTGGCGTTTTGCTTATCACACTCTTCACGACGCGCCAACTCAGGAGGCGTTTGCTAGTGAATGGCTCTCTGGAAGAGGAAAGGAAATGGCGGCTTTTACGATTGGCTCTGAGCGACATCGGGAATTATTTTGTCGTGAGTTCATAGACACGCATGAGGCGTACGACGTGGCGGCGCTGCCTTGGCCGGAGCTAGACACGGCCAGTCTGCAACGACTCCGCAGCCTCCCCTTTTGGGAAGAAGCGGTATCAACCGAACGGTCAACTGCGGCAAAAGTCCGCGCGCAGGCGCTCTTAGAAACTGACCCGCTCATACGAGAGGCCGTGGCCTTACAGGGAGAAGAGGAAGCGCGCCATTCTGCGTTGCTGGAGGCGTTGCTCACTCGTTACCAGATTCCTGTCAAGGCGCGTCCCGCTGCGCCGCTCCCCACGGATATTGAATGGGCCTTTCTCCGCACCGAGTATGGAGAGTGTTTTGATTCGTTTTTTGCCTTCGGGCTGTTTGCGGTGGCGAAGGACTCGGGGTTGTTCCCGCCGGCTCTCGTGGATATGTTTGAGCCCATTGTGCAAGAGGAGGCTCGCCACATCCTCTTTTTTGTCAACTGGTTGGCGTATCGGCGTGCTCGGTTGCCGTGGTGGCGCAAGCCAAAGCTCATCAGTCGCTGCCTGACCGGAATGGCTGCGCAAGCGTGGAGCCGTATACAGACCGCCAGAGGGATGGGTGACGGCGGCGATTTTACCCTCAAAGGACATGAAGCGATTACCGTTGATATAAAGCCCCGGACATTTTTGGAGCTATGCCTCTATGAAAACGACCGCCGCCTTGGCGTATACGACCGCGGCCTGCTACGGCCACGGCTCGTTCCTTCTCTTGTTCGAGCGCTCTGTCGATTTTTGCCCAAGTAGGCGACACAGGGAACGGGAGAGTAAGTGACCGAAGGGGCCGGGTACAGTGGCGAAAGAAGACGGCAGATATGAAACAGAAGATAAGAGACGGGAGGCGAGGGGGACGGCTAACGGCTGACTGCTAACCGCTAACTGGTGACTGCTAATCTATCTACCATCCAATTCCATCATCCTTCTCGTAATACAAGCGGAAACAGTGGCGCAAGCGCACGTTTCATGTTACCAAGATCACGGTTTGCTTGAGGGGAGGCTTCATGACGCCATTGGCAACACTGACCCTGGGACTGCTGCTCGGCCTGAAGCACGCATTCGATTCCGATCACCTCATTGCCGTCTCCACCATTGTGTCCCGTGTGCGCTCGCCGTGGCGTTCATTATGGATTGGGCTATTTTGGGGTGTCGGGCATACAGCCACTCTGCTAGCCGTTGGCGTATTAGTGCTCGGTATGAAGACCCGGATTTCCGAGCCAGTGAGCTTGTCCCTTGAATGTGTAGTCGGGATCGTGCTTGTTGGACTTGGTTTGGCGACCTTGTACGATTGTCGGCGAAAACGGCTGCATGCACACGTGCATACGCATGATGGCGCCGTGCACTCGCATTTTCATATCCATGCTGATACGGCAGCGCACCAACATCTGCATCCTCTCCGTGTCGGGTACAAACCTCTGCTGATTGGGATGGTGCATGGACTCGCAGGCAGCGCAGCGTTAATGCTGCTCGTATTGACCACTATTCCGTCTCCTGCTTTAGGGCTGCTCTATATTGGAATTTTTGGCTTAGGATCGGTGATTGGCATGGGGACCGTCAGCTTATTCCTGGGGGTGTTCTTTTCCCTCGCGACGGATCGCCTTCAGCATTTTGATCAAGGACTGCGCATGGCTGTTGGCGCACTGAGTACGGCATTCGGGGCGTGGATGGTTGTGGAAATTGGTTTCATTCAAGGATTGTTTCTGGCGTAAGAAGGAAGACCATGCCCCTCTCTCGTCCGGCTTTTTATTCAGCCCTCGGGTCTTGTGTTATCCATAGCGTGGCCCTTGGCTTTGCCTCGACCCTGGTTGTGTCGACGCCGCGCATTGCGCCGCAGCCCATTAAAGTGAACCTCATCCAACTGGCCAGACCTCTCCCAGTTGGAGAGGGCGCGTCTTCTGGCCATCAAGCCTCGGCTCCGCTAGAGAAACCTGCGGCGGCGCCACCGGCCCCGTCGCCGCCGCCGCAACCAAAGCCAGTGGTGGTCAAACCGAAGCCTCCTCGTCCCGCGCCTCCGGCAGTGAGACCTGCAGTGACGCCGCGAGCCAAAAATCCGGAGCCGCCGGTAGAAACAGTTCAACTCTCGCAACAGCCTGACAATGCGGCTCAGGTCGCCGCCCTCAGTCCATCTCTGCCCAGAGCTTTCGCTAGAGAGACCGAAGCGGCGTCTGTTGAGGGAGCGACGAGCACGGTGGGGCGCAACGGCGGAAAGGGCGCCAATGAAGGGACGTCAAGCAACGCGGCAAAGAGTGGGGAGGGACAGAGCGGCAGTGTTGTGGCTCATCCGGATTATGGAGTGAATCCGAAGCCGCCCTATCCGATGTTGGCCCGCCGCTTAGGCGCGCAAGGCGTGGTGCTGTTGCGGGTGCAGGTTCGCGAAGATGGCAGCGTTGGCTCTGTGGAACTGGAGCGATCGTCCGGCTTTGCGCTGCTCGATGAATCGGCGACACGGACTGTGCGAGAGAGGTGGCGGTTCGTACCGGCGCGCGTTGACGGCGCGCCAGTGGCGAGCTGGGTCGAAGTTCCGATCCGCTTTGTGCTGGAAGATTCCTGATGGCGTCGCCTGCCACTGACACATAGCCATGTTTGACCGGATTGTACAAGTCGAGGGGAGAACCGCGCTTGATCAAGCGCCAACAGAGGGGGCAGTCGTCATCGTCCGGCGGTAGTCGCCACAGATAATGCAGGTGATCGGGGAGAACCACGATCGCCTCGATGAGCAAGGGGGGGCGAGGCGGGTTTGGCGGAATGCCGCGTGCAGATCGGCAATGTGCCGGATCAACAGGTCATTACCCCGTCGCGCAGCCAGATTGACTGTGAAAACATACCAGCCACAGCGGGGTGGAGGCACGGGGAGGTGCGCATGAACACAATCTGAGATTCGGCGTTGCCTGATCCCAGCCTGCAGCCCTCAGTAAACGGGGGAAACGGGGTAGGCTGGGATGAAGCGAAGCGCATCCCGGCTGCCCAGTCGTGTGCAATGCGCATTGCAGATCTCGCCAAGCACCGGTTCCTCCGGTTGCTGGGATGCGGTACAACGTTGGCTGGGATGAAGAATCCCAGTTCCCATGCTGAGTTACGCCCAGCAACTCAACCTACAGCAGGAGGTTCTTGCTTCATGACCGAGAATGAATTTTTTGAGAAAAACTTCGTACTCACGACAGAGTTTGATCGCTATCTGGTCGAGCACCCTGAGGTGGCGGAGCAGATCCCGTGACAGAGAGCGTGGCGCTTCGGATAAAAAATTGGCAAATGGATGCAGCAACGAGATTCAGGCTCGCAAGCAAACCCCGGATGAAAAAAGTAGCCTGTCCCCCTTTTTATTCTAAGGCTTCGCCAAAGGATTTCTACGATACGACCATCCTGAAGCAGCTTGAGAAATAAGCGAGTGACGGGAACCCGCTGCATAAGAATGGTTAGGTCTGTTCTGCTACGCAACTTGAAAAGATTTTCTACAATCAAACGAAGACACCGAGTTTCACCGCGAATACAAAAAGCTTGCTGCCGAAGACTCCGATCCACTCACGCCGGAAGCGATGAAGAAAGCGATCGGGAAAATGCCCGCGCATTGCCGAGGTGACCGATCTGCCAGACAAAGTTTCCGGCGACAACCTGTTTCCCGCCCGATAACCACAAATGCCGTCGCTTGCGTCGGCGCTTGACCGGTTGTATCTTATAAACTACGATCCGAGCAGTGATCGAAATCCGCGAAACCGAGACCTACGCGGCCTGGTTCGACAGTTTGCGGGATCGGCAGGCGCGGGCGCGAATCAATATACGCATTCGCCGTCTGGCGCTTGGCAACCCGGGAGATGTAAAGCCGGTCGGCGGCGGCGTCTCGGAATTGCGCATCGATTATGGTCGGGCTATCGAGTTTATTTTGTCCAGCGCGGCCTTACGCTGATTGTGTTGCTTGCAGGCGGTGATAAACGAAGCCAGCAACGGGATATCAAGAAGGCCCAGGAATTGGCGCAAGCGCTATAGAGATTGTTATGAGAAAGAAGACCGCAAAAATAAAAACTCGATTATGGGATGCAGCGGCGCATCTGAAAAGCGAAGCCGATATGGCAGCCTATCTGGAAGCCGCGCTCGAAGACGGCGACCCGGCGCTAGTTGCAGCGGCATTAGGTGATATCGCGCGCGCCAGGGGCATGGGCGAGATCGCCCGCCAAACAGGATTGGGGCGGGAAAGCCTTTACAAGTCGTTGTCACCCGATGGCAACCCGGAATTTTCCACGGTACTCAAGGTCGTGCGCGCCCTCGGACTCCGCCTGCATGCAGCCCCCGACTCCTGAATTTAATCCGCAGCCAGGGAAACGGCCAGGGTCAGGTTTCTACGTCTCGACTATCTAACTGAGCAGGAGGGTAAGCCACTGGTTCGACCAGTGCGACTTGAAGAGGTTTGACCGATACGGGAGTAGTCCTCCTGAGGTGCGCTTGATGAGGCAACCACAGGAGGATGGAATGGAAAACGATTATCGAAGCTTGGCGTATTCCAAATGGGATTGCAAGTATCACGTCATCTTTGTTCCGAAACGGCGTCGGCGTCAGTTGTATGGGCAGATTTGCCGCCAGTGGGGGGCGATCTTCCACGCCCTGGCACGGCAGAAAGAGTGTCAGATCCTTGAGGGGCATGTCATGCCGGATCATGTCCATATGTGTATCGCCCTTCCCCCGAAGGGGGCGGTGGCGCAGCTGAGCGGGTTTTTGAAAGCGAAGAGCGCCATTGCCATTGCGCGCCAGTTTGGGGGGAAGGAGCGCAATTTCACGGGCGAGCATTTCTGGGCACGAGGTTATGCGGTGTCTACGGTAGGCTTCGAACTGGAGCACGTCCGTGCGTACATCCGCAAACAGGACGACGAGGAGCTGGACGGTGGTTGGCGGTGGCCGTGGCCACGTTGTGGTTGCTCAGTGTCGGGGGTATGGCGGAGGACACCCTACCGGTGAGCACGTTGCTGCCGCTGGCGGATGCCGACGGTTCCCCATCCCGGCCCCGACAGGCAACGCAATTACGCTTGGTGAGTATCTTTCGCCAGGGCTGGATCACCATCCTGGTGGTGCTGCTGAATCAGCGTCATCTTCCGCAAGGCCGCTTCGTCCCGGAGCCCTGGCCGCAGCCTCATCGACCTAACACACTGAGAGGAACTCCCGAAATGCTTCTGGCAGCTTAAAAACCCTACCCTTGAAAGGAGGAAAGAGATCCGGCTTCCGCTGGCTCTCATCAAGGCAAACCAGGTCATTCGCATGGAGCGCAAAGAGGGCTTCGGGATCGCGCAATCGATTGAGGTCTGCTGGTCATTAGAGTGAGGAATCTTCTCAAGAAGCTGTCTCGCGAGCGTCGACTTGCCGCATTGGCGCGGGCCGAGGAGACCACATGCTGGAAACTGGAAGAGCCAGCGACGAATTTTTGCAAACAAAACACGCTGAATCATTCTTGCAAATTAAAAGTATGATTTTGAATTTGCAAGTTCGCTTGTGAGCTGCCTACACAACCCGTAGCAACCGATCCGCTCGTTGCAATTGTTCCTTAATAGGAATCTGGAACGGGCACGCCTGTTCGCATGGCGCTGTACAACCTATACACTGCGAAGCATTCCGCACCTGGGCAAGGCGGGCGTATTTTTCCATGCCGAGCCGCTGTTGACCATAATTCTCGTAGTACATCGTATAGCGCAACACGTCATTGATCGGCACGTCTGACGGACATGACGACAAGCATGCGCCGCAGCCGGGACGGCAGTAGGTGTTGGCGACGAGCCTGTCGTATTTCTCTAACAAGTCAACATCAGCTTGCTGTACTGGTTGTCCGGAGGCGTACAGATATTCGTCGATCTGGCTCAGGGAATTAATCGACACTACTAGACCGCTGACGTTCTCGTTGGAGAGCACCCATTTGAAGGCCGCTTGCGCAAACGACTCCCGCTCTGTTGGAGTGAAATCTGACAGCACTGTATGTTTGGCGCCTTTTAAGGTTTTCATGGCGACTACGCCGACGCCTTTCACCTTGGCGTCACGAAAAATATTGGTGAGGTCCGGCCAGTTCTTAAAATTGTACGCCACCATGATGACGTCGAAACGGCCGGAGTCGACCGCGTGACGCATGACCGTTTCTAGATGAGGCGTGTGCGAGGAAACGCCGAGGAACCGTAGTTTGCCTTGTTCTTTCAAGCGATCGAAGGCTTCGTGGATATTGGGGTTCATGAGGCGATCGAGAGAGTCGACGGCATGGATATGCGCTAAGTCAAGATAATCGGTCCCTAGTCGCTTGAGACTACTCTCCACAGCGGCCATCACGTCTTTGACGGGAGTATCATTGCTGAGGTGACCGTCCGGCGTGCAAAACTTCGAGACGATGAACAGTTTATCGCGCGGAAATCCTTTGATGCCTTCGCCGAGCGTCTGCTCGGAGCCCGCTCGAGAATAGTCCGGCGAGGTGTCGAAATAGTTCACGCCGCGCTCTAAGGCGCGCTTGACAGCAGCAATGTTATCCAGGCCAGAACAACCAAACGAGATGTCGGACATTTGCATGCCGGTGCGTCCGAGCGGGCGATAGCTGCGAATACGCGCTTCTTGCCAGTCCGGACTCTTCTCTTTCGCTTCTTTCGGGGCGCGGCCTAATAAGAAGAGTTGTGTCTTGTACTCACATCCAGTGGCAATGGCTGCGCCGCCCGCCGCGACACTGAGAGCCGCAGTGCGAAGGAAATGGCGGCGAGTCGGGTTTTGTATTGCTTGCGCGTGCTGGGAAGCATCGGCAAGAATGTCAGGAGATTGTTGACCCATTGGACCTCCTGTCAGTCTGTCGGGGCGCGCGGTGGCACGCCCCTTCTTAAGAATGGTTACTCCAACGAGAACCGATGAATAGTTGCCTCCCTGGTGTAGGTGTCAAAAACGGCGTAAGCCCCGCGTCGGTCCTGGTCCCGAGGTTGCGAGCATGAACCGGGATTCACGACCAGCACTTGGCCTGCTTTGTGTACGAGCGGCACATGCGTGTGGCCAAAACACACAAGGTCATGAGACAAGGTAGAAAACTGCTGCAAACGGGCGCTGTGCGGATAAATGTACTCATCGTACGGCTCCCACGGACTGGCGTGCACAAGCAGCACTTTCGCGCCATCAAACTCTAATTCGCGTAATACTGGCGCGGTGGAAAGAAACTCCAGGCTCTCCAGAGGGAACGTTTCTCGACACTTTTTGAGATACGCGGGATTGCGTCCGCCGAAAAGCACGACCTCGTGATTGCCCTGGATGCAGATACTGTTTGCTTTTTGCAACAGTGCAATAGTGTCGGCGCAGAAGCGGTACTCGCTGATTGCATCGCCCGGGCAGAGCAGGACATCTGTCGAAGGCATATCCTCCAGCGCCCGGCGCAACGCGCGCGCATCGGCATGAATGTCAGAAATGACGCCAATTCTCATAGAAGAATGTTGTAGGGGCTTCTGACCAGGCAAGCAAGAGGAGCAAAGAGATGAAGAAAGGAGAAGCGCACAGCGGCTTCTCCTCCATTTTGACAGCGGTTAGGGTGACCACCGACTGATATCAAAATCCTTCGGCAACGGAGCAAACATCACTCGCGCCGGGCCGCCAAGCGTTCTGGTTTTATGGCCTTTGCCTGTGACATCATCCGCCAGGAACACTTCTCCGGCGCGCCAGCGCCGTGTTTGCCCATCGGTTGTTTCCACTTCAAGTTCTCCGGACAACACCACAACAATCTGACGAGCTGGGGCATTGTGCCAGTCTTGCACCATGCCGTCTGGTAATTCGGCGAAAAGGACGCTGGGAGAGACGTAGCCGTTCGAGAGTTTAAGAATATTGCCCTCGGCGTCCTTGCGGTCGTGTTCGATCGGTATAGTGATGTCCATGAAACGGGACCCGCCGTCCTCCGTGGCGTAAAAGCGAGTGATCTTCACGGATTCCCTCCTTTGTTGAGCGCTGGGCTCATTTCCTGCACTTCAAGGTGTTCATGGGAAAGCAGTTCTAACTCTAAGAAAAAGGGGACTCGACAGGCTTCCGCCAGCGTCTTGAGCAAAAGATTGCTCACTATCCGTTCCTCTCCTGCACGATCCCGCGCTCCCTTCGTCAGCGAGAGCGAGTACACCCGTGCTGCCTCTTCCGTACAGAGACCAACATGGGCGCGGTGCTCGCCTTTCTTGGGGCGATCGGTAACCAACGTTGCGGTGCACGAGACGCCAACAATGGGAATTGTAGGCTTTGCTCGCAACCAAAGTGCTCGTTGGTAGGCTGCTCGCGCCATTGCCGCGGCAGTCTGCCCGGAAACTGCTTGCACCGGCTTCTTTCCCAGAAACTCAGTGAGCGCGCGCTCGCTGTACGGCACGAGCGCTTCCAGGACTGTTTTTGATGCGCCGGGGACGGCGAGCAGATCCGCCACGGCTTGCGCGCCGCCGCCAGTCACGACTACCACCGCCATTGTTGAACTGGCGTGGATTTGGGCGATGAAGTCCATTGAACCTATTGGGTCCATTGAGTCTGTTGGGTTTTATTATGTTTTATTATATTGACTACATGGACTCTACGGACCCTATGGACTCTACGGACAGCTACCCTCAGTTACTCAGCCCTGTTCTATGCTTCCAGCATCCGCCGCGCCTCGTCCGGCGTGGCGACGTCATGACCCATTGCTTTGATAATAGCCACGGCGCGTTCGACGATCTGCGGATTCGTGAGCTGACCGTCACGTGCATATTGATAATCTTCTAACCCAACCCGCACATGCCCGCCAAGGCTAAGAATGATTGGAACCAAAGGTAGATTATCCCCGCCTAACGTCGCGGCAAACCAATTGCACCGTACGCCCTTGAGCATTTCCAGATATGCTTCCAGGCTTTTGATGTTCGGCGGGAGACCGAAGGGGAGCTCCGGTCCGCCGAGGTAGAACTTCAAGAGGAGCGGTTCGGTGAGCAGCCCTTGATCGAGGAACACTAACGCTGCCCGCAAGAAACTTGGGTCAAAAATCTGCAGAGTTGGACGCAAGCCAAGTTCGCGTGAGCCCTCAAGGAAGTAACGGATGGTATCGTAAGAATTTTTGTAAATGAAAGAACTGCCGTGAACGGTCTTCGTTTTGGCGTCGTAGGAGACAAGATTGACTGATCCCATATCGCCTGCGCCCAGGTCCGGTTTCGTTTTGGGATCTTTGGCGAGTTCGAAAAAGTGCTGGAAGCGCGGGGCGGGATCATCGCCGAAGGGGAACGTCGGCCATAAAAGTGGATTACATCTCTCGCGGGTGCGACGATACACCTCCGCGTAATACGGTACGTCTTGCACCCATTCGCCGGTTTGAGGATCGCGTACGTGAAAATGAATCAACGCCGCGCCTGCTTTGCAGGTCGCGATCGCATCGTCCGCGATCTCCTGTGGGCTATAGGGAATGTGTGGGTTCAGGTTGCGCATTGCATTCCCGTTAATGGCCGCTTCGATCATGATTTTTGCCATTGCCGCCTCCTTTTTTCTTAGTATGCTGCCTTCTCCTACCGCATTTTTCTTCCAGACGCCAGATAAAGAGGACAAGTCAAGAGGCAAAGGTCAAAAAGCAAAAGGCAAAAGTGAAAAACTGCTCGAATCCTTCTCTTACTTTTGCCTTTTGCCTTGTCTTATGTTTCCTCGCCTCTTGTAGGCTCAGCGTCGCACCCGCACGCCTCGCTCAGCCAGGAAATCCTTACACTGCCGTATCGTGTACTCCCGATAGTGAAAGATTGAGGCGGCCAGCGCCGCGTCGGCGCCGCCGGCAGTAAGCCCTTCGTAAATGTGCTGCAGGTTGCCTACGCCGCCGGAAGCGATAACCGGGATGGTGACAGCATTGGCAACCGCTCGCGTTAGTGGAATATCGTAGCCTTCTTTCGTGCCGTCACGGTCCATGCTGGTCAATAAAACCTCACCCGCGCCGTACGTTTCCATGCGTTGCGCCCACTCAATCGCATCGATACCCGTCGGCGTCCGCCCACCGTGGACGTACACTTCCCACTGTGGTTCTTCGTTCTGTTGCCCGTTGCCTGTCGCCTGTCGCCTTTTCGCATCGATCGCGACCACGATACATTGAGAGCCGAACCGTTCTGCTGCTTCTTTGACAAATTCGGGGCGATGCACGGCTGCGGTGTTCATCGATACTTTGTCTGCTCCTGCGTTGAGGAGATCGCGAATATCTTGAATTTCGCGCACGCCGCCGCCGACCGTAAGCGGCATAAACACGGTTTCCGCCGTTTTGCGCACAACCTCAAGGATGATCTTCCGCCGCTCGTGGGAAGCCGTAATGTCGAGAAAGGTCAGTTCATCGGCGCCTTCTTCGTCATAGCGTTGGGCGATCTCAACCGGATCGCCTGCATCGCGCAGGTCCACGAAGTTCACGCCCTTGACCACACGGCCGTCTTTGACGTCGAGACAGGGGATAATCCGCTTGCTCAGCATGGGTTGGAGTGTCTGGCGTTTCGTCCGGAGAGTCAAGGACGGGGCATGGCCAGAGGAGGAATCTGCTCTTCCTCTTCTTCCGCCCACACAATCTTGCTGTAATCAAAACGACGGGGCTCAATAACGTTAAACTTTACGATCTCAAAGTACGGCGAGAGGTCGAAATCTCTTGGAGTGGTAAGAGTAGGATGCGCGCGCTGGAAGATCATGGATGAGCCAGACGAGGCTGCGCCAATAAAGAGTCGCTGTAGGAGTAAAAGCGGAGACGGTGGGGCTCCGTTTTGGTGCTGCCGCACGACGGTGGGAGTAATAGGAAAACCAACTTTCCCAAAGGCGGACGCGATCATGCTCGAACAGATGACTTGCGTGGGCAATCCGCTGCCAAACTGGAGCGCTTTGCGACGGAAACGACGCGGCACCAGGCTGACCGGGAGAAAATATCGGGCAAGGTCGAATACGTTTTGCAAATCATATGTATAGCCGAGTTGCCCGATCACATCGTCCAAAATTTTTTGTAAGTGATCTTTGCGCAAGTTGTATGGACGGCAGACGCGAATGTTGAAGTTAATATACTTCGAGAGCGGCGAGGCGACCACGCCTTCCTCGACCAGCGCCTCTATCAGCAGAAAATTGGCGTCTTCGCCCAGGGCGGATCGCAGTTGTCCGGCGTATGGATGGTGGCGGCGAATGAGCTCATCGCCCACGTAGATTGCCGCGTGTGACCACGAACTTTGGGTGAGATACTTAATGACCTCACTGATGCGTTGTTCGCCCTCGACCAGGATGATATCGCCTTTGCGAATGTGGCGTTTGAGCGCATCCAGGTTATTGGGAAAACGCGGAGTATAGTTCTTAAGGGGCTTGGTCAGGAGTTTCGTAAAATGGCGAATGAGATGTCGCCGGACCGTGCGCCACGGATGAAAAACAGGCTCTAACATGCTCCTCCAGGTTTCTCCCCATCAAGCCTAGCCTATTGCTATTGTACAGGACTGCGCAAGCGGAGAAGAGTCTCGTGCGAGAGTTGATCAAGCATGGGCGTCTTCTTTTCTAGTATACTAGTGAAAACGGGAGACCGAACAGGGAAACGTTTCCCGGGGAGGGGAAAACTATGGCCAAACTTTTATCCGAAAGCGAAGGAACAACAGATATTCAGATGAGCGGAAATCCGCCCACCTGTGTGGCGGAGGTGATGACCCGCAACGTGGTGGCGTTATCCCCTGAGCAATCATTTCAAGAGGCGATCACGTTGATTGCCCGCCATCGCTTTCGGCACCTGCTTGTAACGGATGCAAAGGGTCATCTGGCGGGAGTCATTTCTGACCGGGATTTGCTGCGCTTCATGATCCGCGAACCCCACTGGGAATCCGCCACGGTAGCTGACGTGATGAAATCGGACTTGGTGACGGCGACCCCTGCCACCTCATTGTCTGCCGCCATTGGAGAAATGCTGTCACGCCGCATCAATTGCCTGCCGGTCGTGGAGGCCGATGGACGGCTCGTAGGAATCTTGACCTCGACGGATCTCCTGCGTGCGTTTCAGCAGATCCAAGAACAGATTGAGCAAAGAGACGCGGTGGATCTGTGACGAAAGCCGGGAGCAAGGCGGCATGTTCGTCCTGATGCCTCTTCTGGATAGGATTCTCTGTGCTGTCTCAATCGGGTAGGCGCAGCTCCGTCAGCGTTGATACACAAGCCGTCTCGACGGCCGTCCGTCTTTTGCTGGCCTGAGAGCGATCGACAGAGACGCTGTCTTGTCTGGGCTTGGGCGCGGTGGCCTCTTACAGCGAGGGCTCACTCATAGACAGTTTTGACGAGCGGGTTGGATGAGCCGCCGTCGATCGTCAACGTTGCGCCGGTGGTGAAGCTTGCCGCCGGGCTGGCGAGATAGAGTGCGGCCCCGACCACTTCGTGGGGTTCCCCAGCGCGTTGCAGCGGGAAAGTTTCTCGCGCCCGCTTAGTGAAATCCTCGGTGCGCGACCAGCCCTTACTGATATCGGTGTGGAACGGGCCACAGAGAATGCAGTTGACTCGCACCTTGGGTCCATACTCCTTCGCGTGCGCAATCGTAAGCAGATTGAGCCCTGCCTTGGCCGCCCCGTAGGGCGCCGTTTCTGGATTTGGCCGAATCGACGCAGTTGATGAGATGTTGATGATTGCGCCGCCTTCGGCCGCCGCCATGCGTGAGGCAAACAGAGCTGAGAGG
>DATLYA010000318.1:0-8703 GCA_035575235.1 Candidatus Methylomirabilota bacterium
AGCCGAGGCAGGGCTCGACAATATCCGCCGCTGGTTGCCCTTCGTTTTCGATGAGGAGACACTGCGGAATCAAATTAAGAACAAAATGATTCGGCCAACCACGATTCCGCAGACGCTCAACGACCTCCAGATCGAACACGCCATTGCCCGTGAGGCGCTGCGCTTAGCGTTAGAACAACACAAACAGCTTGCGGTGGGCCTGAAAGGCGTGCAACAAGAGCGTTCGGTGTCTGATGTCTTTGCGCAAACCGCGTCAGGCCAAAGCCTGGTCGATATGTTTGCGCTGGATTTGATTATCGGCAGCGGCGGCATTCTTTCACATGCGCCGCGGCGTGTGCAAGCGATGCTGATGATGATCGACGCCTACGCGCCGCTGGGCGTTACGCAACTTGCGGTGGATAGCATTTTCATGATGCCGCATCTCGGCGTACTCTCTACCGTCCATGAACAGGCCGCCACGGAAGTGTTCATCAAAGATTGCCTGGTGCCGCTGGGAGCCTGTGTCGCTCCACAGGGTGCAGGAAAGCCCGGAGCTCCATGTTTCACCTACCGGCTGCTGTTCCGCGATGAGCGCGTGCTTGAAGGCGCGCTGACAGTAGGGGATCTGTTGCTTGTTCCTCTGGAAGCAGGGCAAGAAGCGCATCTTGAAGTAACGCCGGCCAAAGGGTTTGACTTTGGCGCCGGAAACGGGAAAAAAATCACAACTAGAGTGGGGGGCGGCGTAGTGGGCGTGTTGCTTGACGCTCGTGGACGGCCAATTACGATTGCGCAGGATGAGACAACCCGTGTTCGCCAGCTGCAGCAATGGGCGCGGGCGACGGAGCTGTACCCAGTATGAGCGTTCAGAAGCGGGGAAGCGGGGAAGCGGGGAGAGCAAAGCGCTTTCTCCGTTTCTCCGTTTCAGTTTGGCCATCACTGGCGGCGGAGAGCTAAAGACATGGCCCACGCCTACACCCCTGGCCTTCGCGTCACCCCGGACACGATCATCCGCAAACGGCGGGTGCTGCCGATTCCAGGCGAGGTGACGGTGCGACAAGGCGAGCGCGTGACTGCGTCTATGGAAGTGGCGCGCACTGAGCTGCCAGGGAGAGTGTACCCGCTCAATATTGCCAATAAACTCAGCATCGCACCGGGTGAGTTGACGGCGTATCTGCTCAAGCAAGAGGGCGATAGCGTCGCCAAAGACGAACCTCTTGCCGAGAACAAGCCGTTTTTCAGCTGGTTCAAAACCCAAGTGCGGGCGCCCATTAGCGGGCGGATTGAGAGCATCTCTCACATTACAGGACAGCTCTTTCTCCGCGAACCGCCGGAGGTGATTCGTTTAACAGCATATGTCGATGGAACCATTGTGGAGGTAACGCCCCAACAAGGCGTGGAGGTTGAATCCCGCTGCGCTTTTATTCAGGGCATCTTCGGCGTGGGGGGAGAAACGCATGGGGCAATCGCGCTGGCGGTCACTAGCCCGGAGGAAGTCCTGACGGCAGATCGTCTCCGCCCTGAGCACAAGGAGCATATTGTCATCGGCGGCTCTCTTGCTCATAAAGACGCCTTTGATCGCGCACGCGCATTCGGGGTGCGCGCGCTGGTTGTCGGCGGCGTGCATGACCGTGACCTGAAGGATCTTCTCGGCTATGACTTAGGCGTGGCTATTACCGGAACGGAACAGATCGGCTTCACACTGATTATCAGCGAAGGTTTTGGCGCTATCCCTATGGCGCGACGCACCTTTGAGTTGTTTGCCGCGCATGTTGGACGGCAGGCGTCCTGCAGCGGAGCCACGCAAATTCGCGCCGGAGTGTTGAGGCCGGAAGTGATTATTCCTCTGGAGGAAAGTCAAAAGTCAAAAGTCAAAAGTCAAAAAACACGGAGAGTGGAATTCGTATCGGCGATACGATTCGCATTATCCGTGAGCCCTATTTCGGCGCGCTGGCGCGCGTGAGAGCGCTTCCTCCTGAGCTGCAGCGCATACCAACCGAGAGCCAGGTGCGCGTGCTGGTCGCCACCCTCCCCGACGACCGCGAGATCACCATCCCTCGGGCCAATGTGGAAATGATTGAGGAATAGGGATTGGGGAGCAGAGGCTCGGAGTGAGGGGAGAACAAAACGATGGGGGAAACACGGCGACAAGGGTTGATAGAGAAGAAACTCTCCGTTGCTCCCTTCCGCCTTCGCTTCCCCGATTCCCTGATTCCCCCATTCCGCCGCTCTGTTCTTTACGCCCTGCTGCTTCTCTTTCTCAGCAGGCAGCTTTCCTTCGCCCTTGACGCACCCCAACAGGTGGAGGCCTTCGATATGCCAAGCGATAGCGGCGAGAGCATTGGTCTGCGGTGGGCGCGCTCTCCCTCCGAGAACGAAGGGGCGTCGTACCGGGTGTTCTTCAGCGACCGGCCAGACGGCGAGTTCACGCAGCTTGCCGAGTTTCCCGCCAACACGCACTATGAGACTGAAGTCGCCGCGCCGTGGTGGGCATGGGGACGAAAACACCAGGACCGGCATTTTTTTCAAGTGAAATCTGCCGGCAATATTCGGCTCAGCAATAATACGCCCTACTTCTTCAAGATTGCCCTGGTGGCGCATGGCCAACACAGCAGCGACAGCCCCATCGCTACAGCTACGCCACGCGCGAATCTCTTCAATTGGACAAAGTTAAACAACCTGGCGCTGATGCTTATCTTCGGCGCCGCCGTGATCAGTTCGATCCGCCGGGCGCGGGCGAATCCGCATATTTTCCTGCGTCGCATCCCCGGGCTTGACGCTGTCGAGGAAGCCGTAGGTCGGGCGACGGAGATGGGACGTCCGGTTCTGTATCTTACCGGCAGCGGTGAATTGAGCGGCGGTGGAGACCCGTCGAGTTTGGCGACGATCGCCGCCACGGTCATTTTAGGCGAAGTGGCCAAGCGAGTCGCCTGGTACGGCGCCGATCTCAAAGTGCCGCACCGCGCTCCCATTGTCATGGCCATTTGTCAAGAAATGGTGCGCGAGTCCTACCTCGCGGCGGGACGGCCAGACGCCTACAAAGAAGACTCGAATTTCTTCATTACCAGAGACCAGTTCGCCTACACCGCGGCGGTAGACGGCATCATGTTGCGCGAGCAACCGGCGGCCAATTTCTTCATGGGCTACTACTATGCGGAATCTCTCCTGTTGGCCGAAACCGGCGCCGCCACTGGCGCGATTCAAATCGCCGGGACCGACGCGGAACATCAGTTGCCGTTCTTTGTCACTGCCTGCGATTACACGCTGATTGGCGAAGAATTATACGCCGCCAGCGCGTATCTCTCCCGCGAGCCGGCCCTCGTCGGCACGCTGCGCGCGCAGGACATGGGCAAAGCCGTCCTGCTCGGCGCCATGATGCTCGGCGCTTTGTTACTCACTGTCAGTGAAATCATGGGCGTCCCGGCGTTTCGTACGCTGTTACAGTTCTTCAACGATTTTAAATAGGAGAAGCGATGGTTTTCTGGAAACGTTCCTTACCGATCGCCATTACGTTCCTCACCGGCGTGATTTTCGCCGTCCAGTATTATGTGCCGCATCCCGCTTCGGAGGCTCTCTTAAGCGAGGCGTCGGTGTGGAGTCAAATCATCGCCGGGTTTGCTATTCTTCTTGGCGTGGGCAGTTTGCTACATACACACTATATCAAGATCAAACGTCACGAAGCCGGGTGGGGTTATAGTGCAATCATGTTTTTGTCCATGTTCCTCACGCTGGGCGCCGGCGTTTGGGCGAGCGGCAAAACGCAAGGGTCTGCCTTTGGCTGGCTCTATGACAACGTCATGGTGGCGCTGCAGGGCACGATGTTTTCCCTCCTGGCTTTTTTCGTCGCATCAGCCGCCTATCGGGCGTTCCGCGCCCGTACAGCCGAGGCCACTGTACTGCTGATCGCCGCCATTCTGGTCATGGGCGGCCGCGTGCCGTTGGGCGAATATCTCTTCTCAGGACTTGGACAGGCGTCGGACTGGATCATGAACGTGCCAAATACCGCCGCGCAGCGCGGCATTCTCATCGGCGTGAGCCTTGGCGGCATCGCCACTTCCATCAAGATTATCTGTGGCATTGAGCGCGCGTATTTGGGAGAAGGGAAGGACTGACAAACACGGGATCGGAGTGCAGACTAAGATGTTCAGAGATCTGAAATTTCAAAGAGAACCGGAGAATCGGGGCAGGAAGGGTGTTGTTCTCTGTTTCGTTTCTCCAGCTCTGCCTCAGTCCTGGCCCCTGGCGACTGACTACGTATGAACCTCGCCCATCGGCTCCTCCGCCTCGACCGGCGCATTATTTTTCTGCTCATTGGTCTCGCGACGCTCCTGCCGTTACTCTATCCCGTCGGCTTGCCGATTCGCGTCTCACCAGAGGTGAGGAGAGTTTATGACTACATTGAACGCTTGCCGCAGGGGTCGGTGATATTGCTCTCTTTCGACTTTGAGCCTGGAGGCAAGCCGGAATTGTACCCTATGGCGATCGCGCTCCTGCGTCACGCCTTTCGCAAGAACCTGAAAGTGATAGGGATGACCTTATGGCCCGCCGGGGCCGGGCTCGCTGAAACGGCCTTCGCTCAAGTCGCCCAGGAAATGCACAAAGAACGAGGCGCTGATTACGTGTTTCTTGGCTACGCGCCAGGCGACGCCAGCGCGGTCATTAGCATGGGGCAAGATTTTCACGCCGCTTTTCCCACAGATTACTATGGCGTTCCGACCGACGCCTTGCCGGTGCTCAAAAACATTCGCACCTTACGAGATCTGCCGTACGTCCTCAGCCTGAGTGTCGGCTTTCCTGGGCTGGATACCTGGTATGTGTACGGCAAGGAGAAATACGGCTTTGAGCTGGGCGGCGGCTGTACCGCAGTCAGCGCGCCGCGGTTCTATCCGCTGCTCGACACGGGTCAAATCAACGGTCTCCTCGGCGGTCTGCGCGGCGCAGCGGAATATGAAATTCTCCTCGGCGCGGAAGGCAAAGCGCTGGCGGGAATGGACGCGCAATCCGCTACCCATTTTTTGATTATCTTTCTCATTCTAATTTGCAACAGCGTCTACTTTCTCACCGGGCGCAGAAAAAGGCGGCGATGATGAGCACGGAAGCATTGCTGGGCGCGTGGGCGGCGGCGGGCTTTAGCTTAAGCATTTACAGTTTTCTTTACAAAGACAACCCATTCTTTAAGTTTGGCGAGCATGTCTTCGTGGGCGTTTCCATGGGGTATCTGCTCACCATCACCCATTATGAGGTGATGGTGAACAAGCTCTATGCACCCATGGTGCAGCAAGGAAAATGGTGGTTGATCATTCCGGCTTTGCTAGGGCTGCTCATGCTGTCTCGCTTCGCGCCGCCGGTGTCCTGGCTGAGCCGCATCTCGTTTGCGTTTATTCTCGGCCTGAGTTCAGGAGTCGCGATTCCTCGGCAGATCTCTTCCTTCATTCTGCAACAGGTCCAGGGCACGATGAAGCCGCTGATGAGCGTGGGCGGCGACGGCTCGGTGATCTTTACGCTCGCCAACTTTAATACCCTGCTGATTCTCGTTGGCGTGGTCAGCGTGTTGTTCTATTTCTTCTTTTCCATTGAACATACAGGCGCGGCCGGGGGCGTCGCGCGGATTGGCATTTATTTTCTCATGGTGTCGTTTGGCGCAGCGTTCGGCTACACCGTCATGGCGCGCATGTCGCTGCTCATTGGCCGCTTTGACGAACTCATCTTATATGCGTCGGCAGACTATGGTTATGCGACGCTGATTTTACTCACACTCATGATTGTCGGGTTGGCCTGGTGGGAAAAGAGACGAGCAAAAACGAGCGAGGGGGCGCATCTGTAGAGAGAGCAACGCGCTCTCTCTACGACTCTTAAGGGCATTATTCGGCAGCCGGTTGTTCTGCCGCGGCAGGAGCTTCCTCGGGAGCAGGAGTCGGCGCCGCCGAACCCTGCGTCCGCGCTCCTTTAATGCGCGCCGCTTTGCCAGACAGTTCACGGAGATAGTACAATTTGGCGCGACGCACCTTCCCTCGCGTGACGACTTCGATCTTATCAATACGCGGGGAGTGCAGGGGGAAAATGCGTTCAACTCCCACGCCATAGGAAATCTTCCGTACGGTAAAGGTCGCATGGTTCCCACTATTGGCGCGGCTAATTACTACGCCCTCAAATACCTGGATACGTTCCTTATCTCCTTCAATAATCTTGGCATGTACACGAACCGTATCCCCCACTTTAAAGTCTGGAATATCAGATCGTAATTGGTTTGCTTCAACCAGGGTATGAATAATATTGCTCATGACCAGTTCCTCCATCCGCAATCAGCCGTCAACACTCAGTCTCTTCTTCAGCGTAACACAAAAGTCGCCCAATACTGGTAAGAAGGTCAGCCGCCGCTCCTTTCGTTCGTAAATATTGATGAGGCGTGAGGGTCTTGTCTGACTGAATGCCGCTGACTGAAAGCTGAGTGACTGTGTTTAGCGTGCATGCCGCAGGCGGTCAAGCATGATTGCCGCAGCGGCCCGCACGGATAAGTGGTTATAGTCTCCCACTCCTCTAATCGGTTCGAGCACGATATCCGCCTGCTCTAGCATCTCATCAGTCAACCCCCAACCTGTCCCCAGCACTAAGAGAAGCGGAGCCCCAGGTTCGTCAAGCAGTCGTTTCACCTCAGCGAAGGACGAACGCCGTGGCCCCAATCGCGCAGAGGTGGCGACGACGCGCGGTTTTTCCCCGGTCTCGCGCATGATCAGCTCAAGGACTTGTTCAAGCGTATCCGCTACGACAACAAGAGCCAACGCGTCTTTTCGCGTTTCATTATATGCACTGCCGTATCCATGTTCCCAATGGTCCAGAATCTTTTCCGATAGCGCGCGCAGCGTCCGCACCGGATTGACGACAAAGTAGCGTGTAACGCCATAGGTCCGCGCAGACCGGGCGATGTCGTGGATATCCATGTTGGTGATGGAGGTGGTCACCACCTTGTGCTCCTTGTCGTACACCGGATAGTGCAAAAGAGCGAGGTAGAGTTCGGCCATACAAAGTTAGTGCTGAGTGCTGAGTTCGGAGTGCTGAGAGAAAAACTTGCCAGCGACCCAGGACTCAGCACTCATTACTCAGGACTCGTTCGTCAGCCAACACTTTTCCTCTTCACTGAGGTTCGCGCGCGCTAATAAATCTGGCCGTCGGTCGCGGGTGCGGAGCAGCGCCTGGCGACGACGCCAACGAGCAATTTCTGCGTGATTGCCAGATAAAAGGACATCGGGAACACGCAAGCCGCGGAACTCTTCTGGACGAGTATAGTGTGGATATTCTAACAAACTGTCACTAAACGATTCTTCTTCGGTTGAGGCTTGCCGCCCGACCACGCCAGGAATAAGGCGCGCGACGGCGTCAATGACCACCAGGGCGGCGACTTCTCCGCCGCTTAAGATATAGTCGCCGATAGAAATCTCTTCATCCACAAAGGCGTGCACACGGTCGTCCACGCCCTCATACCGACCGCACACCAACACGAGCGTTGGCTTTTGGGCCAACGCGATCACTCTCTGTTGCGTCAGCGGCGTCCCTTGTGGGGAGAATAAAATCCGCCAGGGCTGAGAGAGCGGAGCACAGATTGTTTCGAGCGCTTTCACGATGGGCTCAAGCTTCATGACCATGCCCTGGCCGCCGCCATACGGCGCATCATCTGTCGCCCTATGCGCGCCTACAGCGTACTCGCGCAAGTTGTGCACGGTACAGGAGAACAGCCCTTTCTCTTGCGCTTTTTTGAGCAGACTGACAGAAAGCGGTGAGGAAAAAAACTCGGGGAAAATGGTGAGAATGTGGAACTGCATGGATTGCACGTGAGTAGAGTCTTCAGCGCCCATGGCGTTCCTGGAGTCTCTTGCGTCTGACAGACCCTACGGACCCCAGGATTCGACGAACTTCATCAATTTGCTCAGGCCTATGACTACTCCAGCAGCCCTTCTAAGGGCTCAATCACAACCCGTCTCCCAGGAATATCAAGAGAACGGACGATTTCCTCCGTGACCGGAATCATATATTCCTTTTCTCCGCGCTGCACGATCAAGATGTCGTGCCCGCCCGAAAAGAAGACCTGCGCAATTGCTCCGATGAATTCGCCCCTAGTGGTGAAGACCGGCAAACCGATTAATTGATAATAGTAGAACTCTCCATCAGGCAATGGGGGAAGGGCTTGTTCCTCTACGGTGACGGTCATAGCGCGCAACGCCTGCGCTTGCTCCACAGAGGTGATTCCTTGAAAGCGAACGAGCAAACAGCGGGCATGCGGACGCACGCTCTCAACCATGAGCGAACGAACGTCTCCCTCTTTTCCTTGCAGGAAAACGGTTACGCCAACACGAAGAGTCGGACAGGGCAACGCATAGGGGGAAAACCGCATTTCCCCACGCACTCCATGCGTATTGACTAAGCGGCCCAGAGCAACGAAGTGGGTCTCGCTTTTCGTTTCACTTCTCTTCGACGATTTCGAGGACAACTTTGCGATTCGTGCGCGAAGCGACTGCATTGAGTAACGTTCGGATAGACTTTGCGGTCCGTCCTTGCTTGCCAATAATACGGCCCAGATCGTCCTTGGCCACTCGCAGTTCGAGAATCGCGGCGGTCTCGCCTTGAATTTCCTTCACCTCGACTTCGTCAGGATGATTGACCAAAGACTTGGCTAAATATAAGACGAGATCCTTCATAACGCTCTCCCCTCCCCGCTATTCAAGCTGCCGCTTC
>DATLYA010000319.1:0-17138 GCA_035575235.1 Candidatus Methylomirabilota bacterium
ATTCGCTGGGCCGCCGCCACCCTCAAGCAGACAGAAAAACCAGTGGCGTTGCTGCTGCCGCCGGGGGTGCTGCAATGAAACTGGCTGAAGCGCTCAGCGTGATCATTCCTTTGCTGCGCGACGAGCTCGTCGTGCATGCGAATGGCTTCATTTCCCGGGAGTCCTTCAATATTCACGATCGTCCTGGCAACTTTTATATGATTGGATCGATGGGTTTAGCCTCCTCGATTGCTCTCGGCGTGGCGCTTAATAAGCCAGAGCGTCGGGTCGTGGTGTTTGATGGCGATGGCAACATTCTCATGAACCTTGGCTCACTGGCGATGATTAGCGCGACCCAGCCGCGCAACCTTGTCCATGTCGTATTTGATAACGAGGTGTACGGATCGACCGGCAATCAGCGCACTATTGCCGGACGCGTCGCGCTAGAAGAGGTTGCACGCGCGGCGGGGTATCGCACGGCGCACCGTGTCGATGCTGAAACCGAACTGCGCGCCGTCGCTGCAGCACTACTCTCCCAACCCGGCCCCTCGTTCTTGCTCATAAAAATTGAGCCGGATAAAGAAGAGCGGAAAATCGGCCGCATCACCCATGAACCGCCGCAGATCGCGGCGAGGTTTATAAAGAGTTGTCAGTCGTCACTAATCAGTGGTCAGTGCAAAAAGGACGAGAACTGATTTTACTATGGTCTACTGATCACTGATCCCTGACGACTGCTCACTGAATATGCGTCAATACATTCTCCTGAACCCCGGCCCAGTCAATGTCTCGCCGCGCGTGCAGCAGGCGCTGTTGCGTGGCGACCTCTGTCACCGTGAAGAAGAATTTTCTGACTTGCTCGACGCCATTCGCGCAAAACTCCTGCGGGCGTTTGCGCCGAGCGACTATACCGCAGTGCCGTTGAGCGGCTCCGGCACTTTGGCGGTCGAAGCCATGGTGTCGTCTGCGCTGCCAGAAGGACGGAAACTGCTGGTGATTAACAACGGCGTGTATGGCGAACGCATGCTGCGTATGGCGGAGGCGCACAGGATTCCCACGGTTGAACTGCGGTGCGGGTGGACTGAGCGTCCGGCGCTGGAGCATCTCGAACACACACTTCAGTCAGATCCCACCATTGCTGCTGTTGCGCTCGTGCATCATGAGACGACGACGGGATTGCTCAACCCCGTCACAGACATCGGCGCGCTGGTGCGCCGGACGGGTCGCTTATTGCTGCTTGATGCGGTCAGCGCGCTTGGCGGGGAGGCGCTTGATCTCACGCGCGATAGCGTGGATCTCTGCGCCTGCACGGCAAACAAGTGCGTGCAAGGGCTGCCGGGAGTCGCGTTCGTCTTAGCGCGTAAGGAAGCTATGACCGCAATGCAAGCATACCCCCGCCGGTCGCTGTATTTGCACTTGCCTTTGCACTGGGAAGCGCAGGAGCGGCGCAGCATTCCCTTTACTCCCTCGGTTCAAGCGTGGTATGCCCTTGATGAAGCGCTTGACGAATTGCTAGAGGAAACTGTCGCCGCCCGCGTGCGCCGTTATGCCGCGGCTGCGTCCTTGTTGCGTGAAGGGTTTGCGCGGATGGGGCTGAAATTTCTCCTGCCGCCAGACTGCCGCTCTCATTCGTTGACTTCGATGCTGTTGCCCGAAGGAATGACCTATCAATTCATTCACAACAGGCTGAAGGAACGCGGCTTTGTCATCTACGAAGGACAAGGGAAGTTGCAGAGCGGCATCTTCCGCGTCGCCAACATGGGGCATCTGACGCACGATGATTTTCGTCGGTTCCTGGGGGCGCTGGAAGAAGTGTTGAAGCAAGCGTCTAATGAACTTTGACGATCAAAATCGACACTTACCCTCTGGCAGAACAAGCGCTCTGCGCTGGAGAGGCACGGCGCGCCGTGCCTCTCCGAGGGTTACGTACAGTACTGACCTTGGTTGTCAAAATTCATAAGGTTAGCAGCCAGAGGCAAAAAATGAAGGCTATCATTCTTGCCGCCGGCGTGGGGAAGCGCTTCAAGGAGGTGACGGACCAACGGCCGAAATGCCTGATCGCCATTCAGGGACAAACGTTGCTCGAACGAACGCTGCGCGCGTTAGGCGCGGCTGGGGTGACGAACGCCGTAGTTGTCATTGGGTATCGCGGCGACATGATCAAACAGACAATTGGATCACGCTGTGGAGCCGTGCAGGTTCGGTACATCTTCAACCGTCAATATGAGAAAGGCGCGATTCTTTCGCTCTGGAGCGCACGCGCGGAGTTTGACGATGACATTCTCATCATGGACGCCGACGTCGTATTTCCTATGGCGTTGATCGCGCGGCTCGTGAACTCGGCCTATGCGAACTGTTTCTTGCTCGATGGCAGTGCGGCGAATACCGGCGAAGAGCAAATGCTGTTGACGCGCGGCGGTCGCGTCTTGAATATTGTCCGTGGCGGCTCGGGTGATTTCGATGTCATTGGCGAGTCGGTCGGCTTCCTGAAGGTGTCCCGCGCTGACGCGCCATTGTTGCGTTCGATTCTGGACGATCTTGTGGCGCAAGGTCAGGAGGCTATTGAACATGAGGAAGCCTTCTCTATATTTCTTGCGCAACGCGTAGTGGGTTTCGAACGGGTCGATGATCTGCCGTGGACGGAAATTGACTTCCCTGAGGATCTCGTCCGCGCTGAGAGTGAAGTCTTACCGCGCATTCTCGCCTTAGACCGCGCGAGAACCGAGTCGTGACTGTAAAGGGTGGTCCATCGTAGGCGGTAGGCAAAAGACGGCGGTCGAAAAAGACAACATTATGTGCTGACGCGCACGGCTGTAGCTGTTCTCTTTTATGCTCCCGACTGCCCTTGCTCCACTGCCTCGCCGCTCGCCGCTCACCCTGGCCGCCGGCCTTTTCGTGTTGTCCTTTTGCGCCTTTCTCTGGCGGCTTGGGGAAGGTCCGATCTACCGGACTATGGAAGGACGTGAGGCGCTGGTGATGCAGGAGATGCTGCGGTCCGGCAATTGGATTTTGCCTCTGCGCAATGGCGAGACGATTCCCTCGAAACCGCCGCTACTCCATTGGTGCGGCGCAAGCATCGCGGCTCTTACCGGTGGAGTGTCGGAATGGAGTGCGCGCTTTCCCAATGCGCTGTTTTCCGCGCTGAGCGTGGCGCTGACCTGTTGGCTCGGCTGTCGGCTCTCTGGACGCCAGGTCGGCGTCACAGCCGCCTTGTTGTTATTGACAACTCCGTGTTTCCTGGAAATGTCTCGCGAAGCCTGGGTTGACCCCGCGCTCTCTTTTTTCGTGCTGGCCGCGCTCACCAGCTTTGCCTCTATGTACGAAGATGAAGAGTGGAGAGGATGGCGCAGCCTGGCCTTCTATCTGTCGCTTGCCGGGGCCACTTTGAGTAAAGGGCCTGTCGGATACATTTTGCCGCTTTTTGTGATTGTGTCGTACCTGGCCGTCCAAGGGCAATTATCGCGGTTATGGTCATTATGGAGCGCACCTGGTTTCCTCCTTGCGGTTGGCGCTCCCCTGGCGTGGTATCTCGCGGCGTTTGCCCAAGAGGGATGGGCATTTATCCACAAGCAACTCTTACAAGAGAACCTGATGCGCTTCACTGCTGGTTCGGGGAAACGCATTCCTTCCAGTATTTTTTTTGCGTTGCCCTTTCTTGATGAGGGGTTTCCGTGGAGCCTGCTTTTTTGTCTTGGCGTATGGAATTTTGCTCGTCACGCGCCGGTGCGAGAAAAAGGGGTGCTGCCGCTGGTGTGGTTTTTCGCCATCGTGCTGTTTTTCTCGATCTCCGCCGGCAAACGAAACGTCTACTTACTGCCTGCCTATCCCGCGATGGCGCTGTTCGCGGCGGAATGGGGATGGCCATGGGTTGCCGCACAGGAGAATCCGGCGCCGCAGTGGTTGCAGCGGCTCTTACGAGTGACAGCCCTTCTCATTGGCGGTGTGGTCGTCGTGGGTGCGGCGCTGACAGTGACTGGAATGCTGACCATCGACACGCCGTGGATTGATCGGCTGCTCGGCGAGGACAAGTGGAATAATCTTGCTCTGCACCTGCGTTTTCTCAGTGAATATCCCGCGTGCGCGTCGTTGCTCTATCTGACAGTGAGTTGCATCGGCGTCTGGGCAGTCTTTGTGGGG
Organism: Candidatus Methylomirabilota bacterium; assembly: GCA_035575235.1. Taxonomy (GTDB): domain Bacteria; phylum Desulfobacterota; class Binatia; order Bin18; family Bin18; genus SYOC01. The sequence goes on from DATLYA010000319.1 coordinate 4,114, forward strand.
ACCGCTGGGCGATGGGGGGCGGCGCAGGGGGGACTCCTTGCTTTGCTGCTTGTCGCTTCCGTAGGAATGTACCCCTTTACGCGCGCCTATTTTAAGGAGTTTAAGGCGTTCACAGGATTTGCGCAGGCCATTCGCCGGGAAGTTGATTCGCAGTCCACCTTCTGGTTCTACACGCCGGAGCCATATTCCTCCGAGTTTGATGAGTTTTCTCAAGTATACTTTTACTTAAATCGTCAGGTGCGGTTAGCGCCTTGCGCGGAACAAGCAGACTTCAGCCGCTGTCAACCCGGCTATTACCTCATCCGTGAGCGTACGTGGAAGGACCTTCACTCGATGCCTCGAGTTCATTTCGTGCTGGATAGTAAAGATTGGGCGGGACCTGATCCAGAGACGAGATTGATAGTCGTGCGGCTGGACGGCTAAGAGCGGAGAACGTCATCCACACCCTAGTTGCATCCGAACGGAGGCCCCGCTACAAGCGGCCTGATGACGTTTGATTCCTTTCCCCCTGCGTCTTCTTCTCCTTCTCCTGGAGTGAATTTGCCTCCACAGCCGCAAACCGGCGTGGCGGTGTGGCTCCGTCGCTATCGACGCTATCTTCCTCTGCCCCTGATTCTCCTCTGCCTTGTATGGCTACGACCTATCATGCCAGGAGGCAGCCCGCTCTTCGACACCCTGACCGATGTCATCGGTGTCGGCGTCTGCCTGTTTGGGCAGTGGCTCCGCCTCTGGGCGTGGGGAAGCAACGCCACGGTGGGCAAGTGGGGGGTGCGGGATCGTGGGCCGTACACGTTGATACAACATCCGTTGTACGCGGGAAACTTTCTGATCGCCTCCGGACTTGTCATTATCTTCAACAATCCCTGGGCTTACATTGTACTGCTTGGTCCGTTCGCCTATCTTTACCATGTCATCACGATCATGGAGGAAAAGCGCATGTACCGGCGATTCGGCGATGAGTACCGGCAGTACCGACGGCATGACACGCCGCGCTTTTTCCCGGCGCTGAGCAATCTCGGCGCTGCTCTACGCACCACCCGCCCTTTGGACTGGAGATTTGCCTGGCGGAAGGAATATGAGTCCTGCTGTGGATGGATAGCAGGCGTCGCCGCTCTGGAAATCTATGAAGGGGTGCTGCTGCGCGGCTGGGAAGGCAATTGGCCATATACGACCCGATGGGGCGCGATCATCGGGCTCATGGGGCTGATTTCCCTGCTGATAGGAGCTCGCAAAAATGCGAGGCGGAGTACACTTACGAAGTAAGCGCGCTTCGTTTTTTCGTGACGGAACATCCTCTCCGTCCGAAATGGGACCGGCGCGTTCGATCATGGTCCACCTACGATGATTGCGTTAAAGTTGATGAGTTTGCATTCCGGACTTTCTCCACGGACTTGACTAATGTTACAATAGTTTCACATAATGAGACGCACGAGTTCCAAAACTCTGACATGCTTCGTGCGTTGACAAACTGCCAAAAATGGGAGGGTGGGGCAGGGGAAGAGGTGTAGAAAAAGGCAGACCGTCGTGGTGGTTGACCCTATCGCCTTTGCTATTTTCGCTGTGAGAAATATAGAGACGCCCCTGCTTTCTCCTTTCGTGACCGGGAGGTGAAATGCACATACCTTTGCTCGATCTGACGCGAGAAATTCGTGACATCCGTCCTGAAGTGGAAGTCCTGTGGCGGGGGTTGCTTGAGCGTCCACAGTTCCTTAATGGCGAACACGTCAAATCGTTCGAGCGTGAGATGGCGGATTTTCTGGGAGTCTCACATGTAGTTGGGACTGCGTCCGGCACGGAAGCTCTCATTCTTGGTTTGGCGGCGTGTGGAATCGGCGAACAAGATGAAGTGATTCTTCCTGCCAATGCGTTTATTGCAGCCTTAGAGGCGGTGTGGTGGCTGAAAGCGCGGCCTGTTCTGGTTGACGTGCAAGATTGGGATCTCGGCCCGGATCCAGAGCAGATTCGACGCAAGCTCACCCGGAGAACCAAGGCGCTTGTCGTCGTGCATCTCTACGGCCTGCCGGTGAATCTTGAGCCCCTGCTGGAAATCTGTCGGACGGCGGGCATTCAATTAATTGAGGATTGTTCCCATGCCCATGGCGCGCTGTATCGTCAGCGAAAGGTTGGCGGATTTGGCGCGGTCGGCTGTTTTAGCACGGGAGTGGTGAAAAATCTTGGCGCATTTGGTGAAGCGGGGTTTGTTGCTACCCAAGATGAGTCCATTGCCCGGCAGTTGAGGCTGTTGCGCGCGCACGGACAGGAAGAGAAAAACGTGCATTTATGCTATGGCGCGAACGGGCGGTTGGACGAAATGCAAGCCGCCATCCTGCGCCTCAAGCTGCGCTCTCTTGAGGAGCGCAATGCGCGGCGGCGCGAAATTGCACGCCTCTATACTGAGGCGTTCGCTACGTTGGACATTACTCTCCCATGGGAAGACGCCCAACGTGTGGGCGTATACCATCAATATGTGATCCGCACGCGCCAGCGCGAAGCGCTGCGCGCGCATTTGCGAGCGCGCGGCATTGAAACCGGCGTGCACTATCCCTCACCGCTCCATCGCCAGCCAGCCTGGCGCAAGTATTACCGTCAGGCACTGTCATTGCCCAATGCAGAGCGAGCGGCACAGGAGATCCTGTCGCTTCCGGTCTTTCCCGATTTGACGTCGCAAGAGATCGACGCAGTTATTGATGGCGTACAGTCGTTTTTTGCCGGCGAGCGCTGGTGCGCGCCCCGACCTCAGGTGTCCGTCGTCGTTCCGTTTTATAATGAAGCAGGGAATGTCACAGCGTTGCACCAGGAGATACGATCCGCAGCTGACACGCTGGGAAAGTCGTACGAGTGTGTGTATGTGAACGATGGCAGCACGGATGGCACGGCGTTGGCGCTCGACGAGATTGCCAGAGAAGACGCTCGCGTCCGCGTCGTGCATATGTCTCAGAACCAGGGCGAAGCGGCGGCGTTGTCGGCGGGGTTCCAGCATGCGCGGGGACGCATCATCGTGACGCTCGATGGCGACGGGCAGAATGATCCTCATGATATTCCAGTACTCCTGGCCAAGATGGCAGAAGGGTATCCAGTCGTCAGCGGCTGGCGACGACAGCGGCAGGAAGATTACTGGAAGCGCATTCTTCCTTCCCGGCTGGCGAATGGCTTGATTGCCTGGGCGACTGGCGTGCCCGTCCATGACTGCGGTTGTGGACTGAAAGCTTACAGGCGGGAAATGCTCGCCGGGCTCTCTTTGCCCAAAGGAATGCATCGTTTCTTGCCGGTCATTCTGCGCGTGCCGCCGGAGGCGGTGGCGGAAATTCCCGTGAACGATCGCACCCGTCATGCCGGCAGTTCGCATTATGGATTGAGCCGCGTGTTCGCGGTGCTGCGTGATTTGCTTCCCGTGCACTGCATCCGGCGTGGCCCTCAACTCGCGACCCGTCTCTTGTTGGGCGCCGCTGCTCTGGCGACAGTGCTGTTAGGATGGCTCGTGCGGGAAGAGCTGATAGCGAACAGTCCTGGCGCTTTGACGATTCTTGCAGCTGACATCGTTGGTTTATTGTATTTGTCGTTGGGATACCAGCGCCTGCGCGAGTTTCTTAAGGCGCAAGAAACCTCTTCCCAGCGGTTTACGGAAGATGAAGTCGAAATAGAGGGCCGGGCATGAGCAGCGCCATCCGTGTCGGGATCATTGGCGCTGGATATTGGGGCGCCAACTTGCTCAGAACATTTCACGCCACAGAAGGGTTTACGTTAAGCATAGTATGTGACGCCCGGAGAGAATCGTTACATGCCGTGAGAGATCGCTATCCGCACGCGGCGCTGGAAACCTCGTACAAGGCAGTGTTGCAGGACCCTGCGATCGAGGCAGTGGTGGTGGCGACGCCGCCCGCTTCTCATTTCTCGATTGCGTTAGCGGCGTTAACGGCTGGGAAACATGTGTGGGTAGAGAAACCGTTGGCCCTTCGCTATGCCGAAGGCCGACGGCTCGTTGACGCGGCGCGCCAATCGCACCGTTCTTTATTCGTTGATGAAACCTTTCTGTATGATCCGTTGGTGGAGCGTCTCCGTGCGCGGATTGCCGCAGGAGACATTGGCGCGCCGTACCATGTTTCGCTGGAGCGCACGGGAATGGGACGGATTCGGCGAGATTCCAATGTCTGGTGGAATTCCGCTCCGCATGATGTCTCAGTGCTGCGCTACATCCTGAACTCGGAGGTTCGCCAGATCGCCGCGACCGGCCATGCCTTTTTGCAACCAGGCATTGAAGATGTGGTATGGGCGTCGCTGCGGATGGGTAACGGCGTCTCCGCGCATATTTATCTGCATTGGTTATTTCCGGACAAAAAGGCGCCGCTCATGGTCGTGGGAGAACGGGGGATGCTAAGGTATGAAGGACGCTTCGAACAGCGAGCGCTCACCCATTATGAGTATCGGTTAGGCGCTGTTGCGATAGAAGATATGGCTCAGGCCAATGTTATCCCCATTGAGCGTTGTGAGGTGGTCGAAGAAGTCGTTGGGGACCGCACTGAGCCGCTGGCCCGCGCCTGTCTGGCGTTTCGAGACAGTATCCTTACTGGCGCGCCTGCGCCTAGCAGTGGGGACCAATCACTGCGCACGCTGGCCGTGCTGGAGGCCGGCGCGCAGTCGCTTGCACAGGGTGGGGCGTGGATAGACATCGCTGCCAGCACGGGAGAAAAAGGAGTGCGGGCACGAGGTCATTCCCGCGAAAGCGGAAATCCAGGAATGTGCACAAATTCTAGACATGAGTGATCCTCTTTTTCCCCGTTTCCCCCTTTCCCCGTTTCCCCGTTTCCTTCTGCTATCCCTGGCGCTCCCCGTTCTTTTTACCGGCCTTGGCGCGCCCGCCTTCATGGACCACGAAGGACGTTACGTTGAAGTCGCACGGGAGATGCTGCTCACGGGCGATTGGCTCACGCCTCACCTCAATTTTTCCGTCTTTCTGAACAAACCGCCGCTGCCGTACTGGTTGACCGCCGTAACCTTCCTGCTGACTGGACAAACCGAATACGTGCGTGTCTGGATCGCTGCTGCCGGTTTGTTACTCCTGCTCGTCACTATTTTGCTTGGACAAGCCCTGGCTGGACAGCGGGCTGGTCTTGCTGCTGGTTTTATCTTACTCACCAGCGGCGGTTTTTTTCTTGAAAGCCGTCTGCTGCGGCCTGATTTGTTGATGACGTTGCTGCTGAGCGTGACGCTCTTGGGATTCGTGAAAGCCTTCCTCTCCTTTTCCCCAACGAGGAAACAGGCGTGGTGGCTCACGTTGAGCGCCGCCAGTCTTGCCGTGTCTGTGATGACCAAAGGCCTGGTGAATATCGTGCTGGCGGGAAGCATTAGTGGCGGAGCGCTCCTTTTCTGCCAACGCCTGGAATTTGGGCGGCGGATACGCTGGCCTCTCCTCATCGTTGTTTTCGGGGTCATTGTTCTGCCGTGGCACGTCGCCGTAGGAATACGGCATGAGGGCTTTTGGTGGGACTATATTGTCAACCAACACCTCTTGTTCTTTTTTGACAAGAAGTTCCCTCGGGACTCCTTGCCTGACTCCGTAGGGCTCTTTTGGACCGCTTTTCTGGGCCGCCTCTTTCCTTGGACAGGGTTCTTAGCGCCGGCATTCTGGTGGGCGGCGAAAAGAGCATGGACAGAACGCCAGCCGTCTCTCGTGCTTCTCATTCTCTGGCTAAGCGTTGTCCTGGGATTTTTTACTGCTTCGCCTTCCCGCCTGGAGCATTACTCGCTGCCAGCGCTGCCCGCCGCTGCGCTGCTGATTGGCTGTTGGTGGTCTGCTGTGAGTGAGGGTCCAGCGTTGCACCGGCGCGCTGTGGTCACATCCCTCGTGCTGTCCGGAGCGATAGGCGCGCTTGGCCTCTTTCTTCTCCCCTCCCTGCTTACCTCAGGAGCCTGGACGCGAGAATTTCCGCTCCTTACGCAACTAGCGCCCCTGGTCTGTGGGAGCCTGTTTGTGGCCGCGTGCGCTGCGCTCTTTCTGTTATGGCGCGGCGCTGTCCAGTGGTCGCTTATGGTCTTCGCCTGCGTTGCATTCCCCTTGTTTTGGAGCATCCATCGAACGCTGATTGCGATTGAGCCGATCAACTCCTGGAAACCGCTTGGCGTTCGTTTAGCCGAGGTGCTGCCCCCTGATGGCGAGGCGATTTTCGCCGCCTCAGAGGAGTATCAGATTTGTGGCGGATTGAACTTTTACAGTAAGAAACCGCTCTCGATCTTACTGCCGAAAGGGTATATTCCTCCTACTTATTTACATGTGGATCAGCAGGGGCCATTTCTTACCCAGGCTGACTTTGTGAACCGCTGGCAAAGCCAACGTCCCATCGTATTAATTATTGATCCCGACCGGCAAGAGAACGACCCGGCGCAGTTCGCCCCTCCTCCCGTCAGGGAAATTGGTCGTTGGGGAACGCGGCGGATGGTGGCCAACCAGGCTTTTGCGGACCGGATCGCGCTTGCAAGCGACTTGTATCATACTCATGATGGCAACCCCTCCTCGCCTTGACCGGCGCTTGATTGTCAACGGGGATGACTTTGGTCTCTCCCCGCAGGTAAACGCCGGTATTCTTCACGCTCACACTCAGGGCATTCTCACGAGTACGAGTCTGATAGTGACGGGTGCGGCGTGGCAAGAAGCTGTGGCCCTGGCGAAAGACACTCCAAGTCTGAGCGTAGGATTGCATGTGACGCTCGTTCAGGGCCGCGCTGTGCTTCCGCCGCACTTGCTCACTTCCGTGACGGAATGGAACGGGGCCTTTTCCGATAATCCCACAACGGCGGGTCTCCGCTATTTCTTCTCGCCTCAGGCGCGCGTGCAAATACGGGACGAGTGCCGTGCGCAGATTGAGCGGTTTCTCAAGACAGGCCTGCCGCTGGCGCACCTCGATGGTCACGTCAATATCCATATGCATCCCGTTGTGCTGGATACGTTGTTGGACCTTGCGTCAGAATACGACGTGAACGCTATGCGTCTGACACGGGAAGATGTGAGGACGAGCTTAGCCTGTGACCCACGCCATAGCCTGCGGAAGCGCTGGGAATCGTTTATCTTTACCCGGCTCTCGCGCGTCGCGGAACGAAAACTGCGAGGGCAGGGGATCGCCTTTCCTGATGCGCTTTTTGGCCTTCATCAAAGCGGCGATATCAGCGAACGCTATCTTTTGCGGTTATTGCCGAGACTGCGAGGCGGAGTGACGGAATTGTACTGCCACCCTGCCTTTTTGCCCTGCAAAGAGGCGCAGTATTGGACGCCCACGTACCGCCGGGAGGTGGAGCTTGCTGCACTCACGAGTCCGGCCGTACGTGCAGCTCTTGCCGACCAGGGGATTACCCTCATAAGCTATCGCGACTTATGAGCTATGGGCTTGGTAAGGTGCGCAGTCACCTTGGCGCGGATTGCCGCCGTGAGGGGAGGAGGAAGATCAACGAATTTACAGCCCAGGACAAGCTGTCTGACGCCCTGTCGTTTGATACGAACAATCTCAAGGGTGAGTTGCGGAATTTCCATCTCATCGAAGAAAAGTTCTCCGTCCAGAAATGATCCGCGGGGAGGTGGTAGCGTGAGGGAGGTGCGTTCGTCAACCAGCAGTAAGAGGCCTGAAGCGCTGATGTTGAGAATGACGGCCGGAATGATTTCGCCGGAGCCGGTGGTGAGGCGGAGCGGCAATGTCACTGAACAGCGAACTTCACGCCGGGTTTGCCGTTCGGCTCGGGGAAGAGGGGGATTCACAATTTCAAGGGAAATCATAAGGTTGCGCTGTGTCCTGAGCTCTCTCGAGACGATCGGCATGTTCTGGGGGAGATTTAATCTCTCACGCCTTATTTGGTCTCTGCAAACAAACAAAGTAAGATAGTCGTAATCATGAGCATGCGGGCTCGTTACCCGTTAACGTATCGGTATTGGCAACGCGAAGGGCGGCCGCTGCGCTTGTTTGTGCGAGTGCTCGGCGTGTTGTTGGCTAGCGTTGTCCTGGGCGCGAGTTGGTTGATCTACCAGGATTTAACGACGGCATTGCCAACCGTGGAGCAGCTTGCCCGCTACACGACCCCAGCGGTCACGCGCGTGTACGCTGACGATGGGACGTTGATTGGCGAATTGTATTTGGAAAAGCGGTATCCGATTCCCCTTGAACAAATTCCTCCTGTCATACGGCAGGCGTTTCTGGCGGCCGAGGACGCTAATTTCTATTATCACCCTGGAGTGGACTTTTTCGGCATGGCGCGCGCGCTCATGACAAACTGGCGTGCGGGGCGCGCGCTGCAAGGCGGCAGCACGATCACTCAACAAGTGGTAAAATATCTTTTGTTGACGCCGGAAAAGAGTTATCGACGGAAACTCCAAGAGATCATTCTGTCGCTACGGCTGGAGCGCCACCTCAGCAAACGAGAGATCTTCGAGTTGTATCTCAATCAGATCTATCTAGGCAGTGGAGCATACGGCGTTGAAGCGGCGGCGCGCGAATATTTTGGCAAGACGGTCGACCGCCTTTCCCTTGCCGAAGCCGCCCTGCTGGCTGGCTTGCCTCCAGCGCCGAGCCGCTATTCGCCATTTAAAAATTGGGAGCAGGCGAAAGCCCGCCAGCGGTACGTCTTGGAGCGCATGATGGATGAACACTACGTTTCGTATGCGCAAGCGATGGCGGCCTGGCAAACGCCGCTGACGCTGGCGACTCCTCAGCCCGGAGAAGTGATGGCTTCTCCTGCTCCTTATTACGTCGAGCACATGCGGCAGATGTTGCAGGAACGGTATGGCGGGAAGGCGGCGCACCAGGTCGGGTTCGAAGTGCATACCACGCTCAACCTCGCCTTACAACAAGCCGCTGAACAGGCGGTGCGCAATGGCATCGAGGCGATTTGCGCGCGGCAAAAATGTGGACGCGAGGGAGAACCTCGACCCGAGGGGGCGCTGATCGCCATTGATCTGGCATCGGGTCAGGTAAAAGCCATGGTGGGCGGCTCTGACTTCCAGCAGAGTCAATTTAATCGTGCGACGAAAGCGAAACGTCAACCCGGCTCGGCCTTCAAACCGCTCGTGTACGCCGCCGCGTTAGCGCAGGGCTACACGCCGGCGTCTGTGATCGTCGACTCCCCTGTTTCCTTCTGGGACCATCGACGCGTCTGGAGACCGCAGAATTATGAGCAGCGGTATTTCGGTCCGACGCGGCTGCGCGACGCGTTGACGTTCTCGCGCAATGTGGTGACGGTGAAAATCGCCGCTCGTCTGGGGCTCTCCTATTTGACCTCGTATATCCCCAAGTTCGGCATTCGCAGCCGCCTCTCCCGTAACCTTTCTCTTGCCTTAGGAACCTCAGAGGTGACCTTAGAAGAGCTCACGCGGGCGTATGGCGTATTCGCCACTGGCGGGGAATACTTTGAACCGCTGTTCATGACGAAAATCACAGATAGTTTTGGACGGTCGATCCACGAGTTTTCTGTAACGCGCAAGCCGGTCATGGAACCGGAGGACGCCTATCTCATGACCAGTATGTTGAAGAGCGTCGTGGAGCGGGGAACAGGAAAGAGCGTCCGGGCGCTTGGCCGTCCTGTGGCTGGCAAGACGGGGACGACGAACGATTTTCAAGATGCGTGGTTCATTGGCTACACGCCCGAAATGTTGGTCGGCGTCTGGGTGGGCTATGATGAAAAGCGCACCCTTGGCGACAAAGAAACCGGCGGCCGCGCCGCCGCGCCGATCTGGCTGGAGTTTATGGAGAAAGCGCTGGGCGAGGCGCCGGTGCAGGATTTCCCGCTGCCGCAAGGCGTTGTGTTCGTGCATATTGATCCCCGGACTGGTCAGCGCGCGCTGCCCGGGAGTTCGGCTGCTCTGCTTGAATGTTTCCGCCGCGGCACTGAGCCGCGCACCGTGACGGAGGTCGCCGCTGCCGTACTGGACTCAGAAAATCAAAGCGGCGGTGGCGCATCGAGCAATACGCTCGGTTCTACGACTGTCGCGCATGTTGCCGTGCGTTCCTCGGCGGAGGAAGGGTTTTGATGACACGGTAGAGCTACCCGATCACCCCTTGCGTCTTCAACTTTGCCAGCTCTTCCCAGGCATACCCATGCGCCAAGAGCACCTCTTCCGTATGCTGCCCCAGCTCTGGCGCGCCCGTGCGCGTGTGCGCCGGCGTCGCGCTGAAATCAATCGGCGTGGCGACCATTGCAATGGTTTCTCCCGAAGAGATTGGCGCCGACACAAACCCGCCGTTGGCCTTCGCTTGGGGATCGTTGATGACATCTTCCACCGTCTGCACCGGAGCCCAGAAGACTTCAGCCGCATCGAACAGCGCACCCCACTCGGCGCGTGTTTTTGCCAGGAGCGCCTCATCAAGAATAGCGACCAGTGCGGCGCCATTCTCTCTTCGCGCGGCGGCATCGATAAAGCGAGGATCGCGGAGCAAATCGGGGCGGTCGATCACGTCGCAGAATGCCGGCCAGTGTCGATCACTCTGCAAATTGACAAGTTGGAACCATTTGTCATCTTTAGCGCGATAACAATTGAATAGAGGATTGCCGACATTCTTCCGGCTGAGGCGCGGCACGTTTTGCCGTGTGATGAGCGCGGTCTGGATGTCCATCGAATTGACCCACATGCCGGTGCGGTAGAGGGATAACTGCACTTCTTGCCCAATCCCAGTGCGCTCACGTGCAAATAACGCCGCGGCAGTGGCGCCGGCCACTGTGATCCCTGACGTATGATCCCCCATTGCCGGGCGCTGTCCAGGCGGCGGCGCGTCCGGCTCGCCAATCGTCGCCATCATGCCGGCGCGCGCCCAGAACCCAGCATAGTCAAACGCCGCGCGGTCTTTCTCTGGTCCGACTGGTCCGTAGCCGGTCACGCCAACGTAGATAAGTCGAGGATTGCGCGCCTTGAGGTCCGCATAGGTCATCTTATAGCGTTCAAGCGCCGCAGGGCGGAAGTTTGTCAGAAACACGTCAGCCGTCTCCACCAGCCGATAGACAATCTCTTGCCCTTCTTTCGTACGCACGTCAGCAGCGACGCTTTTTTTATTGCGATTGTCGCTCTCAAAAGAGCCATTAATTGAAGACGTCTGCGCCGCTCCCACGCCGGTCGAGAGAAAGGCGCGGAACGGGTCGCCGCCGTCGGGGTCTTCGATTTTGAGCACCTCAGCGCCCCAATCGGCCATGATGCCGCCGCCCGCAGGCGCAGCAGCCCAGATCGCCAATTCTACAATTTTTACTCCGGCAAGCGCTCCAACCATGCAGCCTCCTTTTTTCGTCGTGCGGCGCCGCTCAAAGTTGAGCGTATCCGCGCCTCGTTTCCCCATAACGGCGACTCGCCTCAGCGTCAAGCTGACGCTATAGTGTTGCACGAAAAAGGAGACGCATATGAAAATTAGCGGCGTTTTAGCCTGGCACCCACACGTGGCGATGAGCAAAGAAGAAATTGACGAATTTCTTTCGGGGCGATGGATCGCCCGGCTCGCCACCAACGGAAAGGACGGCTACCCACATATCGCGCCGCTCTGGTACTACTGGGACGGCGAGTGCATCTACTTTGCACTCACTGTCAATCGTCAATCTTACAAGAATCTTCATCGTGACCCGCGTTGCTCGGTGGTTATCGACATGGACGAACGGCCGCTCATGGGTATGCGCAGCAACTTCGCCAAGGCAGTGGTGATTTTCGGCGATGCGCAACTAACGCAAGTCGGCTCTGGACAAAAAGTGACAATCAACGCCGGACCCTGGAAAGGCGAATACACGCCAGAGCAAGTGGTCGCCATGCTCTCGAACCGCTATGGCCTCTTTGCTCGCGACGGAGCGTTAGGCATGACGCGGGAAGAATTTCGCGGCCTTTTTGCTCACGCCGAAGCGCAGCAGAGCCAGATTTTCAAGGACAACCTTGGTCGCGTGGTCACGAAGATCACGCCAAAGAAAATCCAGGCGTGGGACTTTTCCAAGTCGCCGATCGAATATGTAAAAGAAGAGGCCACGGACTAGCGGCTAGGGATTGGCAGAGGGCATCACAGGAGAGTAAAGAAGCAACATGGCATGCGGGAACTGTGGGTTTGCAAACCCCGAAGGAACAAAGTTCTGCGAGGAATACGGCAGCAAACTGGTCCGGGCCTGTCCGAGTTGTGGACGCGAAGTCAGACCAACCGCGAAATTCTGTGGCGAATGCGGCGCGGCGCTCACAGGGAAAGTTCCAGGTTCCACGTTTCAAGTTCCCCGTCGCCAACCCCTCCCCCCGAATCCCCAATCTCTAATCCCCAAGCACAGGCGGAAGCATGTTGCTATAAAGCACTGGAAATCGCTCGCAAGCAACAAGCGAGATTCCTCGAACTGTGCGCTGCGACGAGTCTTGCCCGCTTGTGGCGGGAGCAGGGCAAGCGCGACAAGGCGCACGCCGTGTTGTCCGAAGTCTACAACTGGTTCACCGAAGGATTCGATACGAAAGATTTGCAAGAGGCGAAGGCGCTGTTGGAAGAACTCAAGCATTGAGTCATTGAGCGATTGAGTCATTGGGCCATTGAGTCATTCTACTGAAGTAGAGAGGATGGACGTATGCAAGAGCACGCGAAATCGTTGGAAGAACTAGTAAAAGAGCTTCCGCTAGATTGCCAGGAAGAAGTGAAAGATTTTGTCATATTTCTATTGGAGAAACGGAAGAAGAGACCAAGACGTCAACCTACATTCTCCTGGGCTGGAGCGCTCAAAGACTTACAGGATCAGTACACATCTGTCGAGCTTCAACACAAAGCATTAGAGTGGCGGATCGAGAAAAAATGAAACTCCTTCTGGACACCAACGTGTTCCTTGAAATCCTCTTGGAGCAAGAGAGGGCTGATGAAGCACGGACACTTCTCAAGAAGACGTCCGAACATGAGTTTTTTCTCTCTGATTTCTCCCTACATTCAATAGGGCTTATGCTTTTCCGGCAGAAACGTCACATTGCTTTTGAGCAGTTTGTAAAGGATATGCTACTCGATGCTGGCGTAACCCTGACTGGCCTCTTTCCAGAGGATATGATGGCGGTTACCGATGCCGCACAA
>DATLYA010000320.1:0-7942 GCA_035575235.1 Candidatus Methylomirabilota bacterium
TCCAGGAGTCCTGCGGCTTCGGCATGCCCGGCTTCAGTCGCAGGCCGCGATAGAGCAGCCCCAGCGTATGGCCGAGCTTCCATCGCTTCGAAGCCATGACCGTGCGGAAGCCGCGATCGAGTTGCTCAATCAGTTGAATCAATTTTTCTACATCATGGACCTGTTCGTTCAACTTGTCGCTCAATCTTGCCAGGGCGTTGTCTTTCTCTGTCAGCATTTGCTCGCTGGCGCGCAGCTGCTCCTCTACCTCCGCCTTCGCTTGCTCAGCCTCCGCCAGTTTGGCCTGCAGCTGGGCGAGCTGCGCCTCATGCTTTTGCTCCGCCTCCACAACCTGCCGCCGCAGAGTCTCCACTTCTCTCGTCTTCGCCTGAAGCGTCTCGTGATGAGCCTGGACCTCTTGCGCTGCTTTCGCCTCTGCTTTCTTGAAGGCGGCTTCAAGCTTTCCCACCGCGACGTCTCGCTCTCGACGCTCCACCCAGGCGGCGAGCCGCGCTTCTTCAATCAACTCGAGGTGCCGCGCGAGGGACGGCGCCAGACGAAGCGCTCCTAAAGAGTGCGCAAACTTTGGGTTCTGCTCCACTAACCATCCTGGAGCGATAATGCCAAGCCCATGAAACCCGGGAATCTTGACCAATTCCAGCCGCTCCTGCGCTTCGTGAAGAAAATCTTCGACGGCGGTGAGCACCCCATTACGCAAGTTATTTTCGTAGATCGAATTGTCCAATGAAGAGTTGATCCCCCCTTCCTCCTGGAGTTCCGGGGAGCCTGGGTGCAGCCCTTTTTTCTTGTACGGCTTGCGATACGCCTCTGGAATCGTCTCGGGGGCATAATACATGTCACGCCGTCCGTACGGCCAGCCAACGTCATGCAAGAGGATAAGGGGAAAAGGCTGGGCTAATTCTCTACTGCGTTCTTGAATGAGTTTGAGTTCGTGAAACACTGTATACCAGTTATGGTCTCCATCAATAAGGACAACGTCAAACTGACCAAGGCGTGGTATCGCATTGAGGCTGAGGCTACGATAGAAGACAAAACTCTCTCCGTATTGCTGTTGCCACTCTTGAACATCGATCTTTGGATCTGGATCAATCGCATGCAGCGTCGCCCTTTGTCTCTGACAAAATTCGAGTAAGTGACAGGTATTGCCCCCTTTGTCGACGCCAATCTCCACGAGACTCTTGGGCTGTACCGCTTCGAGCAGCGGCCTTATGATAGTATCCCAGAATCGATGCATGGCTTTTCTTCCTCCAAACGTTCCCACTACCCTTTATCGTTCTATGGCGGAGGCTCCAACAGCCTCGCCTCTCTGCCAACAGCTGCGTCCATCAGGCGAATTGCTACAGCGCGCAGCGCAACCGTCCCAGAACAGGACGCGCCCAACACAACGACCCTTGGCCTGCTCTTCCCTCCGTACTCTCTTTCCGCCCTACCGTCGGATCGCTTGTCGGTATTGCTCGATCACCTCTCCCGGATCTCCTATCGACCGCACCTCGCCTGCCTCTAACCAGAGTGCTTTGGTGCACACTTTCTTTAGCAGTGCGATATTGTGGGTCACAATAAGCACAGCTTTCGCCACGGAAATGAGCTCTTGGATTTTCGCACTCGCCTGCTCGGCAAAAGAGGCGTCCCCTACACTGAGCGCCTCGTCAATAATAAAGACGTCAGGCTTGAGCATTGCGGCTATACTAAACCCAAGCCTGGCGCGCATGCCTTGGGAATAATGCTTGAGCGGACGGTCCATGAAGCTCGCCAGCCCTGAAAACGCCACAATATCAGGGTAGACCGCTATCAGTTTTTGTTTTGGTATGCCTAGCATCATCCCATTTAAAAAGACATTATCGCGCCCGGAAAGTTGTTCGTTGAATCCCGCTCCAAAAGTTAAGAGCGCGGTAATCTCTCCCTTTACCGACACTGTTCCGCTATCAGCTTTGAGGATGCCGGCAAGCACCCGGCAGAGAGTCGTTTTGCCTGCACCGTTTGGGCCAATGATTCCAAGGACATCCCCTTCATACACCTCAAAGGAGACGTCCCGCAGCGCCCTAAACGCCGGCGCGTTATAGGACCAGAGCGGCCGCCAGATTCCCGTTCGCGTTTGGTCCGCCCGCCGCTCTCGTACCAGGGGAAATTGCACGTCCACATGACGAACGCTGACCACACAGGAAGTTCCTCTCCTTGACGTCAGCAGAGGCAGATCAATGATCTTTGGCGGTGGAGTCGAAGCTGAGTGCTCATAGAGTTGCACCACCTCGTGAGGACTGCCGCTGGCTTTGACTGCTCCATGCTCAATCCACAGCGCCTGAGTACAGTAGGTCTGGACAAACGTCAGTTGGTGCGTCACCACGATGACCAGTTTCGCCTTCTCCGTCAGCTCGCGAATTTTCTCTCCTGCTTTCTCCGAGAAGGCTAAATCACCCACGCTGAGCGTCTCATCAACGATCAAGATTTCAGGTTCCATCATGGCGGCGATGCTGAATCCTAGTCGCGCCCGCATTCCAGTTGAATACTGATGCAGCGGTTGGTCAATAAAGCGCTCCAACCCAGAAAAGGCGATAATGTCTGGAAGCCGGTCCGTGATCTCTCGTTTTGATAATCCCAGCATCAGGCCGTTCAGAAAAATATTTTCTTTTCCTGACAGTTGAGGGTTAAAGCCGGCGCCAAGGGATAACAGGGCCGAAACGCTGCCGTGGATGGCGATTGTTCCCTCATCAGGGCGCAGCAGACCAGCGAGCACCCGACACAACGTGGTCTTGCCTGCTCCGTTCGCCCCTATGACGCCTAAAACCTCTCCTGTTTGCGCGGTCAGGTCGACATGGCGTAGCGCCCACAGTTCCTGGGGTTTCTTGCGTTGAAAAAGGTTGTGCATCCGCGATTTCATATCATCGCGTTTGCCGCCGACGATATAGCGTACGCCGACCCCATGCGCTTCGATAAGAGTCGCCCCTCTTTCAGTTGACGCAGCAAAAGGCTCAAGAGAATGCACGAATTCTACTTGTGACATACAGTCCGGTCATCTACTCAACTGGGGCAGGCGCGGCCATTGGCGGCGCTTGCGTTCTCTATGATCGTGGGTTGCGGCGCGAAGGGAGGGGAAGGGAAGCTGGCTTCATCGCCTCCGCGAACAGCTCGGGATGTGCCCGACAGAAGTTGCGTAACGCGACTCCTCCTGATCAGGCAAGCCATCCCACCTATTTTTGCTAAATCTTGTCCACGATATTGCCGGAGTCGCTTTTGGCGCCGCCGGCGTCGACCTTGGCCGCACGCGGTATACTTTTGCATGCGGCGTATACACGATGCGATAGTGGTGCTGTTTTCGCGCCTGTTCGCAATACAGTCGATCCG
This sequence comes from Candidatus Methylomirabilota bacterium, assembly GCA_035575235.1. Taxonomy (GTDB): domain Bacteria; phylum Desulfobacterota; class Binatia; order Bin18; family Bin18; genus SYOC01. The sequence continues at coordinate 3,340 of DATLYA010000320.1, forward strand.
GGGCGTCATAACGTCCGTGTTCGTGATCGAGCGGTCCGACGCGCTCTAAACACGAGCGCGTTATGTACACGCAGAAAAATGGCGCAAAGGTGAGTTCCACGTAGCCTTTTTCAGGCCAGCGCCATGAATTGTAAACATTATCATAATGCCGGGAAAGATTCACATCGAGTTCGCCTTCTTCGAGACAAAAGGGCGCATGCAGCTTCATCGTCTTGGAAAATGGGGGCAACACTTGCCGCGGGGCAATAATCCCTGCATCCGCAATCTCCTCTTTTACCTCGCTCAACGCCTCCAGCCAGTGCTCCGTCACAATCGCATCGTTGTTCATAATGACAACGTCTTTGTTCGGGGCGGCAAGCGCCAGACCTTGATTCACCGCATAGGCAAACCCCATGTTGGATGCGTTGAAAATGACGTTCACTTGATTTTGCGCTTGGAGTGACTTGAGATAAAGAACAACAGAGCGTGCAGAGCCATTATCAACAATGATCAGCTCATAGGTGTTGGGGGCTGTGTAAGTTTGAATAGCCTCGATACACGTCTTGAGGCAGTCGAGCGCTTCGTAGCTGGGAATGATGATGGAAACTTGCGCCGGCGCTTTTTCATTCCGTCCCTCTCGCGAGCTCATATTGGAAAAAAACCGGCAATTGGCTGCAGGGGAGACAGACAGAAGATGAGAGAGCCGCAGGGGCTTCGTGTTGAGCTTGTTATACACGACTGTGAGATTGGCGTGGAGATCTTCAGATTTGGAGATGCGCGTGAAATCCCAACTCGCGTAATAGGTTCCCAGAATACAATCAAGCGCAAAAGGGAAATGCTTTTGCGTATAGCGCAGAATGAGATCCCAGTCCGCAACCCTCTGGATCGCTTCATCAAATCCCCCATAGCGATGATACAAAGCTCTATGGTGTAAAAAAATATTGAGATCGATATAGTTGCGATTTTCTAACAACGCGCGATGAAAGACGCCAAAGCGCAGGAAGTTACGCAGCCCGCGGAATTTGCGAATTTTTTGCGCGGCGTAAAGCGAGAGAAAACCGGGGCGATCAACGAGTGTATTCACCATCAACAACAAATATTCCGGCTCCCAGGTGTTATCGGAGTCGAGATAGGCAAAATACCTCCCGGAAGCTAGACGCATCCCCTCATTGCGCGCGGCGCGCGGTCCCCGATTGTCCGGCAAGCGATGGTAGCGTATGCGCGCATCTTGATAGCGCTCAACGACAGATCGGGTGTCGTCCGTTCCCCCGTCGTCAACGATGATCAGCTCCCAATTTTTGTAGAGTTGGCCGCGCACGGAACGAATGGCCCTTGGAATCATATGCATGCGATTGAACGTCGGCATGATAATGGAAACCAACGACTCCTGTGGTCTAGGTAAATATTGCCGCGTCAGCCGAGCTTTCTTTTCCTCCATGAGGGCGACGATCTGGCGATATTTGCCCCCCCACCACAGCGGAAATTGTTTGTCGAGCACGCTTCGCCGCAGAAACTCTTCATATCGCTTGTGTTGCTCTTCCCTCATTGCCGTTTAGAGCGCCTTGATAATTTTATGTTCGTGTTGACTGAAATAATACGTCATGTAAGCCACCCCTAACGCTGAGAGGACGCCAATCCCTAATAATGTCCAGACGTCAGGCGGCGCCTGATATAAGAGGACTTTACGATAAGCAGTAAGAAAATGCGCCATGGGGTTCAAGGCGATGATCCAGTGATTTTTCTCTCCCAGCAGTTCTTCCGGCCAAATCACCGGAGACCCGAAAAACCACACGCGGAGGATGTGACCAACCACTTCCTCAATGTCTCGGACAAAGACCGACACATACGAGAGCGTAGTGGCGATAAGCGTAAAGAAGCAAAGCTGCATCAAGGTGATGTAAGGCAACCACAGGGCGGTAGGACCGGGAGTGAAGCGAAAAAAAATAGCGAACAGCGCGATCACGAGGAGGCCAAAGCCAAAATTGATCAACTGCGTGAGAACCGCCCCAAAGGGAAAAATCAATTTGGGGAGATATATCTGTTTGATAATGTTAGATTGCGCGACGATGGAGCGGGAAGCCGTGGACGCCGTTGCGTTCAGCCACCGCCACACGATCAGGCCAATCGCCAAAAACATGCCATAGTCGCCGCCGCCACGATGAAAAACGTAGACCACCACAAAATAATAGATCGCCACTCCCAAGAGGGGATCAAGCAGCCACCAGGCATAGCCGAGGAAACTGTTGCGATACTGCGCTTTGAGCCCAGAAGTGACAAGATACAGGAGTAAATCTCTCCTCTTCAGAAGATCGTGGAGATATTTTTTCATTCCGAGAGCTGGTGAAAATAGTTGCGCACAGCTTTCGACCGACGCTTGAAGAAATGGACTGTGCCGGCGTTGGATCGCTGCAGCGCCATGCGCGCCATCATTTTTGTTCTGCGTAGAGCTACCGTCTTTTTTCCATAGGGGGGAAGTATAACAGTATACAAAAATATTGCAAATACGAGGGGACAGAGGGGTCAATGCCTGCATCGCCCCGCCTTCTCTGGACTACAACAAATTGATCTGGCGAGCATCGAAAGCAATTTTGATCCGCCGTCGCAGCTCGCGGGCCACGCGCCACTGTTTCGCCGGTAACGTTTTGACTCGCACAGTCAATTTGAGGCGCGGCGTGGTAAAATCATCGACGCCCAACACCTCCACATCTCCCAGCAAATCGGCCGCGAGGGTTGGATCTTGGCGCAACGAGTCTCCGACTTCCTTAAGGAGGGCGGTCACAACCTCAACGTCCGTTGCCAATGGAACGCCGACGGGAACGACCGCGTAGGCAAAGCCTTTGGTTTGGTTGGTCACGCTCGTAATTGTCCCATTCGGAATAATATGCACGCTGCCGTCAAAGTCTCGTAGCGTAATGATGCGCAGGCCGATCTGTTCGACCTGTCCGGCCTTGTCGCCAATTTTGACGACGTCGCCTACGCGGATCTGATCTTCCAGCAGGAGGAAAAACCCGCTGATGATGTCGCGCACGAGGTTTTGCGCGCCGAACCCGATGGCGAGACCGCCGATGCCTGCCGCTGCGATCAGGGGGGCGACATCAACGCCAATCTCTCCCAGCACCAGCATGGTCGTAAGGACGATTACTACCGTGGTGGCGGTGGTGCGGGCGATGGTGGTGAGGGTCTGCGCGCGTTTCTGCGCCTCAAGTGATTGCTGCACCAGGCTGGTGAGCGTCGGGCTTAGCCGCGCGACGAGCACTCGGATCATACGGAGCAGCAGGCTCGCGGCGAGCAAGATGAGAAGGATGCGCACCCCCGAGGTCATGAGCCAGACCGCGACGGCGTCAATCCTGGCGGAGAATGCAGGGGACGGCGGCATGGTCAGCAGTAGATGCGGTAGTCAAGCGTGGGGAAAATGTTGTCCCGCGCTTCTATCTCTCCAAGCCAGTGCTCATTGATCTGGTTCGTGCACAATGCATCGTATAAGCGGGTAAAACGCTGCGCATGCTGAGTGGTGCGTTGGGCGGCGTATTGTTGCGCGGTTTTTTGTTGCATGAGAAACGCCCAATCGCTGGACTGCGCCAGCAGCAGTTCCCGCGCGGCTTGATTCAACGCGCGCCGTTGCAGTTCAGTAGGCTCGGGAAATCGCGCCGCCAGCTCGGTCATGCGGTCCGCCGCCTTATGCAGATGGCGATAGATCCAATCGTTTTCCCCCGCAAGCCACACCTCATTGTACCCTTTATGGCCCCAACTGGACGCTGCCGGCGTCGCCACTTGGTTCGTCGGGTAACGGTCGAGGTATGCAGACGGCGTGATGAACTGGAAGACCTGTTGATCATACGCAGCCTTGCGAATGACATAATTCAGCCATTGCGGCCCTTCGAACCACCAGTGGCCAAACAGCTCGGCGTCATACGGCGCCAGGATGAGCGGCGGGCGATCCAGCCCTCCTGCTAACCACTCAATTTGTTTCTCGCGATTAAATATGAAATTCTCCGCATGCTCAGCCGCCCGTTCGCGCGCCGCTTGCGGATCATAAGGAATCTTGTGGTCGGTCTTGCCTGTGATGCGATAGTATTTGACGCCAACGTTGACGCGCTCTCCCGTCGGCGGCAGGTAGGGGCGAATATAATCATATGCAAGATCGTAGCCCACATCACGGTAAAAATCCCGATACACGAAATCACCTGGATATCCTTCAACCGAACTCCAGACTTGCTTGGATGACTCTGGGTCGCGTCCGAACGCTGCGACGCCGCTGGGACAATAAAGCGGCGCATAGACGCCGTAAAAAGGCCGGGGCGTTGCATAAAGAATGGAGTGCGTATCCACCAGAAAGTACTGCACCCCATACTCCTTGAGGAGGGCGTCAAGGCCAGGATAATAGGCGCATTCCGGTAACCAAAATCCCCGCGGCTTGCGGCCAAAGAACCGGCGGTATTCATCGACGCCGAGGCGGATCTGCGCGCGCACGGCTTTTTCGTTTACTTGCAAAAGCGGCAAGTACCCATGGGTCGCAGCACAGCCGATAATTTCGAGCACGCCCGCCTCTTGGAATTGGCGAAACGCCTGGACGAGATCATTGTGGTATCGATCAACAAATACCGTGCGGGAATGGGTAAAAAGT
>DATLYA010000321.1:0-27356 GCA_035575235.1 Candidatus Methylomirabilota bacterium
CGTGGTGGTGACGAATATCGATCCCGAACACCTCGATTTTTACGGCGACATGGAGCGGGTGAAGACTGCGTATCTCGATTTTATCAACCGCGTGCCGTTCTATGGCCGGGCAATTCTGTGTCTCGACAGCATCAATGTCCGCGCGCTGTTGCCGCACGTACGCAAGCGTTTTGTGACGTACGGACTGAGTCCCGAAGCGGAATTGACGGCGCGCAATTTAATTGTGTCCGGGTTAAAAACCCATTGCGAAGTATGGCACGGCGAGGAAGCTTTGGGCGAACTGTGTCTGAATCTGCCCGGGCGGCATTATGCGCTCAACGCCTTAGCGGTGACTGCGGTGTCGCGGGAACTCGGCATCCCGTTCTCTCAAGTACAGGAGGCGCTGAGTAATTTCGCCGGCATCCAGCGACGGTTTGAGGTGAAAGGAGAGGCCGCTGGGGTGCTGATCGTCGACGACTATGCTCATCACCCGGAAGAAATCCGCGCGACCTTGCGTGCAGCTCGCGAAGGAGTGGGGCAGGAGGGTGGTCGCCGCATAGTCGCTTTGTTTCAGCCGCATCGCTATACGCGCACGCGGGACTTGTTTGACGAGTTTCTCTCGGCATTTGACGATGCAGATATCGTGATTCTGAGCGAAATCTATCCAGCGGGTGAAGATCCTCTTCCCGGCGTTTCTGGTGAAGCGCTGTACCGTGCGCTGAAAAAGCGCGGACACGCTGAGGTGCATTTTGCTCCGACGAAAGACGAGCTGCTTGCGACCACACTTGATCTTGTTCAGGCGGGAGATGTCGTAATGACGCTTGGCGCGGGCGATATTCATCGCAGTGGTGTGGCGCTGCTTGAGCAGTTGCGCGAAGGAGAACGGCGTGCGTCCTGAGCTTCATGCTTATCTTGCTTCGCTTCTAGGGGAGCGAGTGCAATTCGCCGCGCCGCTGGCGCGCTACACGTCGTTTCGCGTCGGTGGACCCGCGGATGTCCTCGTAGAGGTGGATTCGCTCGCCGAGCTGCAAGCGGTGCTGCGCGCGCTCCAGAAGGAAGATACGCCGTATTTCTTGCTCGGTGGTGGCACCAATATCCTCGTCAGCGATAAAGGCGTGCGTGGCGTGGTGATTCGTTTAGGCGATGGTTTCAACTATGCCCATTGGGAAGAGTCGGACGGCGAAGCGTGGGTGCGCGTTGGCGCTGCGCGGCCACTCGGGCGCTTTGTACGAGACGCTGCTGCCAAAGGTTATGGCGGCGTGGAATTTGCCGAAGGCATTCCTGGCAGCGTCGGCGGCGGGCTCCTGATGAATGCTGGCGCCTTTGGCGGAGAACTGAGCCGGGTTGTGAAGACGGTGTCCGGCGTTCACGCCAATGGGGAACTGTTACGTCTTCCTGGTGAGGCAGTCGGGTTCGCCTATAGACGGACAGCATTACCACCAGAGTTTATTGTTGCCGAAGTAGAGTTCCATGTTCATGCTGATACTCCAACCGCGATCACGGCAAAAATGCAACAGGCCCAGCAGAAACGACAGACGACTCAACCTCACGGCTATCCCAATGCGGGTTCGATCTTCAAAAATCCACCTGGCGCCTACGCTGGAAAACTGATCGAAACAGCTGGATTGAAAGGCATGGCGTGTGGTCAGGCGCAGGTGTCCGAACAGCATGCGAATTTCATTGTTAATAAAGGCGGCGCCCGCGCCGCGGACGTCAAACAACTGATGGAGCAAATTGAGCGTACCGTGTGGGAGAAGCATCACGTGCGCTTAGAGCCCGAAGTGCGGTTGGTGGGGGAGTGGTAAGGAGGGGCTAGAGGTTAGGGATCTGGGTTTGGGGATTAGGATTTTGACTTTGAACGTTGAACGTTGAACCTTCAATATGAGCGTGTGGCGTGACAAGCGTGTAGGCGTACTGTTCGGCGGGATCTCCACTGAACGGGACATTTCTTACATGACAGGCGAGGCGGTGTGTAGAGCGCTGCAAGCCGCGGGGTACGCCATTACGCCGATCGAGGTTGACGCCGCCGGCGCGTGGATATCGCAAGTCCGAAACATCGATGTAGCTTTTCTTGCTTTACATGGTAAATTTGGTGAAGACGGGGCTGTGCAAGGGCTGTTAGAACTCGCGGGAGTGCCGTACACAGGATCGGGGATATTGGCCAGTGCATTAGCCATGCATAAACCCATGGCGAAACGGGTGTGGGAAACCTATGCGCTGCCAACTCCACGCTGGCAGGTGATCGAGAAAAATGGACCGTGGGCACTGAAAGCGGATTTGACCTATCCGATTGTCATTAAGCCGTGCGCCGAAGGGTCGAGTGTCGGCGTGTCCGTCGTCCGTTCATCTGAGGCCCTGCATAGCGGGCTCGCTGAGGCGTTTCGCTATGACGCCCAGGCGTTAGTGGAAGCTTATATTCCTGGGAAAGAGGTCACGGTGGGCATTGTCGGCGACCAGGCGCTCGGCGCCATGGAAGTGGTCGCGAAAGGCGAGTTTCACTCGTATGAAGTGAAGTACACGGCTGGCCGGGAAGAGTTTATTCTCCCGGCGTCCCTCGATCCGCCAGTGTATGAGCGCGTGTTGGCGGTGGCGTTGGCGGCGCATCACGCCTTGGGATGTGCTGGGTATAGCCGAGTGGATACCCGGGTGAATGAGCGTGGGGAAGTGTTTTTGCTTGAAGTCAACACGTTGCCGGGATTGACTTCATTAAGTTATTTACCGCGCATTGCCGCGCACGCGGGATTCAGCTACAGCGAATTGGTCGAGGCGATTCTGCAGCGGGCGGCGCTGCATATTCAGAGGGGTGCAGCATGAACAGAGCGGTGTGGTGGCGGGTCCGCAGGCGAGAGAATCGACGGCTTGTCCGTTCGTCTCGTTCTCGCCACCGTTGGTCCGCTGGAGTCGTGCTGTCCATGCTCCTCCCGGGCGTGCTTGGACTCGGTGGAACCGTGCTGGCGCGCTACGCGGAACAACATCCCTATTTCACCGTGCAGGAAGTCATTGTGGAAGGAAGCGCCGGTTTCTCCTCAGAGGACGTGCAGGAGTGGAGCGGCGTGACAATAGGAACCAGTATGTGGGAAATTGATCCAGAGCAGGTGGAAGCTCGTTTGCTCGCTCATTCCTGGATTCAATCCGCCCGCGTGCGCCGTGATTTTCCTCAACGCCTGCATGTGTCCATCAGCGTGCGCCGGCCGGTCGCGGCGGTCTTGCATGATGGCTTGATGTTTCTCGATGAGACGGGCTCGTGTTTCACCAAACCGGAGCAAGGCGTAACGCCTGATCTGCCCTATGTGAGTGGAGTGGCAGGGGAGCCGCTAGACTCGCCGACTATGCGATCTGCTCTGGACGGCGTCTTACGCTTGTTATCGTTAACGCGTTTGTGGCAAGAATCGCTATCAGAAATTCATTGGGATGCGCAGCACGGGTATTCGCTTTTTCTGCAGCATCGACGAATCACGATCCGTTTAGGATGGGAAACGACGCCGGAAAAATTCGCGCAGATCGGAGTGGTATTAGCAAGGTGGCCAAAAGAGGCGCCAGCTGCGGTCTTCGATGCCCGCTTTGCTGATCAAATTGTCGTACAGCCGTACGCCGTGGAGAGTGGAGCGCAAGACCGCGCGCTCAGCCGGCCGCTATAGGGGGAGGCTATGCCAAGAGAAAATCCATTAATTGTCAGTCTCGATATTGGGACGTATAAGACCGCAGTCATCGTGGCGGAAGTGACGCCTGAAGACGTACACATTATTGGGGTGGGCGCCGCGCCCTCCGGGCAGGGGCTCCGGAAAAGTCAGATCATTAACGTTGACGCTGCGGTGCATGCGGTGCGGAAGGCGGTGGAAGAAGCGCAAATGGTGGCGAATTGTGAAATCCACAATGTGTGTGCGAGCGTGACCGGTGAGCACATTATCGGATTGACAAGCCAGGGAGCGTGGGCGCTCAAAGATCGGGAGGTAGCGCACGCTGATGTGCAGCGGGTGCTAGAAATTGCCCGCGCGGTGGCGCTGCCCTCCGGCTATGAAATTCTTCACGTCTTGCCGCAAGAGTTTTTTGTGGATGGACAAGAGCGCGGTCGGGATCCCCTTGGCGCGTCTGGCGTGCGGTTGGAAGCCAATGTGCAGATCATTGCGGCGTCGAGTGAGGCTGTCCAAACAATTCACAAGTGTGGGGAGCGTGCGGGTCTCCATGTCCGCGGCGTGCATTTTGCCGCGTTGGCCGCCGCCGAGGCGGTATTAACGCCAGAAGAGAAAGAACTAGGCGTTGTGGTAGTCGATGTGGGAGGCGGTACGACCGGCCTGGTGGCGTATCACCATGGCGTCGTGCAGCACGCTTCAGTGTTACCGGTTGGCGGATCCCATATCACGAACGATCTTGCGGTCGGTTTGCGCACGACACTGGCCGAGGCGGAGAAACTGAAACAAAAGCATGGCTGTGCCATGGCGAGCATGGTGAGCACGGGGGATATGGTTGAGATGCCGAGAGTCGGCTCACGCGACCCTCTGCCGATGCCACGGCGTCGCTTAAGTGAAATTATTGAACCCCGAGCTGACGAGATCTTTGCGCTGGTCCGCGAGCAATTAGAGCGGGCAGGCGTCGGAAGCAAGTTGGAGTCGGGCGTCGTGATTACAGGAGGGAGCGCAATCATGGAAGGAATGCCGGAGATGGCGGAGCGAATCTTCCGCCTTCCTGTCCGCCGCGGCGTTCCTCGCTATGTAAACGGACTGGTTGATACAGTAAATAGCCCAATGTACGCCACTGGGGTGGGTCTCGCCCTGTGTGAACTACAACATACACGATTAAATGGGGCCTCGCGTATGCGTGACGCGCATGGGTGGCAACGCGTGCGGGAGCGGGTGGTCGAATGGATTCGTGACTTTTTCTAGGACGAATACTCTTCCTCCGGGAGGAGCAATGCAAAATGGGCGAAGGAGGTGCGAGATGTTTGAGTTTGAAGAGGCGAACGAAAATAGAGCGCTGATCCGCATCGTCGGCATCGGCGGCGCGGGCAGTAACGCTGTCAATACGATGATTTCCGCAGGCTTGACCGGAGTAGACTTTATTGCTGCGAATACTGACGCCCAGGCGCTGCGTGTCAATCTCGCGCAGATCAAATTACAACTCGGCGGCGCACTGACCAAAGGACTCGGCGCGGGCGCCGATCCGGAAGTCGGCAAGCGGGCAACGATTGAATCTGAAGATGAATTGCGCGGGTATCTGGCGGATTCCGACATGGTCTTCGTCACCGCTGGTATGGGCGGTGGCACTGGAACCGGCGGCGCGCCAGTGATAGCCCGTATTGCGCGGGAACTTGGCGCATTGACGGTTGGCGTCGTCACCAAGCCGTTTCTCTTCGAAGGGAAAAAACGCATGCGTCAGGCTGAAGAAGGCTTGCGTCAGCTGCGCGAACATGTGGACACGTTGATTTGTATTCCCAACCAACGCTTGCTGGCCGCAGCCAGCAGGAGTCAACCGCTTCTCGAAGCGTTTCACAAAGCTGACGAGGTGCTCCTGCAAGCTGTGCGCGGCATTTCCGATCTCATCACTATACATGGATTGATTAATCTAGACTTCGCCGACGTGCGCACGATTATGTCCAACATGGGCATGGCGATCATGGGCACGGCGACGGCAAAAGGGGAAGGACGCGCCGAAGAGGCCGCCCGTCATGCCATTGCCAGTCCGTTGCTTGAAGATATCTCGATTCGCGGCGCTCGCGGCGTGCTGATCAATATCACCGGCGGGCAAAATTTAACGCTGCATGAAGTCAACGAAGCCGCCACCTTGATTCAAGAAGAGGCGGACGAAGAAGCCAATATTATCTTTGGCGCTGTTATTGACGAGAACCTTGAAGATGAATTGCGTATTACGGTGATCGCTACTGGGTTTGGCGAGAACGAGATCCTGCAGGCTCCGCCTCAGACGAATACTATGGTCAGGCCAAATGTGACGCCGCTTCGTCAGCACGCACGTCCAATTCCTGATCGGCGGCAGGTTCGCATGGGGTCGGTAGTGGCCGACGATCTTGATACGCCAGCATGGCAGCGCAAACGGCAAGCGGACAGTAGCGCGTCCGCAGCGCCGACGCCGACTCACCTGGAGAGCGAAGACCGGTACGATATTCCCGCGTTCCTGCGCAAGCAGGCGAACTAACTAGAGTGACGAGTGCTGAGCAAGCGATGCTCTCGCTTTGTACTCGTCACTCGTCCTTGAATCCTTATTGTTCTTTCCCTGCTTGAAGCCGTTGCTCTGGGTGGATACCCTCTCCTCATGTGGTTGACCGCTGAACGAGCCCGGCAACGTCTGGCGCGCGAAACACGCCTGTTTGCCGCGAAGAGTGAAGGAGAAATTCCGGTCTGCCTGATTTACCCGAATCGCTATCCCGTGGGGATGTCGAACCTGGGGTTTCAGGCGGCGTACAAGATTTTGGCGCAGGATCCGCGCTGCCGCTGTGAGCGCGCATTTTTGCCTGATGCGGATGAGGCTACGGGGCTGCAACGCTCTCATACGCCGCTTGCCTCTCTCGAAAGCCAACGGCCATTGACGGATTTTGAGCTGCTCGCCTTCTCGCTTTCCTTTGAGACGGATTATTTACATATCCTTGATATGCTCGCCTCTGCCCACGTGCCGCTCTTGGCGTGCGCGCGTGAGGAGCATCATCCGCTGGTGATTGCTGGCGGGCCTGCTACGTTCCTCAACCCCGAACCAGTCGCGGATTTTATCGACCTGTTCTTGATTGGCGAAGGAGAAGAGATGATTCCTGAATTTCTCGAGCATTACGCCCAAGTCAGGACGGCGCGGCTCAGTCGCAGAGAGAAACTACAGATGCTCAGTGCAATCGAAGGCGCGTATCTACCTGCCTACTTCTCTCCCCAGTACGACGAGGAGGGACGAATTGCGCATGTGGACTATAGTGGCCCGGGTCAACCACGTGTGAAACGCCGCCTGATCAAAAACTTGGACGCCTACCCGACCTCGTCCCAACTGCTCACGCCGGAAACCGTCTTCGGCGATATGTACTTGGTGGAAGCGAGTCGCGGTTGTGAATGGGGCTGCCGGTTTTGCGCAGCAGGTTTTATGTACCGGCCGGTGCGCTATCGTAGCCAGGCTTCACTGCTGCGCAGCGTGCAAGAAGGATTACAACATCGCTCCACTATCGGCTTGATCGGCGCTGAGATGGCCAGCCAACCTGGCATCGCGGCGGTGTGTGAATTTATTGGACAAGCCGGTGGCCGCGCATCGCCGTCTTCTCTCAAGGCGGATGTCATCACCAAGGATCTCGCGCGGGCGCTGGGCGCGCAGAAGAACCGTTCAGTGACGGTCGCGCCGGAGGCGGGTTCAGAGCGCATGCGGCGGGTGATCAACAAAAATCTCAGCGAGCCGGAAATTCTGCGGGCGGCTGAGTGGCTCGTCGGCAGCGGCGTACAGGCGTTAAAATTGTACTTCATGGTCGGTATTCCCACAGAAACCCAGGCTGACGTGGACGCCATCGCCGAGCTGACGGAGAAAATCTACACAACCTTTTGCGGCAAAAGCGGCAAAGTCGGCAGCCTGACGCTTTCGGTCAACGCTTTCTCGCCAAAACCCTGGACCCCGTTTCAATGGGAACCCATGGAAGACATTGCCTCACTGCGCGGCAAGCTCGCTGGACTCAAGAAGCGGCTTACACGTTTACCGCGCGTCACGGTGGACATCGAGTCGCCACGCGAGGCGTATTACCAGACCTTACTGTCGCGCGGCGACCGCCGCGTGAGCCAGATTCTGCTTGAGACACACCAGAATGGCGGCGACTGGTGGAGTGTGATTCAAGGGTTGCGGCGGGCTGCGGCAAGGCAAAAATCAAAGGTCAAAAGTCAAAAGGCAAAAATTATTGCTCAACAACCTGGCATGTCTCTTGACCCGGATTTTTTTGTTCATCGGCAATACGACTACAGAGAAATTTTGCCGTGGGATTTCATCGACCACTCGGTCAGCAAGCAGTATTTATGGGTGGAATGGCGGAAGGCGTTGATGGAACGGCAAACGCCGCCGTGCGATGTGACAACCTGCCACAGCTGCCAAGCGTGTTAACTTCATGTTCCTTCCCTGTCTTCCCTTTTCCTTTGAGGGGCGAGGGGACCTGTCTGAGTGCGGCCCGATAGTCTATGAAAGGACCATGATCATCGCGATTGGCAATGACCTTGCCGAAGTAGACCGCATTCGCGCAGCTTTGGAACATCCTCGCACAGGCGTGCGGTTCCGTGACCGAGTGTACACGGCAGGCGAGCAGGAATATTGTGAGCGACGGCGGGTGGCGAAGTATCAAAGTTACGCCGCGCGGTTCGCGGCAAAAGAAGCAACTATGAAGGCGTTAGGGCGAGGCTGGGGGCGTTACGTCGGATGGCTTGATATCGAAGTCGTGCGACCGCGCGGTTCGCGTCCAACCATTGTCTTGCACGGTAAAGCTAAGGAATATGCCCGGTCGCTCGGCATCGTGCGTTTTCATCTTGCCCTGACGCATACCGCCGCATGGGCGGAAGCCGTCGTCGTGGCGGAGGGAGAAGACGCCTCAGCGTGAGGCGGAAAACAGTAAGAGGTACGCTAGTCCAAGTGTGATGAGTGGGATAGTGAGATCAATAAGGCTCATGCTAGCTCGCTCCTCTCTTGGATGGAGGCGTCCTCTGCGGCTCGGACGTTGTTCCTCGTTTGCTATCGCCCTCTGCCTGTCTTTTTTTAATGATAGATGCGATCCGGCTATTTTAAGTTTCAGTAAGAGACCGAAGCGCTTCTCTGAAGTGAAGTGGGAGGCGGCGCAGTGCGAGAGAGCTTACGGGATGAGGGAAACACGATCTTCGCGCCGGCGAAGTTGCCGCACAGGCGCACGCGACCGCTGTTCACTAAGGAGACGGCAGCTGCGACCACTTCTTGATCATTGTCTGTCACGCTAGTGAGGGCTTGAACGAGTTCTAGCAACGTACAGGTGATTGTCGCTTTCATGACTGACTCCCCTTTCTATCAAAAGTGTAGGGGGCTGAGTCGAACGACAAGTGACCATCTTACCTGTGTTCCGCCAGTAATCTGCCCATCCCGAGCGCGAAGGCTGCGCCCATAGAAGGACCGCTCAGATGTGTCACCGGTTTGCCATCCCGCCGTTGTAGCCGCCAACGAACATCGTGGTGATGCGACCAGAAAGGTGTTGCCTGTAGCGCTGCACAGGCCGCGGCTTCCGCTTGCTGGAAGTCGGCGTCTCGGAGAAACGCTAATTCTGGAGTAGGGTACAATTCTCCCCGCCCGTCCGCGAGTAATTCTAAGGTAAGCGTCGCCACGACCCCTTCGTTACGAGCGGTGTCGACCAGGAGCGTCATGATGCAGACATCACGTTCGGTTGCTCGCGGCTGTGCTCCTGAAAAGAGGAGCATAAGCTCGCGACAAAATCCTCTGGGGGCTTCGGGGAGTAGCCGTGCGGACGCCTCGCAGGCCGCCAGTGCGCAGTGCAAATGGAGCCGCGTGAGTTGAGCAGCTTCGGCCCCGTTGAATTCAACAATATCCTGTATGTCTGGAGAAGGATGCTCCAGCCAGGTCGTCAACTGCGCGCGTTCTTTCCTGTGTACGGCGTTGCGGCAGACTTGTAGCCAGCCCCCACGCGCCAACTTTCGCCAGAGCGCGCGCTTATCAGGCTCGCGTTCCGCCCGGCTCCATTCCCGCAGAATGTCAGTCAGGGTTTCGATAGGGTTAGCAGGCATAGAAATTTCTGTTGGGAGGGAGAAACGAGTCAAGAAGATTTTATGGTTCTGTTCCCTCTGGCGCTACAACCGCAAAATCCAGCTCATACGGCCCCTGAACCTCCGTGCGAGAACCCAATGAACACCAGGCTTCCCATTTGCCCGGGGTACGGGCTGGTTGGAATGGTAATTCTTGATGATAACGCGCCTGTTTGCTGACCGGATCAATCAGATTGAAAATGACAACATACCCTGCGAAGCGCTCTTCTTTCGTTTCAAACGCGACCTGCACGTCTCCTTCTTCTGTTTCTTCGAGAGTCCAGAGTATAGCGCCGTCTTCTCCGTCGCCGCGCCAGACACGGCGACGCTCTTCCTCCTCCTCGCCTTGTGCGGCAAGACGTTCCGTTTGCCGGGAAAGCACAGGCGTCATTTGCGCCGGCTTGAAGCGCAAAGACAGACGATAATCCCCTGGCGGCAAACTCGGAACGAGGGCGCGGCCACGGTCATCAAGCCGCACCAGGGCGGTCACACCGCTATTCCCCCCTGTCGGTGTAATGTACAGCGGCAACCGCGCCCAGCTCACACGTCGATGGCCAAAGGCAACGCAAGAGATCAGAGCGTGAAAACTCTCATGGTCGACATTCCAGCACGGGTCTACAATGACAGCGACGCGCTGTCCTTCGGCGTACGCCCCGTGGAGGTGGGAAAAATGAGATTGTCGGAAGAGTAAGGCGGCTTCTTCAATAACAGCCTGATTGTGGAGAACGCGCTTCTCACTCATAGCTATTGCCTATGCGCCGCCTCGGCCTCTTGGGCGACGTATCCCCTCCTAGGGCTGAAATGTCCTTACATCACGCCTTACATCACGCCTTCTTGTGTTAGCAAGGGAAAATACATGCCTTGCACAAACGCGCCCGTCTTGATGGTCGCCTGTGGCCCTTTGATGGCCGACGCCACGTAGTCCCATAGCGTGAGTGCAACTTCTTTCTTGGTTTGCTGTCCCTCAGCCACGGTTTTTTGTACGCGCTGCTCCGGATCCCAGGCTGCGAGCCGATGCCTTTCTATACAATGTGTAGTGCCGCAAGTGCATGCGCGGAGGCGAAGCATCGCTGGACCCGTGAGAGTAGCCGTGTCGCCCATTCTCAAGCGAGCCTGGTGGTCTCTACCTTCCGTAGCAACTTTTAAAAGAACGTCATCATCACGGACGATGAAGTTGACGGTTGTCTGCGCTGGTAGAGGGAAGGTCTGCCCATGCGACAGCTCAATAACTGCCGGATTTTCCTGTATGTCCCACACTCCTTTCGCTCCCGGCGGGATAAGGAGTTGATAGTCCTGGTCAGTGGTGAAAAACTCCACGCCCTGGGTTGAGCATTCTAACGTCAGGTTTTCATCTTCGTGAAGAATGAAGGGCTTTTCCGGACAGGCGAGGTGGATTCCCAAGACCCAGGCGTCAGACCAATCGGCCAGATTCCTGGAAAAGACCTCTGTCGGAACACCCTGACGATCCTTTGGAAAACCGACGACATGCGCCGCCAGCCATCGATTGGCTTGCGCGATCGCAGGTTCGGCGGCGCGCACGAGACCGCGCATGGCTCCTTGCCAACGATGCTCCCATCCGCCAGCCCCAGGTTGCACCTGCCGCCATTTCCCGCAGCCGTAGGCTATAACTGTCTCCATCACCCGCATCAGACGCGCGTGTTCGTCTTCTGCATACTGCCGCAAGAGCTGGTGGAGTTGTTCCCGCATGGACAGCGGAGGAATCCCTGCGCGCCACGGGCCTAACCAACACATGGCAACCACTATCCACAGTGCTTCTTCGGTTGCCGGCGTGACCGCTGACCGCACGGCTTCTACCAGCGTTGCCAGATGAGCAGGCGCTCCAATGTCAAAAGAGCGTCCTGCTTTGCTGTCCAGCACGCGCTCTACGGTCTGTTGAATCACTGAGACTTGATCGTCGGTCATTCCTTCCATTCCTTCTTTGATGTGCATGGACGCCAGGCATATTGCAAGGGGTCCACGTCAAGGAAGCCTTGCTCTCGCCCGCCCTTTCCCCTCCGCAGGTCGTTGCACGAAACCATGCCGAGCCTCTCGTTCAACTGCGGGCGCTACACCACTAACAACAGTCAGGAAAAAAATCGAGGGTGTAATTAATGACCACGCCTCGATAGTGAAGCCAGAATCATTCAGCAATGCAGAATGGCGAAAAGAAGGAGGAGATATGCAACAAATTAAACTTTTTCTTTCAGCGGTTGCATCTAGAAAGCGCTGGTGGACCGGTTGTGTCCTGGCGCTCCTGTTGACGGGCAAGGGTTGCGACTCTGCTACGTGGGCGGCAGCCGTCAAACCGGGCGGCGAAGAGATGGCTTCTTCTGGAGTGATACTCAAGTTGCAAAACGGTCTGCTGACCGCTCGGATAACAGCGGCCCCACTCCACCGAGTTATGAGCGAGCTTAGCCGGCTCAGCGGCGCAAGGGTCGTATGGCTCGGTCAACGCGACAACCATCAAGTGTCGGTTGATTTTGCGGCGTTGCCCGTCCCGGAAGCGATCCGGCGACTGCTTGGGTCGAACAATTTCTTGTTGATGTACACCTCAACTGCTGACGAAGCGAAGCTCACAGAGATTTGGGTGGCTCCACGACAACTCGTCGCACGGCAAGCTGGTTCGCCCACTCGAGATTCCGCAGCGGTGGAAGATGATCCAGATCCAGGCGCGGTGGATGTTGAACTAGAGAAGTTGCTGGAATCTCACCTGGACACCGCTCTCCACGGCGCCGATCGTGACAACCGCATTGAGGCTCTCGGTTTCCTTGGAGGCTTTATCGAGCATGACCCCAGAGTTCGTCCCTTATTGGAACAACTTGCTGCGACTGAGAGTGACCCACAGGTGCGCTCTATCGCAGCTGAGATGCTGACCGGGTTGGAGAAATAACCAGGTGAATCTTTCCGCTATCGCAGGCGCTCTGCGCAAAAACGGCGACTCCGAGCGCTACGCAAAAAACAGAAGAGAAAGGAGGACACACAAACGGCAACAGAAAGGTGAAATTGAGAGACCGCTGAATATCTCGGGCTGCTTGGAGCTGACGTGACACATAACAAGAGGGGTTCTTCGGTGACACGGCGGCGACAAGGAAGACAGCAATATCACGAACAACAGAAAGAACCCACATAACCTAGAAGGAGGAAATTATGAAAAAGTCTTTGAAGCATCGAGTCGCTCTTGCAGTAGGTACGGTTGGTTTGTTCTTCGGGAGTATGGCCCACGCCGCCCCGCTCGCCAGCGTCGCTGGCGTATGGAGTATTGTCGGCAATCAACACGCCGGAGCTTTGATCCTGAATCAGGGTATTGGCGGCGCTTGCAAACCGATTGTTGGGACGATTTATCCTGGCGTGCTCAATCACCCTGTGCGCGGCTACTACTGCCCAAGCACCGGTCGCCTTGCGTTCGCGCGCAAGAACGCTCAGGGAGTGGTCATTCAAACTTGGGTTGGCAATGTCTCTGACGTAGTGGCCGGTCAGCCTCATCGTATGGGCGGCACTTTCCACGCGTTGGACTCGGCTGCAGGCGCTGGCGTTCTTGGTGAATATCACTTCCAGGGACAAAAATAACGTGATTCCCATGGTCTGGCTTGGTAGTCGCCGGCCCCTGCAAGCACGTCCGGCGACGCCGAGCCAAGCGGGAATGCCGCAACGCGTCGTCACACACTCCCCGGGCAGCGCCCCAATGTCATGAAGTCCGATTGAACCTTGTCGTTCTCCTCGCCCCTTTGATGACTCCAGACGCGATAGAAGAAAGACAGCAAACTCCGGGCGCTACACCTTTCTTGCAAGCACACAAAGAGAGGAGGGGCCTACGAGAACACGGATACAAAAGGAGAAAACGTTGGCACTGAAGCTAGGGCGCTCGCCCCGAGAACAACAACCTTGCAACTGTATAGGAGATTTGTAATGCATACATCATACGTACAGAATGGCAAATGGCGTCGGATGGTCTTAACCGCAGCTTTGCTCGCGTGGTTCACGCCGGGCGCCACGCAGACTTTTGCCGCCGCCGTTGGCGGTAATGACACCAATATCAACATGCCGGTGGCCGCCTGCACCACCCTGAACGCCCAAAACGTCATTGTTCCCGCTGGAGCGGTGTTGTACTGCGCCGTGACTGGGAGCGCAGATGTGCAGAATCCTGGGAGTGCGGGGCTCAGTACATATCTCTTTAACCTTACGCTTGATAATGTCGCCTGCTTGCCGCTCGACGGCGGGAAGGAGCGCACGGTGCAATTCCTCAATCTTGCCTTTGCCAACCCGCCGCTGTCTGTGCCCGATGTCCGAATTAAAGAAGTTTCCAGCACTGGCTTTTTCAGGCTTGGGCCAGGAGCCCATACGCTCCGCTGGACCGCACGCCCGCTGCCAGGATCGCCCGCGACCGCAGTGTTGGATCGGTCGATGAGCGTCGTCTGCGATAACATCCCCCTCCCTCCTACTCCAATACCCCTGCCGTAATGAACTTATAATGGGGAGAGCGACGCCAGCATATACTGTTGATTATCAAGAATGAGGATTGACGAAGAGAGTCGGTAATGGCAGAAGAGGCGTGAGATATTACGCCTCTATGCTCACGGCCCGAGACACTTGGTTTTCACAGCCCCTCAGGAGGAACTTGTCATGGCCTGTGTCCGCATACCCGCTTCCTTCGTTTTGCTTGTCTTCGCCTCCGCTAGCTTCCTGGTGTTCGCTGAACCTCAGAGCGTGCGCGCCCAGGACGCCGATCAAGACGGCATCCCGGACGCGCAAGAGGCCAAGCTTGGCGGTAACCCTCAACATAAAGACATTTTCGTTGAGTGTGACTACATGCAGCTCGATTTCAACCGTGATGGAGATGGGGCAGATCGCGGTGAGCATACGCATCGTCTGAGCGACAAGGCCGTGCAAGAGTTGATCAAGATTTTTGCCAACGCTCCAGTAACAAATCCTGGTGCAGCCTGCCAGGGTGGGCCGAACAACGGCAAAGCGTGCACGTCACGGAACGACTGTGCGTTCTTTTCTTGCTCTATTGCCGGCATTACGCTCCACCTCGAGCAAAATCAGGCGCTTGCTGACCAGCGTTTTCTTGATTTCACCAACCGCAGGGGAGGACGGAATTTTTTCGACATCAAAGCCAACAATTTTGATTTTGTGAACCGGTCCCCCTATTATCACTATTGTATCCTCGCGCACGACGCCAGCGAGGAGATGGGGAGCGCCTCCGGACAGGCAGAAATCTTTGGCAATGATTTCATGGTCACCTTGGGAGGGTGGCCTGGTGAAACCGGCCTGCCCGTGGGCACGGTTAAAGATCAAATCGGCACGTTCTTGCATGAACTCGGACATAATCTTGGGCTAGAGCATGGCGGTGGGCGCTTTCTCGCTCCTGAAGAGCGCGTGAAAAATCATAAGCCGAACTACCGCAGCGTGATGAATTACTCGTTCCAGGTCACAGGCATCAATGGTCAATTTGATTTCTCCCGCGTCACACTTGCTCCGCTTGATGAAAACAAGCTCAATGAGGCAGTCGGCGTCGGAGGGAGTTCTACTCGCTATTTTTGTCAAGCCGGAGCCCTCTTTAAGACGGACGCCGGCGGCCCCATCGACTGGAACTGCTCAAGTAGTTCCCCCCCTGTCAAGGAAAATATCAATGGCGATCGGACATTCCTGGCGGAACAATGGCGAGATACCCTGCAAGGAAATAATGATTGGAGCAGTATCCAACTGAATTTCACTACCTCGCCGGTGTTTGACCCCAACGCGGGCGTCGGATTGGCCCAACATCAACGCTACTTCGGCGCGTACAAGCCCATAGGGATCACCGCGGGCCGGGGAATCGACCGTGAACCTGAAGTGTCCTTTCCGGAAGGGCGATGCCTGGAATTCCTTGCCGTGCGCAAAGAGGGAACCAGTTTGCTCACATTCAGAACAGACGTTCGTGCGCAGAGCGACAGGTCTGGCGGCCCGAATGGCGGCCCTAACGGAATCGGCGATGTCTGTGAACCCTGAAGAAGAGCAACCAGGGAGGACGGAGAGTTGATTATGACACACCTGAGAATATCTCCCTACGTCTTGCCGCTCATGATTCTTGCCTTGGCGAGCGTGTTCTTTGCCTCGCTGCCGCACGCCGTCGAGGCGGGCGATGTCGGCGTGGGCAGGCGCACTGGAGGGATTGCGGAAATTGACCTGGTGTCGGCAGTGCACGGCTCCACCGTCGTCCGCTCCTTGCCGACTCAAGAAGGGGCGCCGCAGGGATTTCTGTCTGGATCTGACTCTATTCGGATTCTCGATCTCACCACCGGCCTTCCTTTAGGCAATGGGACGACAAGTGCGGATGGACAATATAAGATCCTGCTGCCTAAGCCGCTCACGGTGGGGCAGCGTATTCAAGCGGTCAACGTCACTCGGGGGTTTTCTTCTGCTGGCGTTACTGTGAGTGAGGCATGGGCTCCCGCTCTTGACGAGCCCGTCCTGCCAGGAGTGTCGCTCGTCACGGGACGCGGAACCCCGGGGAGCAGCATCGAGATTCGGCATGTCATCACTGGCGCTTTATTGGGGAAGGGAACTGTGATAGCCGCCCCTGGCCCCACGAATGGAACGTTCTCCATTCAGCTGAACCGTTCGCTTTCTCTCTTTCACAGTATTCGCGCCAATGATGTGACAAAGAGGCTGAGCGGGAAGGTTGTGCCAATTCTCAACCTGTTGACGACTCACTCTTCGCTGCTGCCAGCTTGTGGCGTGAATCAGGCTGTGAGTGACGGTTTTCTCAGAAAGACGTTTACCTGCGGTCTTCCTCGTCCTCGCGGCGTCATGCTCGATACAAGCGGGAATCCGCTGATCGCGGCAGGCACGGCGCCGCTCGATCCGGGGTACGCCCTTCTGCCTACCGGGATCTTTCGCCTTTTGCCCGCGAGCGGCGCTCTTTCACTGTTCGCCCCGGTCAGTGGGGTGGCGCTCAAGCCGGGTCCTGGGGGGGCGTTTGGAACAGAGGCGTTTGTCACGCGCCCGCGTCTTTTTAACGTCAGGGGACGGGTCATCGTGCAACCGGGCGATGGCGAGATCTTTCGCGTAGCCTCTACGTCTTCTAAGATTCAGGTCTTTACTCGGTTGCTTGATTTTGCGCCGACGGGCCTGGCGTTTGCTCCCCTGGGAGGCGCCTTTGCTGGGGATCTGCTGGTGTCCAACCTCTTTGGCGACCCTGGTCTTCCCGAAGTTGGATTACGACGGATAAAAGCCACTGGAGTTGTATCTGCCTTTACAAAAGTACCAGGGCTCCAGGGGCTGGCGTTTAGTCCTGACGGAGCCTTTGGCGCCGATCTGTACGCCGCCCAGCCTGGAGGTGGAAGAATTCTGCGGATTACCGCCACCGGCGTGGTTTCATCATTCGCCACTGGCATGACTAGTCCAGTGGATGTTGCCTTTGGGATTGGGGGAGCTTTCGGGACCGACCTCTACGTTACCGACGCCGGAAGCGGCAGGGTCCTGCGGATCGACAACTCGGGCAGGCAGACAATTTTTGCTACTGGGCTTAAGGCTCCCTTTGGTCTTACGTTCCGCGCGTCGCCGCCGGCTTTGTTTGTGACGGATTATCTGGCGGGCAGCGTCGTGCAGTTCACTCCGCTGTCTTGACTTGCGAGTCACACCCTAGGCGGTTCAGCACCACGAGGAAAACGCCCCCCAGGCACACGTACACAAACCAATCTCCCCAATGGGCATAGGGCGTGCTTTCCTGTCGCAGAGAGATAGACTCGCGTAATGTCTCTTTTGTAAATAAATTTGTCCGGGCGACGATCCGCCCGCTCGGCGCGATGACTGCGCTCACGCCGGAGTTCGCCGCGCGCACCAGCCAGCGGCGGCTCTCCACCGCGCGCATGGCCGCCGCTTGCAGATGACTCCACGGACCGCTCGTGCCGCCAAGCCAGACGTCGTTTGTCAGGTTGACGAGAAACTCTGCTCCCTCAGTGACGGCTTGGCGAAAGAAGCCTGGAAATAGCGACTCGTAACAAATCGAGACCGCGAACCGCGCGCCAGGCAACCACAAGAGATTCGCGCCGCTCCCCGCGGCGAAACTTGCCGACGGCCACCAGGGAGCGATAGGAGACAAAGGCCAGGGGAGTGATTCAGCAAATGGCAGAACTCGCGTCTTGTGATACACGCCGAAGAGTTCTCCGGCTGGGGAGATGAGAAACGCGCTGTTCAGCAACGCTCCCCCGGGCAAAGCATCAAGCGCGCCGACGAGGAGTGGTGTTTCCAGTTGTTCTGCCAGCGTGAAGAGCGCGGTGCGCGCGTCGTCATTGTCGCGGAGCGTCGCCCGCACCGCTACTTCTGGCCAGACGATCAGGGCCGGCGTGGGAAGAGCCGCTGACAAGGAGAGTTGTGCATACGTGTGTAAACCTTGTTGTAACGCCTGTTCATTAAACTCCCGTGTAGCAGATGCGTTGCCTTGGATGATGGTAATGGCGAGAGTGCGCGTAGGGGTCTCCGCCTCGACCTGCGCTAATCGCCACTGGCCGTATGCCTCCAGAGCGATCACCACGCCGACCGCGGCTACGGCAGGCGACAGCCAGGCCTTTCCCTCCCGCCACTCTGTATACGCGCACAGGAGCAAACTATTGACCAAGACAATCAGAAAACTCAACCCCGCAACACCGGTCACCTCGGCCAGCTGGATGGCCGGGAGATGGGGTTGGAGCATATTGCTGAATTGCCAGGGAAACAACGCCGGGTAATAGTGCTCTAACACGACCCACCACAGCGCGGGGAGGAGAGGCTGAGGGCTGGCTGATGACTGCTGACGCAGAGGGGCGGTAAACAACGCAAAGAAGAAACCGTGCCAGAGAAGAAAGCACAGAAACAACAACGAAGCGACGAACGCCGAAAAGGCGAAAAACTGTGCGATACTCCACCACAACCAGTGAAATGCGCCGGCAAAGTACGTTATGCCCGCCAGAAAACCAAGCCCCAGCCGTGCGCCGAAGGACTGCGTTCTGAGTGACAAGAAGAGAGGCGCAAACGCGATCCAGATGAAGAAAAAGAGAGAAGAGAAAACGACGCTCACCGCACTGAGCACGCCGCTGGCGATCGCTAACAGAAAGAGGCGGCGGCGTGCTGTGCGCTCCAGACGGTTCATCATAAAAATTTGCTCGATCACATCCCAGAAGGTCCAAAACCTTGCGCTACGCCTCATAAACTTTGTGACATCATAACTTGTGTGAGTGAAAGAAACAGCGTAGGGTACTGCCGAATTACTGCAAGGAACTGGAACATGCAACGTCTGCGACTGCTCGATGTCGCTCTGCTGATCGGCTTTGTTCCCCTGTGGGTGTTGTGTTTTGCGCTCTACATGCAGAACATCATCCACGGTCGGCTGGCGAGGATTCCACTGCTGGTCGCTGCTCCCGAGAGCGCGGACGACTATCCTACCCTCCGCGCTTTTTGGCCTGGGACTGGCGCGGAGAAGTCAGGGCTTGCGATCGGCGACCGGCTGACGCGGGTCGGCGAGGCTGATCTGCGTGGTGTCGGCCCGTTTGGCTTTACCGCACGCACCTACGAGCAAGTCGGTCCCACTCTGCAAGCGCCTGTGGTTTTCTTGCGCGAAGGCGTGCCCGACGTGCATTTGGTGACGCTTCAGCGGTTTGCCTTGCCGTGGCGCACCCTCTTCCTCTCTTTCGGCTTTGCCAGCGCGGCAGTGGTCGTCCTGCTCCGCCGCCCAGGGGTGCGCGTGGCGCGGGCGTTTTTTCTGGCGGCCATGACATACAGTTTCCACTGGACGTTTTTCGCGGGTGGACCGCGCTGGCAGACATACGCCTGGCTTCTCGTGGTTTGCCTTTCCGCGCTCGTGATGTTGCCGCTCTGGCTTCGTTTCATTCTTTTGCTGCCGGAAGAGCTGGCGCCGCCGGGGGCGCGCTTACCGCGTTGGCCGTGGCTGTTTGTCGCGTTTGGGCCAAGTTTGACAAGCCGCGCGTTTGGCTTGCCCTACTCTCCTACTTTCGGGCTGCGTGCAGAACTGGTGGTGACGATTGCCTTTATTATGATTTTCCTCCTTCTGGTGAATCGAAACTTCCGCCGTGCTGGTCCTCTTGGCCGACGTCAGCTGAAGTGGGTGGTGTACGGAATTTACATCGGCACGGCTCCAATCTTGATTGCTGACGCCATAATCGGGATTTATCCAATGCTGTGGTGGTTGCATGAGAGCGCCACGGTTTTTACTGCTTTGATTCCGCTCTGTCTTCTCATTGCTATTGTTCGTTTTAACCTTTTTGATATCGATCGTCTCATTAGCACGACGGCGGCGTACTCCATCCTCGTACTCGTCCTCGGAGCGGCAGGGTTGACCGCTATCCCGGTGCTGACGAAGTTTCTGAGCGCTTCCGTCGGCGTCGAGCATACGATCGGGCAGGCGACGCTTTTGTTCATGCTGGCGACTGTTGCCCTGCCGGGGCAACGGTACCTCCGTCCGCAAATCGAGCGGTTGTTCTTTGTCCAGCGCCATATCCTTGAGCAAGGGATGCGCCAATTGGAGCGTGACGTAGCTATACAGCCCACCATAGCGACGATGCTCACAATGGCAGGCGAGCGGCTGTTTGCCTTACTGCAAGCAGAGAGTTGTGCGATCTATGGGAAGGTAGACTCACAGTATGTGCCGGTCTTCATACGCGGCGGCGTTATGCCGACGGCCTTTGACGTGCAGGGTCCATTGGTAGGTGTGTTGCAATCGCGCGCCGCTCCTGTCGACCCTGATCGCTGGCGGCGGACAGTAAGAACCTCATTGAGCCGCTCTGAACGTACAATGGTGGAAAATTTGCGGGCGGCGGCAGTGCTGCCAATTCGCTGCCATGAAGCTCTCGTCGCTTTTGTGTGTCTTGGACAAAAGCGCTCCGGTGATGTGTATACTT
The DNA here is from genome assembly GCA_035575235.1 of Candidatus Methylomirabilota bacterium. Classification (GTDB taxonomy): domain Bacteria; phylum Desulfobacterota; class Binatia; order Bin18; family Bin18; genus SYOC01. The sequence goes on from DATLYA010000321.1 coordinate 20,588, forward strand.
CCACTGATTTTGCCTTGCTCGCATCCCTCGGCAAGAAAATGACGGAAAAGCTGCAACAGAGTGGGGAGGCGGAGGTTCGTGATCAGTTCGCAGTGATGCAAAGAGAGAGGCAAGACGCTGAGTCTGTGTCAAATATCGATAAGACTGCTCACCGCGTCTAAGGAGAGAACCGGGGCGAGGAAAACCGGAAAACAAGGGCTCATGAGCTTAAATCACTCCTCGAGCTCCGCTAATTCCTCCACCGTCTTCCATTCCCGCTTTCCCCACCAGCGGCGAAAGATGCGGAGACCGTGTCCCATAATTCGTCCTAACGCTTCAGCGGCGGCGGAGCACACCTCACTGTCTCTATCCTCTAACGCTTCGAGCAACGCTAAGAGCGCCTCCTGACGATCCTGAGGGGGAAGAGGGATCTGCCCCAGCGCCTGCGCCGCTTGAGCGCGGACGCTTGCAGTGCGGTCCCGGAGCGCGGTCGCCAATATGAGGACAATCTTTGTATGCTCTTCAGACAGAGCCTTGAAGCAGCCGAGCGTATCGACCGCTTGAGCGCGCACGCCGCTGTCGGCATCGTGCAGCGCCAGTTCGATAAGGGCGGAGAGTAGATCGGGATGCTGTCCCGCGATTTCCCGTTGCTTGATCCTAGCTGCTGTCTGGACGCGCATTCCTGGGTCTGGATCGCGCAGCGCGGCCAGCAGGGCCGCCGCTGACTCGGTGGCGCGCGGGAAGTCGCGGCGTGCTTGTTGAGGACGTAGCTGAGCGCCATCTGGGGAGGAGGGCTCAACAAGTTGGGCGTTGAGAAATGCCGTCAACTCGTTGGGAGGATGAGCGAGCGTTGCTTGCAAGTGACGCAAGGTCCGTTTCGCGCTCATGCGGACAAACCATTCCTGGTCACTGGTGGCCGCCTGCATAAGCGTCGAAAGTAGCTCCGGGTCCTGTAACGCTACCGCTCCCAGGCGGCGCAGCGCCTCTGCCGTTTTGACGCGCACGAATACATCCTGATCCCGCAACGAAACGGTGAGCGCCGCAAGGATAGCCGTCTCTTGCGCGAGATGTTCTCCCATATGGCCGAGCGCTTCGACGATCCCTGCGCGCACGTCTGGGTTTGCCTCGTGTAAGCGCGAGTGCAGCCAGCGCAGGAGCGGAGTCTTTTCCACGCGACCGCCCAGGCCTCCCAGGGCGGAGAGCGCGCGGGTCAGATGGGGAACAACCGCGCTCACGCCGCGCGTTTCATAATACAGCCACGTGGAAACGACGCTCTCAGTTACGTGATCGATCACAGGAGCCAGGGAGCGGCGGGCGTCCACGTTCACTTCGGCAAGGCTCTCCGCCGCGAGCGCCAATCGGCGTCGGAAGAGATCATCTTTCTTTTCCGTCAACAGGGTGAGCAGCGGCCGCGGGTCGGTGAGTTGTCCGCTCAGGAGCACGATGACTTCCTGCCACCGCGGATCCCACGCTTTCTTATCAATCAACTGCATAACGGGCATGCGCCTTCCCGCAACTGTGAGCAGCGCACCCCAACCCTGGCTGTTGATATGGCTGGCAAGGGCGGCGGCGGCGAGAAACTCCTGAAGGGTGAGGTGAAAGAAGAAAAAGCCCTGCTCCGTATTTCCGCGCAGCAGGCCGCTGTTTTGCAACAGGTCCTCTAAAAGCGCATTGGCCCACGGTGCAGCGGCGGCGCCATATCCCTCTTCGTGCAACGCCTGCTTGAGGGCTTGTCCTAACAGGCGGCCTGAGAAGCTTAACTGACGATCATTTTGCGCAAACAGCTGGAGAGCGACGCGCTGAAGAATCGCCAGTTTCTCGTGGGGAGCCGGCGGAGGGCCAGGATAGGGAACAGAGATTCGTCGTGCGCGAAAGCTGAGAAGTTTTTCCACTGCTTTGTGATAGAGTGCGCCTCGGGTCGTAGGAAAAGAGGCGGCGGATGGGCTCTCGACTACGTAACAGATGATGCTCAATAAGAGCGGGTTCGCGGCAAGAGAACGCAATTGCGGCGCACGATGAAGTTGTTTGATGACTTCGTCGGCATTATACCTTGCCGAATGCTCGGCAGGAAAGGCGCGGATGTAGGCATGGCATTGGGCTTGATTAAGCCCCGCCAGGGTAAAAATCGGAAAATCCGGGCAAATGCTGCGATGTCGCTCGAAGCTGACGGTTCTACAGGTGAGCACCACCGGACAATTGGCGAAGGTCGCTAAGGTAGTCGCCAGCAAAGAAAGAAAAGAAGGCGCGCCCTGTATTTCATCTACTCCGTCGAAGAGAAGCAAAACCTCGCTATGCTGCAACCACCGACGCCAGTGCACGGCGGCGTCAGGCGCCGGAGAGAGATGGCTATAATGTTGAGCAAGGTAAGCGGGTAATTGCTGTTCGCCGCCGACTTTGTCCGCGGCGAATGCTTCCCACTCCCGCAGACGAACGCGGACCGGCAGGAGCCGACGTCCCGCGGCGCGCAGCTTCCCGTTGGCCGCACGCCACCCCAGATATTGCACCAGGGTGGTTTTTCCACTACCTGGGGGGCCCAGCACGACGAAACGCGGCGTCGTGCGTTGCGCATCCTTCATGAAAACGCAAAAATGCTCAAAGAGCTGCTCGAGCTCGACGGATTCATAGGTAATGCTCTCGCCGTGCAGGGCTTCTTCCCAGCGTAAAATGTCAATGCCGTGCAGAGCAAGCGAGCCGTCCTCCTCGTCGCCCGCCCCTTGCCCGGCGTGCGGCAGACGCTCTCGCTTGATCTCGCGCAGCAAAGGAAGACTCTGATAATGACTGGCGAAGGACACTGGTCTCCCGAGCAAGTCGAGGGTTGCGCACTGGTCGCGCTCGTACTGCCGCACGGCCTGCTGTGGGCCGTGTTCTTCGTACAGCTTGGCCACGACCTCTTGCAGCGTGCTCGCCCGGATAATGCGCAGGGGAAAGGCCGAGGCGTGTTCCAGTTCAGCAGGAACGTCCGGTTGGTCCGCAGCGACAACGACGAGACGTAAGAGCCCCAGGGTCGCCGCTTCTCGGGCAGCCGCCAGCAATTTCGACCACAGCCCTGCGACTGAGCCGAGACGCCCTGTGGCATCGATGACCGCTGTTACGGCGACCTGAGTAAGGTCAAGCGTCTGGAGCTGGTCCTTCATGTTTCCGCACCAGGCGGCGTCACTTCGAAGAACAGGTCATGCAGACTGTGAAAATCCTTCCAAACCCCAATAACGCACCATCCCTCCCATAATAACCCGGCGGCCTTTGGGTTCTCCTGGTGATTCTTCATGCGTCGTCTCTCTCACTTTCCGCCTCTGTCTCTATTTCTGTCTCTGGCTCTAGCCCTGGCTCGTCTTCCAGCCACTCTCGCTGTTGCAGCTCTTCCAGGGACTCTGCGGTGTGGAACGTCCGCACCCACACCACTGTCAGATTCTGCGGCAAGCCCCCTGTAGGGCCCGGAGGCGTAGAGGGATCATGCAGGGGACACCAACTCTTAACCGTCACAGATTGGGCGCAGTGCGGGCAGGCGGCGACTTGCCGCAGCGCGCGGTCGAGCTTCCGCGCCCGTTGTAAGAGTGTTTCCGCCTCTTGCCAGATTTTCTGCAGTTGTGCTCGTTGAAAGAGCGGCTTGCCGCACGCAGCGCATTGCGCCCGTGCAATCACGTCATGTTCGGAGAGGTCAAAGAGGTTCTTACATTCCGTACAGCGGCAGCGTTGCGTCTGCTCGTACAAGGGTGGGTCCACATCGACCAGGATGAGGCGATCGTGCAGCGCCTTGACTACCTGTTGGGGTGTGAAGGCTTGCCTGCACTTCGGACACTGCGCGCCTTCGTATTTCATCTCGCAGCCTGCCGTCGTGCAGGTCTTGTATTCTACTGGCGCCAGACGCAGTCTCATGACTTCCCTCCTTCCGCGCTTGGTCCCGTATTACACTCTTTTGTTTGCCTGTGGGGGGAAGAACTTGCAAGGGCAAGCCTGCGGTGCGGCGGTCAAAGCATGAAAGGGTTGGAAGGTCGAACCTCAGTCCTCTACGCACCGGGATACCGCTCCAGGTTGCTGTAAATGATTGTTCTTCTTGGCTTTACTGCTTGCTGTGGACGAATAGTCGACATGATGCAAGCGAATTCAGCCACACACGCCAGTCTAAATTCATCGAATTATCACTACTCTCCGTGCTTAGAGCGTCTAACAAAGCAGCCGTCATTCTGAGCCGAAGGCGAAGAAACTCGGAGTAATCCGCGACCCTTCGCTGCGCTCAGGGTGACACGCAGCGGTTTCGTTAGAGATTCTTAGCGTGATGAGAGAGACGTATTCAGGCTTGGCCTCATTTTTGCAATTCTTTTGCAGAGTCCGTAGCAAACACATGGAGTGATTTTTAGAAAGGAGGCCGCTTATGGCGCGCGCTATGTTGTTATGGCTGCTCGGCGTTCCTATTAGTCTCATTGTTCTCCTATGGCTCTTAGGGTTTTTGCACTAAGGAGAAACGCCATGCTGACGACGCTCTTGCTTATTGTATTGATTTTGCTTTTGGTCGGCTCGCTTCCCGCCTATCCCTATAGCCGAGACTGGGGCTATTATCCTAGTGGCGGAGTTGGTCTGGTGCTGCTTATTCTCATTATTCTGATGCTCATGGAGAGAATCTAAAGAGGCAGAAAGAGTGGGCCCCTTCATACGCGTCTATTGGAGAAAGGAGTTGGGAATGGCGTGGCGGCGCTTTTTGTTTGCATCCTTCGTCCTGGTGGTTTCTCTCTGCTGGAGTATGGCGTTGCCCGCTCCGGCGGATACTGCATCTTCTGGCAGCGTGTCTATCGAGTCTACTTCCGTTGCGGCCGGGGTGGGTGTGCAGTGGGGAGACGGGATACTGACGTATAACGGCAAACAATACCCCTTCTCTCTCCAAGGGCTTGATGTAATGGGAGTAGGCTATTCAGAGATCAAAGCCGAAGGAACGGTTTCTCATCTGACAAGACTCTCAGACTTCGAAGGAGTCTATGCCTCCGCCGAAGCTGGAGCCGTTGCCGGCAGTGGCTCCAGTTCCGTGACGATGCAGAACCCCCACGGCGTTGTGATTTCTCTGCACGCACTCCAGGAAGGAGCAAAACTGACGCTGGCGGCTGGAGGAGTGAACATCGAGTTCAAACGATAGCGGGCGTTTTCACTCCCTTCCGTGTGTGATGCGCGGAAGCCTGGCGCGGCTTCGTGGAAGCTTATCCAGTAATGAATTGGATTTTGGGGATGGCGTCCAGTGAAATTCGCGCGCTTTGCTCGTCTCCACAGCGGAGCAGTGCGGCGCGAATTGCTTCTAGTTGAGAGATGAATTCCTGCAATTCGATTTCAAGATAGACTGGTTGATAAGGCGTGATCTTGCCTATCCCATCTTGTAACAGCGATACTGCTCCATGCAGATTGCGATTTTGTAAATGATGAAACGCCACTGCGAGCTGGATCAACCCTTGGAAGAAACGTTTCTCTTCTCCTTGCTCTTGCTTCCATTGGGCCTCAAGCACTTCATGCACTTCAAAAAACAGTTGGTGATGAAAGAGCAACGCGCCCTTCCGTAGGGCCTGGGTGCGCGTCGCCTCTCCGTCTCGAGGAGTCCAGTCTTCGAGCGCTGCGCCAAACCGTATGAGTTTCTCAGCGATTTCCCGCCATTCTGACGCATACGCCGTGGAGAGAGCAACGCGCCCCGAACGTCCGCGTAAATCCCACGAGAGCAGAGGAGTAGCGCGAAGCTGCAGCAGCACAGCTGCGCGGTGCTCAGGCGCGGCTGGCGTCAGGAAGCGGTCCACCGCCATTGAAGGCGGAGTCTTTTTCATAGCGCGACAATACGCAGCAAGGCAGCGCACCGCCGCTGCCGCGCCGTGATCAGCGAGCGCCTCAACCATCAGGGTCGCGAGGAGATCGCGGGTGGAGATTTTCATACCGTCAACTCGGCGATTGTAACGCCATTGCCGCCTTCAGCGCGTGGCGCTTCACTGTATGAGGAGCAGTAGGGAAAGCCCGCCAGAAAGTCACGGACAGCGCGCCGCAAGGCGCCGGTGCCCAGGCCATGGACGATGCGCACGGACGGGCGTTGCTCAAGCACGGCTCTATCGAGAAAAGCCTCGAGCCGAGGCAACGCTTCGTGCACGCGCAGACCGAGTAAATTGAGTTCAGGGGTTGAAGCGGCGGCTGTATCCACCGTTACACGCACGCGCTGCTCCCGCCTGGCGCTTGCGGATTTACGCACCTGGCTGAGCGGGACCTCGAAAGTGAGGCCGCCACGGCGAAGGCGCGCCCGGTCTCCTTGAATCGCGATGAGTTCCCCGCGAATGCTGCTCTCGCGCAGCTCGACTTCATCGCCCACCTGGAGCGGTTCCTGGGATGCGACGGGCGTTGGACGGAGTTCTTGTTCTTTCGCCGCAATCTGCTGTTGTTGCGCCTGGAGAAACTCCGTCAACTCCTGCCGCGCGCGTGGTTGCGCAGCGCGCACCCGCGCGACGGCTTCTCGTCCTTCTTCCCGCAACCGCCGCACGAGCGTTTTCGCCTCCGCAAGCTCGTCCCGCCACAGCCGTCGTCTTTTGTCTTCTAGTTCGTGTAAAAGCGCTTGTTGCTGATGACGAAACGCGGCGGCTTGCTCCCGCTCCGCCGCCGCCTGCGCGCGCTCACGTTCGAGAGCAATGCGAGTCTCTTCCAGTTGCGTGAGGGCGTGAGATAATTGTCGTGCTTCGGTGGAGAGGGTGGCCTCCGCCGCCGCACACACCTCTTCCGGCAGCCCTAGTCGCCGGGCCATAGCCAGCCCGAGGCTTTGGCCCACGGTGTCATAATGCAACCG
>DATLYA010000322.1:0-19096 GCA_035575235.1 Candidatus Methylomirabilota bacterium
CGGCGTGCTGCAATTACTGGAGGTTCCGGCATGACCACGATACTGGGGGAACAAGACCTGCATTTCCTGGCGGAAGGCTCTCACGTCCGCCTCTATGAGAAGCTTGGCTCGCATCTGGCGACCAGCGACGGCGTCGAGGGAACCTTCTTCGCCGTCTGGGCTCCGAACGCCGCCGCCGTATCGGTCATTGGCGAATTTAACGACTGGGACAAGCAGGCGCATCCCATGACTGCTCGCGGCAGCTCCGGCGTGTGGGAATGTTTCATTCCCGCCGTAGGGAAAGGCGCTGTCTACAAATACCATGTGCTGTCCCGGCTGAATGAATACGCCGTGGATAAGCTTGATCCCTTCGCCGTGTATACCGAAGTGCCGCCGCGCACGGCTTCGATTGTGTGGGATCTGGCGTATGACTGGGGCGACCAAGACTGGATGGCGCACAGACGCCGGCGCAATGCGCTGCAGGCCCCGCTGGCGATTTACGAGGTGCATCTCGGGTCCTGGCGACGCGTGCCGGAGGAAGGCAATCGCTGGCTGACGTATCGAGAGATGGCCCATTCCTTAGTAGAGTACGTCCAACAGATGGGCTTTACCCATGTCGAATTTCTGCCCTTGATGGAGCATCCCTTTTACGGCTCCTGGGGCTATGAAGTCAGTGGGTACTTTGCCGCCACGAGCCGGTATGGCGCACCCCAGGATCTGATGTATCTCGTTGATTGTTTGCATCAGCATGACATTGGCGTCATTTTCGACTGGACGCCCGCGCATTTTCCTCGCGATGCCCACAGCCTCGGCTACTTTGACGGTACGCATCTGTTCGAACACGATGATCCCCGCCTCGGCATTCATCCCGACTGGGACAGTTTCATTTTTAACTATGGACGGCACGAGGTGCGCAGCTTTCTCATCAGTAACGCGCTGTTTTGGTTAGACCGCTATCATGTTGATGGGCTGCGTATCGACGCTGTCGCCTCGATGTTGTATCTGGACTATTCGCGCAAAGAAGGAGAGTGGCTGCCGAATGAGCACGGGGGCCGGGAAAATTTGCCAGCGATCGCCTTTTTGCGCCGTTGCAATGAAGAAATCTATACCCGCTACCCTGACGTGCAAACCATTGCGGAAGAATCCACCTCCTGGCCGTTGGTGTCCCGTCCTCCTTACGTTGGCGGGTTGGGGTTTGGGCTCAAGTGGGACATGGGCTGGATGCACGATACCCTGGAGTATCTCCAGCAGGATCCGATTCATCGTAAGTACCACCACGACAAGCTCACCTTCCGCCTGATGTACGCGTTTGCGGAGAACTTCGTCTTGCCGCTATCGCATGACGAAGTCGTACATGGCAAAGGCTCGCTGCTGAGCAAGATGCCTGGAGACGATTGGCAAAAGTTCGCTAATGTTCGTCTGCTATTCGGGTATATGTATATGCAGCCGGGCAAGAAGCTGCTCTTCATGGGCGGTGAATTTGGTCAGTGGCGTGAGTGGGATCATGACTCAAGTTTGGATTGGCACTTGCTCCAATATCCAGAGCATGAGGGAGTGCAACGGTGGGTCGCTGATCTGAACCGCTTATATCGCAGCGAACCCGCGCTGTATGAGTGCGACTGTGACGCGACGGGCTTTCAGTGGATCGATTGTCACGACGCCGACCATAGTGTGGTAAGCTTCGTGCGGACCGGGCGCTCCACCGACGACATGTTCTTGGTTGTGTGTAACTTCACGCCGGTGGTGCGTCGCAATTATCGCCTGGGCGCGCCACATGGCGGCTGGTGGCAAGAAGTGTTGAACAGCGACGCTGAGCACTACGGCGGCAGCGGACAGGGCAATTTAGGCGGAGTCGACGCGAGTCCAGTGTCGTATCATGGTCAGTTTCACTCGTTAAACGTGACGCTGCCGCCACTCGCTCTTACGATCTTCAAGCACGCAGGAGAGGGGCCGTGATAGATCTAGCGCAGCTGTCGGACGAGGCAGGACGCGCGCGCATCATTATCTCAGGCGTGCGGCCCGAAATCGAGCATGGCCGTTTTGCGGTGAAGCGTACGGTGGGCGAGAAGGTCGCCGTGGAAGCGGATATCTTCACCGATGGGCATGATGCGGTGGCCGCCGTGGTGTTGTACCGTTATGAGCAGGAAGCCCACTGGCGTCTGGCGCCGCTGCACGCGCTTGGCAATGACCGGTGGCGTGGACAATTTCTCGTGACAAAATTGGGACGGTACCGCTACACGCTGCGAGCGTGGATCGACCGGTTCGCTTCCTGGCGTGAGGGGGTACACAAAAAACTTGTGGCTGGACAAGATGTCAGTGTTGAACTCCTCATGGGTGCTCGGTTACTAGGGGAGGCAAGCTTCCGCGCCGCGGCAGAAGACGCCGCTGTGCTGGAAGAATGGGCCTCGCTGCTGCGTGACGCGCCCGAGACTGTGCTGGCGCAGCACGGTCTCGAAGTCTTGCCGGCAGAGGTCGTTCAACTCATGGCGAAATATCCGGACCAGCGGTTCGCCGTCACGTATGACAAGGAACTTTTAGTGACTGTAGACCGGGAGAGGGCTCGTTTCAGCGCCTGGTATGAGCTGTTCCCGCGTTCCTGTGCGCCTGAACCTGGACGTCATGGCTCGTTCAAAGACTGCGAGGCGCGGTTGCCGTACATTGCCGCGATGGGGTTTGACGTTGTCTACCTTCCTCCTATCCATCCGATTGGCCGCACGCATCGTAAGGGGAAAAATAATACGCTGGCGGCGAGTCCCGATGATCCTGGTAGTCCCTGGGCGATCGGCGCGGCGGAAGGCGGGCACACCGCTATTCATCCCCAGCTGGGTGCGCTTGAGGATTTTCGCCATTTCATCGCGCAGGCGCGCACGTATGGGATCGAGGTCGCCATGGATCTGGCGTTTCAGTGCTCGCCCGATCATCCCTATGTGCGCGAACATCCGGAGTGGTTTCGTCATCGACCCGATGGCAGTATTCAATATGCGGAAAATCCCCCCAAACAGTATCAGGATGTATATCCCCTGGATTTTGAGACGAACGAGTGGCGCGCCTTGTGGGAAGAATTACGCCGCGTCACGTGCTTCTGGATCGACCAGGGCGTTCGGATCTTTCGCGTTGACAACCCGCATACGAAACCCTTTCACTTTTGGGCTTGGCTCATCGAGACGATCAAGCAACGCTATCCTGAGGTGATCTTTCTCGCGGAGGCCTTCACGCGACCGAAAGTGATGCGCTACCTCGCGCAGCTCGGCTTCACGCAGTCATACACCTATTTTACTTGGCGGAACACCAAAGATGAGCTGACGCACTATTTTACCGAATTGACGAAGACCGACATGCAAGAGTATTTCCGCCCGCATGTGTGGCCCAATACGCCTGATATTCTGTCGGAATATCTCCAGTTAGGCGGACGCCCGGCCTTTATCGTGCGGCTCGTGCTGGCCGCCACCTTGAGTGCTAACTACGGCATTTATGGTCCAGCCTTTGAATTATGTGAACATCGCGCGCGGGAACGAGGCAGCGAAGAATATCTCAACTCAGAAAAGTATGAGATCCGCCACTGGAACCTGCATCAGCCTGAAAGTCTGAAAGATATTATTGCGCGGATCAACGCCATCCGCCGTGACAATCCTGCTTTACAGCAGAATCAATATCTTTCCTTTCATCCGGTCGAGAATCCGCAATTGCTGTGTTACAGCAAAACGGATGAGAGCCGTGCGAATGTCATTCTGGTTGTAGTGAACCTTGATCCGCATCACACCCACGCCGGATGGGTGGAGTTGGCTCTTGATGAGCTTGGATTAGACGCGCGGCAGACGTATCAAGTGCACGATTTACTGGGCGACGCTCGCTACCTCTGGCAAGGAGCGCGAAACTATGTCGAGCTGAATCCTCAAGTTGCGCCGGCGCATATTTTTCGCATTCGTCGTCATCTGCGCACTGAACGGGATTTCGATTATTACATGTAAGGGCAGGCCTCTCACGCCGCAACATCCACGTGCACCTGGTTGTTGTCAATCTCTATCTCGCCAGAAAACACCGCCATATTCATACCGTTATCCCATTGCACGAACACAAGACGCCGGCCCAAATTTTCTACTTCGTATTCAACCGTGCCGTAGGTGTTCCGTCGCAAAAATCCATCATGGGTACCGATGTGCTGCACTGTGCGGCAGCGCCAACCCGTATGTGTTCGATCAACCATGCTGCAGGCTCCTTTGCTTTTATCAAGTACCTACTTGCCCTTTACGCAATTGACGCGCCACAGGCGACGGGACGTGAAGCAGCGCCAAAACAGCGACTACGAACGCCTACAGTCCTTCGTGGCGAGGAGCCAATAAAGCCCCTGCATTCTATGTTTGTAGCGGAGAATAGGTGTTTATCGCCGCCGCCTGACTACGCCTTTTTATACGCGACCTCAGCTGTGAGTAAAACTTCATAGTGCGCCCGTAGCGAAAAGCTCACTTTTCCGAAATCTACTGCAAATATAGAGATCATCCATGAGCGGTATCCTCCGACGAATCGCCCCGTCGCTTTGCCACCAGCCATGATACGCTAGGGGGTCGATGCTGTACTGCGGCGCAATCTGCATGACCAAAGCGCCGTCGTTATGATGGAATTCATAGAGATTGGTTAAATCAGGTTGTGTAGCCCGCGCCTCATTAATATCGCAGCGGGCGCAGATTACTCTTCCTTCAATGATGGTTGGACCCCGAAGTTCCCCGCCAAACGGGGTAATGCCGCCGCCCGGCCCAACTCCCCCTGCCGCACCAGCGCCAACAGCAACTCCCTGCGCTAAAGCGCTGCTTCCAAGGCTGATAAGGAAAACAGCTACCCCCAGTCCAGAGGTTAGAACTTTCGTTCGCACGATCATGCTTGTTGCTCCTTACCTTTCAGCGTGTTTCGTTTATAATCGTGAATATCATGCCATTTATGAGGCGGAGGCGAACTGAACTGAGACCGTCACAGCGGCAAGAGGCCGCCTTGCAACGCTGTCTCAGCGCGTTCTCTGAGGAGCTCACTGTGCGCCGACGCTTGCGTCGGGCGCTACTGTCTGGCGAGGCCTGTGGTCGAGAAACATGCTCGTCATTGTCTCCTGAGGACAATCTGTTCACTCTCAGTGACCATATATGGCGGCTTATAGTTGCTTGGGGACGCGAAGAATATTGTAAAACGGCTCTGGCCGGTGGGGGATGATAGCATGATTCTCTCCCGACGCAGCTTTCTGAAGGTTTCATCAGAGACGCTCGCTGGAACGGCGCTTGGCGGCCTGGTTGGTCTTGGAGTGAACTTGGCGCCGACGCTCGCCCGCGCGCAGGAATTGCGCATCAAAGACGCGAAAGCGACGCCGAGCGTCTGCCCATACTGTGCGGTCGGGTGCGGGACGCTTGTGCATACAGTCAACGGTCAGATTGTCAACATCGAGGGCGATCCGCGCAGTCCGATCAATGAAGGGACGCTGTGTCCCAAGGGGGCGGCCATTTATCAACTCCATGTCAATCCTAACCGCGTAGATAAAGTGCTGCATCGCGCCCCTGGCGCCGCGCAGTGGGAAGTTTGGAATCTGGAGCGGGCGATGGATCGCGTGGCCGAGTTGCTCAAGAAGACGCGCGATGACACGTTTGTGGAGCGCACGCCTGCTGGAAAGCTGGTCAACCATACGCTAGGCGTTTTCTCCCTCGGCGGCGCCACAATGGATAATGAGTGGAACCATATTCATCAAAAACTCATGCGCGGCTTGGGGGTCGTCGCTATCGAGAATCAGGCGCGGATATGACATAGTTCTAGCGTCCCCGGTCTGGGGACGCGACTCGGCCGCGGCGCGGCGACAACGTATCCACGCAGCCTTACCGCCTCCGATTGCATTGTCATTGAAGGCTCCAATATGGCGGAGTGTCACCCGGTGGCGTTTCGCTGGGTGACGCAAGCCAAACTGCACGGTGCGACAATCATTCATGTGGATCCGCGTTTTACGCGCACAAGCGCGTTAGCAGACCTCCATGCGCCGGTGCGCGCGGGATCGGACATCGCCTTTCTTGGCGGATTGGTGAACTATGTGCTCAACAGTGAGCGCTGGCGCACAGATCCCTTTTTTCATGAGTATCTGCTGCACTACACCAACGCCGCCACGCTCATTCACGAGGGGTACCAAGACACCGAAGATCTTGATGGTGCCTTTTCCGGGTTGATGGCGTACACTGGCGATCCACTCAACGGGTTCCAGGCGCAGTACGACAACGCGACCTGGCAATACGCGCGCGCCGCTATCGGCGATCAAGGACGCGTCGCCGCGCCCGCGCAGTCTGGCGAACAAGAGGTGACCTCAGGTGCACAACAGCCAACAGCTCAACATCTCCAAGGACCGCCCTTTGCACGGCTTGTACAATCGTTGCGCAAGCCCGCTCCCCTGCGCGATGAAACGTTGCAAGACCCGCGCACGGTGTTGCAGATCGTCAAGCACCACTATCGCCGGTATACGCCGGACATGGTGGAGCGCGTGACTGGCTGTCCGCAAGAAACGTTTCGCAAAGTTGCCGAAGCGATCCTGGCCAATTCTGGCCGTGACCGCACCACGAGCTTTTGCTACGCGGTGGGATGGACGCAGCACACGTATGGGCCGCAAATGATCGGTTGCTGCGCGTTGCTGCAATTGCTGCTGGGGAATATCGGCCGCCCCGGCGGCGGCGTGGTGGCCCTGCGCGGCCATGCGACGATTCAGGGGTCCACGGATGTGCCGACGCTCTATCACAGCATCCATGGCTATATGCCAGCGCCATCGGCGCTGAAGCAGCATGAGAGTTTGTCAGAATATCTACGGAGCGAAACGCTGGCGACTGGCGCGTGGGCGAGCATGCCGGCGTATCTCGTGTCGTATTTGAAGTCGATGTATGGTGAAGCGGCCACGGCGGACAACCAATTCGGCTACGACTGGCACCCCAAAATTACCGGAGACCACTCGCACCTGCCTATGATGGTCGCCATGATGGAAGGGCGCGTGAAAGGCATGCTGGCGATGGGCCAGAATCCGGCGGTCGGCGGGCAAAACGCCCAGCTGCAGCGCCGGGCCCTGGCGAAGCTGGAGTGGCTGGTGGTGAAGGACAATTTTGAAACCGAGACGGCGGCGTTTTGGTATCGCTCGCCAGAGGTAAAAAATGGTGAAGTGAGACCTGAGGACATTCCCACCGAAGTATTTTTCTTTCCCTCCGCCCAGGTGGCGGAAATGGAAGGCAGTTATACGAACACCCAGCGCCTGATTCAGTGGCATCACAAGGCGGCTGATCCGCCCGGCGATTGCCGGTCGGATAGCTGGTTCACCTACCATTTGGGGCGGCGGCTCAAGCAGCTCTATGCCGACAGTGCGCTGCCGCGCGACCAGGGAATCAAAAATCTGGTGTGGGAGTATGCGCCGGATGCGCCCCCGGCGGGCACGCGCATTACAGACGAGCCGGATGCGCATAAAATTTTGCGCGAGATTAACGGTTATGAGACCGTGAGCGGCCGTCACTTATCCAGCGCGCAGGAGCTCAAAGATGACGGCTCCACCACCTGCGCCTCATGGATCTATGGTGGCGTGTATCCCACGCTGGACCGGAATCTCGCTGCTAGCCGTGAACCTGATCCGTTCGGACAACCAGGGGCGCACCTCAACTGGGGATTCGCCTGGCCGGCGAACCGCCGCATTTTGTACAATCGCGCCTCGGCGGATCTCGCTGGCAAACCCTGGAGCGAGCGCAAGAAGTGGGTATGGTGGGATGGGCAGAAGTGGACAGGTTTGGACGTTCCCGACTTTCCGCTGACCAAGGCGCCAGACACGCCCGCGCAGCCGGAGGGCGTCGGCCTGGCGGCGCACTCCGGGGCGGACCCCTTCATGTTGAAGGCGGATGGAAAAGGGTGGTTGTTTGTCCCCACCGGGCTTGTCGATGGTCCGCTGCCCACGCATTATGAACCAGCCGAATCCCCCGTGCAAAATCCTCTCTACCAGCGGCAGACGAACCCCGTCCTCAAATACTGGGCGCGAGAGGATAACCGCCTCGCCGCCGTGAGCGATCCTCATTATCCGTACATTTTGACCACCTACCGCCTGACGGAGCATCATCTCTCCGGCGTGATGAGCCGATGGAGCCCGTGGCTTGCGGAACTGCAGCCGGAACTGTTTCTTGAACTCAGTCCGGAGTTGGCCCAGGAGAAAGGCATTAGCAATCTCGACTGGGTGAAGATCAGCACCCCGCGTGGCGCGATTCTCGCGAAAGCTTTGGTGACGCCGCGCCTGCGGCCCTTTACCATTGACGGCCGCATCGTCCATCATGTCGGGATGCCCTGGCATTGGGGATATCAAGGCGTGGTGACCGGGGCGGTAGTGAATGAACTGTCGGCCTTGGTCGGCGATCCCAACGTTTCCATTCACGAAGGCAAAGCCTTCGTCTGTCATATTGAAAGGGTGTAGTCATGGCCGAGCCGATGGGGTTTTACACCGACACGACAGTCTGTATCGGCTGCAAAGCCTGCGAGGTGGCGTGCAAGGAGTGGAATCAGCTGCCGTCCACGCATGGGGGAGAGAATACGCTGAGCGGAAATAGTTACGATAACACCCGACGGCTGGACGGCGTGCATTGGCGGCACGTGAAGTTCATCGAGCAATTTACGCCGGATCGCCGCCAGGGCCGCTGGTTGATGATGAGCGATGTGTGCAAGCATTGCGTGCAGGCAGGCTGTTTGGAGATCTGTCCCACCGGCGCTATTATTCGCACCGAGTTCGACACCGTCGTCATTCAATCCGACGTCTGTAATGGCTGCCGCGCGTGTATCCCCGCGTGTCCGTTCGGCGTGATTGAAGTGAACCCGGCGTCGAATACTGCGCAGAAGTGCACGCTGTGTTATGACCGCCTGCAGGCCGGTCTGGAGCCCGCCTGCGCGAAAGCGTGTCCGACGGATTCGATTCAATTCGGGACGATTCAGGATCTACGTGAGCGTGCGCAGCAGCGCGTACAACAATTGCACGCGTGCGGGGAAACCCGCGCATACTTGTATGGCGCTGGCGAAAACCTCTTGGGCGGCCTGAACTCATTTTATTTATTGGTCGATGAGCCTGAGGTCTACGGCTTACCGCGCCATCCTCAACTGCCGACGCGCCGTCTGGCGTGGAGTTCGGCGTTTTCCGCCATCGGCGCCGTGGTCGTGGGCGTGCTTGGTCTGCTTGGGCTGCGCCAGCGACGGATGGAGGCAGTGAAAAGACAGAGAAGGGAGACAGAAATAGAGAAGGGAGGTGGAGACAGATAGATCGGTTCACTGCCTTCCGCTTCTGTCTCGATCTCTATCATTTGCTGAGGATCCTATGCCTGACACGCTCTTTACCAAACCGCCCCAGTGGGAATGGCTGATTGTCTGGTATTTTTTCCTTGGCGGCATCGCCGGTGGCAGTTATTTTCTCGCAGCGCTGTTAGACCTCTGGGGCGATGAACGTGATCGGCCTGCCGCGCGGCTAGGCTATTATGTCGCTTTGATCGGCGTCGTATTCAGCGGCATGCTGCTAACGCTTGATCTGACTCGGCCCGAGCGTTTTTGGCATATGCTCATAATGTCCGAACGCGGGCGACCAATGTTCAAGTATTGGTCGCCGATGTCGCTTGGCTCATGGGCGTTGCTGCTGTTCGGCGGCTTCGCCTTTTTGTCCACGTTAGCGGCGCTCGCTGAGGAAAACATCATACGTTGGCGCTGGCCACGCCGCTTGCGGCGCGGGGTGATAGGAGGAATCCTTGCGGTCCTGGGCGGCCTGTGCGGCTTCTTCGTCGCTGGCTATACGGGCGTGCTCTTAACTGCGACCAATCGCCCATTGTGGACCGACACCAACCTGCTGGGACTGCTGTTCCTTGTGTCGGGCGCATCTACGGCGGCTGCCTGCTTGCTGCTCTTGAGCCGTTGGCGGAGTGCGGATGCGCTGACGCTGCACTGGCTGTCCTGGGTCGATAGCCGCGTGCTTTGGCTCGAACTGCTTGTGTTGGCGATATTTGTCATCTGGTTGAGCGCGGTTGGGCAGTGGTGGTTCAATGTGTGGGGACTCGTGTCGCTTCTGGGAGTCATGCTTGCTGGCATCTTGACGCCATTGGCGTTACACGCCCGATCGGAGTTGCTCGGCCAGGCCAGTCCACTGGTGAGCGCGGCATTAGTGTTAGGCGGCGGCTTTGTCCTGCGCGCGGTGATTGTGTTGTCAGCGCAAAGGATGTGAAGAGGGTAAAAAAAACAGTGCACGGTGACCGGCGAACCCGCAGAAGCGTGTGTTGCTCTTTGTTGGCGCTAGGGATGCTTACGGTCTGCGCCGCGTGTGCGAGCCCGGAAGCGCAACGCACGCGTGGGGGCGGACCAGGAGCCGATACCGGTAATCGCGATGCGGTGGTGGAGCTCCACGCCGGGGCGCGTCCTTACTATCAAACGCCGTGCCGTGGCCCCAGGCAACAATGTTGAGCGGAAGATGATGAACTCATAGTCTCACGAGCTCGTTTCATGAGGACTGCTCTCCCTCCCGTCATACGCTCTCGCCTCGAGGCATTTGCGCAACAGCATCCTGAGTGGCGCTCCTGGCTTGTGCTGTTACAGGACACACTGCATGGAATGGATGATCCTCTGTGGACCACTCTGGAGCTGCACCCCTGGGGGAGAAGACCAGCAAGCGCGCCGCTTCTCGACGGCGTGGAGTTGAGCATCGAGAAGTCTCCTGTGCAGACCTGGATGCGCCGTCTCAGCGTCATTGCCGAGCGAGAGATAGGCGACCGCGCCGTCTGGTCCGCCGCCGCTCTCAACGGCATAGACGTCTTTGCGTTGCTCGAAGCGACGATCCAGCAAGACTTTGCACGACTGCAAGCATTGGCCGCCGCTGCCCGAGCCAGTATGCAGGCGTTGCAAGCGCTTGCCCAACTAGCGGCGACGCCGCTGTTACACGCCTGTCGTCGCCGCTTGGCGGACGCACTTCCTCCAGTATGGGCGCAGGGCTATTGTCCATATTGCGGCGCGTGGGCTGCACTGGCGGAGCTGCGCGGGTTGGAGCGAACACGACACTTGCGGTGTGGATGCTGTGGCGCGGCATGGCGCACGGACTGGCTGCGCTGTTCGTTTTGCGGCGAAACCCGGCATGAACGTCTCGCCTTTCTTGTCCTGGAAGAGGGGCGCAAAACACACTCCGTAGAAACCTGTAGCACGTGCCAGGGATACATGAAGGCGCTAACGACCTTACAAGGAGCGTCGCCGCCTGCGGTCATCCTGGATGACATGGAAACGGTTGAGCTTGATGTTGTTGCCTTAGAGCGTGGCTATGCGAGACCATCGCAGCCAGGCTACTGTGTGAATCTTCGGCTTGTGGAGCGATCACGGTCCTGGCCGTCGTTCCTGCGCCGCTCTCCTTGACGCTATGCGGCCTGCTGAAGTGTGCCGATATTTATTGCTCGCTCTCGCTCCATCTGAAGGCCGCCGGAGACGGCGGAAACGGGACACCACGCCAGACGCGCTCGGCATGGGATTGAAGCGTGAGCTCTTGGAGCGCGCCGTGAGTGAAAATCCTGCGCCTGAAGAGTTTGAACACTGGCTGCTGCAGCAGTGTCAGACTGCGGGAGCCGCCTCCGGTCCGTTGCGCGCCATGGCGCTCGAGATTCTCACTGAATGGCGGCTTGCAGACTCCTCGGCGGCGTTTCGCGCTTGGCTGGCGAGTGGCGCGCCTTCTGACGACGCCAAACTCAAGTAGAGTACGTAAGGGAGATCAGCGGACTGACAGAAGAAGGACTGTTGCTGGCAAAGATCTTGCCTCAATAAACCTCCATGAGCTATCGAGCTAGGACCAGCACACCGCGCCTTTCGCTCCTCTCGCTCACACTGACAGTGATGCTGTCTCTATCTACGTCTAATCCTTGCGGGGCCGAGCGCAAGGACGACTCTCCGCCTTGTCAAGAACAGACAAGGCGCCTGGAATCAGTTCGCAGAAGAAGCTCTCTGTTCCGACAGGCAGACGGTCGAAACTGAGAAAGCTTCTCGTCGCCTCGACGAAGACTCTGGCTTCACATGGCGGCCAGAGTCGAATGAGCCGGACGAGGTACAGCTGAGTCTCTTCTATCCTCCAGGGTCACGCCGCCCTCTATGGAGATATTGAGCGTCGCGCACCCTGGACTCTGAGCAGGCAAAGTCCAAAGACTGGTCAATTGCGGGCGGCGTTTCCTCACTGCTGATACAAGTGACGAAAAAAATGTTGATATCGTTCTCTGCGATCGACCCCAAACACCTGGCGAAAAATTAACTCATCAACTTTGTCACGCAGGAGTTCGTCCGAGAACGCCTCCGGGTCTCCGCCAAAACGTTCAGACAGCCACTCGACCGCCTCTTCCGTCAGATCATTGAGGAGTTGAGGGTTCAGGCTGCGTTTACAGGTTAAGAACAATTCTCGGTCTTCTGGCGCAAAGGCGTCATAGACTGGGGGACGCGTCATAGCGAACGGATGAGAAGCGTCGTTCGCTGCGCGCCGGCGTGGGAGAAAGGCGGGTCTCCTGGCCATTTCCGCCACGAGATTGATCGTGAAGGTCGTAGACCCGTGACTTTTCCACACCGTTTTGACCAACTGCTTTTGTTTTAAACCTTTCAGCGCCCGCTGCAGCGTGCGCAATGAGAGTCCGCACTGCCGCGCCAGCTCCTCATACCGGCACTTCGTAAAGGGGCTTTGTCTGGCTCGGGATAAGCGAAATAACCGTTGGTACACGACCTGTTCGGCTGGGGACAGATGCGGCATGACATCGTCCATCATGTCACAGTACGCCTGAATGACGTCCGTCCAGGACGCCTCTTGATTCCTCTGCTCGTACATGGGCTCCGCCACAGCGCCACCTCCTCTGTTTCCGTCAATCTGCCAGGTCATTTTGGCGGAAATTGCTCAGACTTGCAAATGGCGCTGGAACGCTGCATAAGAGGAGGTATGCAGCGCAGACGCTACAGGGATGATGAGGTGATGGATGGCTGATGTCGTAGCAATATACGAACGCCAGCGGACGCTCACGGCGGCGGAGTTTTTCCAGCTTGCTGACATGCCCCCGGAAGTCGAATGGTTCGCCAATCTGCGCAGTCGTCATACGCGGGCGGCGTACGAAAACGATATTCGCGATTTTCGCCGTTTTCTCGGCCTGCAACGGCCCGAGGAGTTTCGCGCGGTGACTCGGGCCCATGTGATTGCGTGGCGTACGGAGTTAGAGCGACGCGGCAGCGCCCCGGCGACGGTCCAGCGGAAATTAGCCGCCCTGTCTTCGTTGTTTGCTTACCTGGCGGAACGAAATGCGGTCGCGCATAACCCGGTCGATGGAGTGAAACGGCCCAAGGGAAGAGGACCGGAAGGAGCGACGCCTGCGCTCAGCGACGAGCAAGCGCGCGCATTATTAAACGCCCCGCAGGGAGAGTCGTTAAAAGCAAAACGTGACCGGGCGATTCTGGCCACGCTGTTGTATCACGGCCTGCGGCGTGAAGAGTTATGCAAATTGCAAGTGAAAGACCTGCAGCGGCGTGATGGCGTGTTGCAGTTCCGCATTGCAGGAAAAGGAGAAAAGGTGCGGTACGTTCCGGTCGGGCTGAGAGCGCAGCGCCTGATTCAGGAGTATCTGCAAGCGGCTGGACATCAAGGGGAGCTCGATGGCCCGTTGTTCCGCCCGGTTCGAAATCGGGCGTCTGGAGAGTTGCGCAAACCGTTGCATCCCGTGTCGGTGTACCAGGACATTGTCAAGCGCTACGGCCGGCAGGTCGGGATTACCGTGGATGTACGAGGTTTCTGTGTACATGCGTTGCGCGCCACGGCTGCGACGAACGCCTTAGCGCACGGAGCGGATATCGCCAAGGTGCAGGAATGGCTGGGGCACAGTGACATTTCCACCACGCGTATGTACGATCGCCGCCGCTGGCGGCCGGAAGACAGTCCCACCTTTAAAGTCGAGTACTGATAAAGTCGAGTACTGGATGTCTTTACCCTAGACGGAGTGAGGCGTGTTCCGTAGGCTGTATACTCTTTCTATTGTGACTATACTCTAATTTGTAGTTTCCAAAACTAGCCGCATCACGAAGCAAAGAACAAAAAAGAGGCAAAGAAAAGACGGGGAGGCTATTTTTTGACTATAGTCTTACAATGACTAGAATCAACAAACAGGCAGACAAAGACCAGGAAGGAGCGGCCTGTGAAGACCAACCTCAGCAGAGTGCTTGCATAGTGAAAGATTCTTGTCCACGATAGTCATGCGCAGTGGAATTCCCAGACTTTTCCGATCGCCAGCACATCGCCGCTGAGGGAGATGATCCACGCCGATCGCTGATGGAAACGCCTCTGAAACCTGTCAAGTTGTGAGGTATGCGGCAAGAGGCAAACGCCGGAATTTGTGTGACACAAGGCAAGGCAGTAAACGCTCTTACGAAAAAAGCTCTTTTGCGGCTGCTCTGGTTTCAGGCGGTTCTCGCTGTGTTGCTCTTCTTGCCAGCGTGGTCCCTCCGGTTCTGGGAGGCGTGGGTGTACTGGGTTATTTTCTCCGCCTCGGCACTGTGCATCACCCTCTATTTTCTGAAGCATGATCCTGCTCTTATAGAGCGCCGTATGACGGCAGGCCCGGGCGCTGAACAGGAGAAGAGCCAGAAGATTATTCAAGCTCTCGCGAGCGTGTTGGTGTGCGCCATCTTCATTGTCCCGGGAGTTGATCACCGCTTGCACTGGTCTTCCGTGCCGACGCCGGTCGTCGTGCTGGCGGACGTTCTTGTCGTAGCGGGGTTTCTGACCGTGTTCCGCGTCTTCCAGGAGAATAGCTATGCAGCCGGCACAGTGCGGGTTGAAGCGCACCAGCAGGTCATCACGACGGGACCGTATCAATGTGTGCGTCACCCGATGTATGCGGGCGCCATGCTGCTGTTCTTGGCCACGCCTCTCGCACTTGGTTCATGGTGGACGCTCCCCCTCGCACTCGCTCTTGGAGGCGTTATCGTGGCGCGGCTGCGCGAAGAAGAGGAGTATCTGTCGAAAAATCTGCCGGGCTATGACGCCTACCGCCAGAAAGTTCAGGAACGATTAATTCCCTACATATGGTGATAGTGCTAATTTTAAGCGCGTATTCATTGACTGACGCTCATCCTCAGACGATCGCTCTCAGCGAGAAGGAGGCGCCCTGCATATGACTGATCTGCGGCTGGACGGACCCATGACGATTCTCGTATTGCTCGGCCTCACCCTCCCCGAGGTGTCTGAGGACGATCTGGAGAAAATCCGGACGGCGGCGGGCCCAGGCGCGACCATCAAGGTTGCGTCCCAGGTGCGCGACGCTATTGCCATGGCTGGTGATGTTGAGATCATCCTGGGTTTCATCCCGGAAGCGCTCTTCCAGGCGGCGCCTCGCCTGCGGTGGGTGCACGCCATCGCCTCGGGTGTGGATATGTTTTTGTACCCGGCAATGCGGGACTCGCACGTCGTCTTGACTGGGGAGAAGGGCCTGGTAGGCGGCCACCTGGCGGACACCGGGTTCGGCCTTCTCTTAGCACTCACCCGTCAGATTGCCGCCGCTATCCGCTTTGGGCCTGCCAGCTGGCAGTCGCGCGAGGCTATGCGCCGCAAAGAGCTTGAGCTCGAAGGGTTAACGATGGGCATCATCGGCTTTGGGGGAACCGGCCGCGCCATGGCGCGTCGGGCCGTCGCGTTCGGGATGCGTGTCCTTGCCCTCGATGAACATCCCGTGCCGCCGTCGGACGGCGTGCGCGCAGTGTGGAGCCGGGATCGATTGGCGGAGTTGCTGGCCGCCTCGGACGTGGTTGCGATTTGTTGCCCGTTGACGACAACGACTCGGCATTTGTTCAATGACGCCGCCTTCGCACAGATGAAGCGAGGAGCGCTGCTGATCAACGTCACCCGCGGGGAGATTATCGATGGCGAGGCGCTCGTGCGCGCCCTGCGCGACGGTCGTTGTGGCGGAGCCGGGCTCGATGTCGCCCCGCTTGAGCCTTTACCGGCTGAGCATCCCTTGTGGACGTTTGAGAACGTCGTCATGACCCCGCACACCGCTGGGGCCAGCCAACTCCGCGCCGCGCGCAACCTTGACCGCTTTTGCGAAAACCTGCGTCGTGTCCGCACCGGCGCTCCTCTCCTGGGAGTTGTGGACAAGCAGCTAGGCTACTAACGCCACACGCATGCCGACCTCATCCGTTCTAGCCGTGTTGTAGCGTGGAAAATGGTTTGGTTTTTGCTCTCCTATTACATGACCCCGTACAGCGATCGTCTCACGGTGGGCGATCGCTGCAGTCCACACGCAAAATGCTATGTATAAGGAGAACTGGTATGAAAGTGCGCGATATCATGACGTCCCAAGTTGAGATCATTCATCCCGATGTTACGTTGCAGGAGGCAGCGACAAAGATGAGTCAGCTGGATGTAGAACCTCTGCCTGTCTGTGATGGTGAACAGCTCATAGGCATGCTTACGGATCGCGACATTACCGTACGCGCCACGGCAAAAGGCTGTGATCCCACCGCCACGACGGTGCGTGAGGTGATGACGCCAGAGGTAGTGTACTGCTTTGATGATCAGGATGTAGAGACGGCGGCGCAAATGATGGAAATGCGCCAGATCCGCCGCGTGCCGGTATTGAATCGCGGAAAACGGTTGGTGGGAATTGTTTCGCTCAGCGATCTGGCTGTGGAGATAGGCAACCGCGATCTGGCTGGAGAAACTCTCGAGCGCGCCTCAACGCCGGCTGAACCTACCCGTTAACCCGAGCGAGTGAGCTATGCGTATCGCTCAGGTTGCCCCTCTCTACGAACGCGTGCCGCCCGTGCTCTACGGCGGCACTGAACGTGTTGTTTCCTATCTTACAGAAGAACTCGTACGGTTAGGCCATGAAGTGACGCTCTTTGCCAGCGGCGACTCGCTGACCCGCGCGAAGCTGGAAGCGCCGTGCCCCCGCGCCCTGCGGCTTGACCCGACGTGTGAAGATTCGCTGGCTCCTCATATCCTCATGCTGGGACAGGTGTACCAGCGGGCGCACGAGTTCGATGTCATCCATTGTCATACGCATTATTTGGGCTTACCCCTAACCCCGTTTGTGTCAACGCCGACGGTGTTGACGCTGCACGGACGCTTGGATGTGCCAGAACTGGGTCCCTTATTCCGCGCGTATCCGCAGGTGTCGCTCGTCTCCATCAGTAATGCGCAACGTCAACCGCTGTCCGGCGTCACGTGGGCGGCCACGGTCTACCATGGACTGCCGCTAGACCTCTACCCTTTCCACCCGAGACCCGGCGGCTCACTGCTATTTCTGGGCCGCATTTCGCCGGAAAAACGGCCCGACGCCGCCATTCGCATTGCCTGCCAGGCGGGCGTGCCCTTGCGCATTGCGGCAAAAATAGACAAGGTCGATCAAGCCTACTTTGACACGACGATCCGTCCGCTCCTGGATCACCCCCTGGTCGAGTTTCTCGGCGAAGTGGATGAACGACAAAAGCGTCAATTGTTAGGCGAGGCCTTAGCCTTGTTATTTCCGATCGACTGGCCCGAGCCTTTTGGGTTAGTGATGATTGAAGCGCTGGCGTGTGGCACGCCGGTTATTGCCCGGCGGCGCGGCTCTGTGCCCGAGGTGTTGCGCGATGGCGTCTGTGGTTTCATCTGCGAAACTGACGAAGAGATGGTCGCGGCGGTGCAGCGTGTCGCACAGCTTGATCGGACGGCGTGTCGCCAAGCCTTTGAGGAGCGCTTCTCCGTCCAGCGGATGGCGCACGATTATCTGGCCGTGTACGAGCAGTGTCTCACGATAAGTCCGCGCGTTGTCCCTGCTGGAGCCGTCGTGGATGTTGCTCCTTCCTCCCGGGGAGTAGCGCCCGGCAAGTGAGTCTCCTGTGACTGACGTCGCGCGCCGCCGTTGTCTATCGTAGTTTCCAAACGATGGAGGGAAGTCTCTGCATGCAGCCGCCATCAGCGCCGTCATTTACCGAAACTCCAGAGCATATCCGTATTGGAGAACACTATTATCTCTTAGCTTCAGCACTTGCGCCGCGGCGGCCACAGGTGCTGCTGAATCATCAAGACAGCTTCGCGATCTTCGATCTCGCGGGTGATGTGCCCTTGGCGAGCAACGAACCATACGGCTTGTTTCACCGGGGGACACGATTTCTGCATCGCTTTGAGCTGCGGCTCAACGGCGGATTCCCAGTCCTGCTCAGCACGGCTCCTTCGCACAACGGCAGCGCGCTGGTAACCTATCTTGCTAATGCCGATGAACGGCGCGGCGACGAAATCGTGCTGCTGCGCGACACGATCGCCATTCAGCGCAGTAAGACGCTGCTGAATCACACCTTGTACGAACAGTTGCGGCTGCACCATTACGGGTTAACGCCTCTATCCTTGCAACTGCTCGTCCTCTTTAGTGCGGACTTCGCCGACCTGTTTGAGTTGCGCGGCGCGACCCGCGAGCGGCGCGGCGCTCTTGGCGCTCCTGTGCTCACGCCCGATTGTGTGCGGCTCCCATATCATGGCTTAGACGGCGTGCTGCGCGAGACCAGGTTGCTCTTCTCTCCCACGCCGCGACGCTTAAGCGCCGCGAGCGCTGAGTTCTCTCTCACCTTGGCTCCAGGCGAAGAGACGACGCTCGAAATTCAAGTGGATTGCGTGGTGGGCGCGCCGCACGAGGTGCGCCCCACCTTTTCTTCAGCGCTTGCCGCGGTGCACAACGAACGGAGCCGGTGGGAAGAACAGTTTCCCAGTCTCGTTTCCGATAATGACAACTTTAACGAATGGCTCACACGCTCGTTGCACGACCTGGCGTTGCTACAAACTCACAGTGACTATGGCTCATACGTCTACGCAGGGATTCCGTGGTTCGCCACCATTTTTGGCCGCGATGGACTGATCACCGCCTTGGCGACCCTGCCGTTTGCGCCCGACCTCGCGGCGGGCGTGCTCCGGACGCTGGCGCGGCTCCAGGGGCAGCGCCATAATCCCGAGCGCGACGAGGAGCCGGGAAAAATCCTTCACGAACTCCGCTACGGCGAAATGGCGACGCTGGGAGAGATTCCGTTCGGCCGGTACTACGGCAGTATCGATGCGACCCCGCTGTTTCTGGTCCTGCTCGCCGCCTACGCTGATCGC
>DATLYA010000323.1:0-5517 GCA_035575235.1 Candidatus Methylomirabilota bacterium
ATGTCCAACTACGGTTGGAGCTGACTCCGGGCCGAGAGGCAGGGGCGAGGAACCGAGACGGGCTACACGGAGCAGCTCAACCGCTTTACGTTAGCCGCCATGACACCTTGGTATCTGAAGGTGCACAGCTAGCTCTGACGCAAGCGTCAGGCAGAAAAGGGAGGAGACCATGAACGAGCAAGGATGCCGAAGTGATGCTGAATCGATTCTGAGCGCCGCGGTCGCGCTGACGCCTATGATCCAGGAGTGCCGCGAGGAAATTGAGCGCGGACGGCGACTGCCTCTGCACCTCGTCGATGCGCTCAAGCAGGCCGGGATCTTCCGGATGACGATGCCGCGCGCCTGGGGCGGAGCGGAACTCGATCCCCTCAGCCAGTTGCGCATCATCGAAGTGCTCTCGGCGGCCGACGCTTCTGTGGGATGGTGCGTCATGATCGGCTGCGACAGCGGGTATTTGAGTGGCTTTCTCGATCAGCAGGTTGCCCGGGAAATGTATCCTGATCTTGATATGGTTACCGCGAGTTCCCTCATACCACGGGGGCGCGCGGTGAAAGTCAAAGGCGGCTACCGCGTCAGTGGCCGGTGGCCGTTTTCGAGCGGGTGCCAGCACAGTGACTGGATCGTCGGGGGCTGTCTGGTGTATGAGGAGGGCGGCCAGCCGCGACTGCGCCCGAACGGCGTGCCGGAGACGCGACAGTGTTTTTTGCCGGCCGAGGCGGTCTCGATCCTCGATACGTGGTACACCACGGGACTGCGCGGCAGCGGCAGCCATGACTTCACGGTGAGCGACTGTTTCGTGCCCGAGGAGCGTACCTATAGTTATCAGGAGCTCAAGTTATACCGCTCGGGTTCCCTCTACCGCTTTCCACTCAATATCCTCCTCAAATTTGCCGCCGTGCCGCTTGGCGTGGCGCGGGCGGCCCTCGATGCGCTGATTGAAGTTGGCCAGCAGCCCTCACGGTTGACCGCGATCGGCGGACAAGCAGCGCCGTCACGGGCATTGCGTGAGGAGGAGTTCGTGCAGGATGCGGTCGGGCGAGCGGCAGCGATGCTGGGTGCGGCGCGGGGGTATCTCTTCTGTACCATCGGCGATCTGTGGGAGACATTGGAGGCGGGCCGGGAGGTCTCACTACGCCAGCACGCCGAGTTCCAAATGGTTCACGCGCAGGTGTTCGCGATGTGCACGGAGGCGGTAGAACTGCTCTACAAGGCACGGGGTGGATCGGCGGTGTACACCGGCAACGTGCTCGACCGCTGTTTACGCGACATCGTGACGATGAACCAGCATGTCATCAACTCGTTACGCTCCTATGCGATGGGGGGACGTCTCCTCCTCGGCCTGCCTGTTGCAGAACTGCTGCTCTAGGGTGAGAGCCATGCCCAGAGATCCCCATGTGTATGAGATCCCGGCTTGGCAGGAGCATCGACAAGAGAACGGCTGCCCATTCAATTTGCTGGTGGCTAACAGGCGGTTCCAGCGGACACTGCTGGCGCAGCGCCGCTGATCCGTAGGTGTTAGGCTTCCCGGACGCTGAAGGAACATTGCCTTCTCTCACTGCCCTGTTTACCATGCCCGTGTGGCTCCATCGCAAATTGTCATTGATCCCAATGTCCTCGTAGCTGGGCTGCGCTCTCGACGCGGAAGCGCATTTCGGTTGTTGACCCTGGTGGGCACAGGGCAGTTCGATATTCACCTCTCCGTCCCACTCGTCTTGGAATACGAAGAGGTGTTGCTTCGAGAATTGCCTCGCCTCCAGGTTACCAGAGAGGCGGTCGAGGAGCTCGTGGACTTCCATTGTTCCGTAGCGACGCGCCACCCGATCTTTTTTCTGTGGCGACCCTTTTTGCCGGACCCAGGAGACGATATGATCTTGGAATTAGCGGTCAAGGCCGGGTGTGAGTTTATTGTGACCTACAACACACGGGACTTTACTGGAGTGGAACAGTTCGGCATCCGCGTCATCGAACCAGGAGCGTTCTTACAACATATTGGAGCATTGCCATGAGTACCCTGAGTGTCCAACTGCCAAACTCCTTGCAGACCCACCTGCAGGAACTGGCGGAACGGGAAGGGATTTCAGTTGAGCAGTTCATTGCCACGGCAGTGGCGGAGAAAATGGCCGCGCTGATGACCGAATCTTACTTGGCAGAGCGTGCGCAACGAGGGAACCGAGCGAAGTATGAGGCAGCCTTAGCGCAAGTGCCAGATGTAGAACCTGAGGAGTATGACCGACTGCCGTCTTCATAGGCCTGTAGAGAGGGAAAGCCTAACACGCGCCTCCAGCGGACGCGGCCCCTATTGCGATTTCGGGTGAATCTGAAGGGACTCGGTCGGGGCCTTGCCGCTGAGGCGGGGGCGTTAGGCGGAAGGAATGACGATTCGAGATCTTGGAAACTGGGAGAGTTCATTGTTACATTCGCGACGATCGGCATGCTCGTCGTCGAAGATTCGCGAACAGGCGTGATGACAACTCGAAGCCCGCAGACGGGGTCACGAAGGGAAGCAGTTCCTCAATTTGAACAAGGAGAGCATGATGAACGAGCTATGCACGAAGGGAGCCGGAGAATTGGCCGGATTGATCGTTTCAGGGAAGGTCAAGTCGGCCGAGGTGGTTGACGCCTATCTAGCCCGCATCGCGGAGGTCAACCCGGCCATCAATGCAGTAACGGTGACGCTGGCCGACGAGGCCCGCGCCGCAGCCGCCGCGGTCGACCGGGCCGTTGCTGCTGGTGCACCGCTCGGGCCGCTCGCTGGCGTACCGTTCACCATCAAAGAGAACATCGACGTGGCTGGCTCGGCAACAACCTGGGGCGTTGCTGCCCTCGCCAAGCAGATTGCCTCGACCGACGCGCCGATGGTTGCACGCCTCCGGGAGGCCGGGGCCATTCCACTTGCCCGCACGAACTTGCCGGACTTTGCATTTCGCTGGGACACAGTAAGCGGAGTGGCTGGCCGCACCCGTAACCCATGGGATCCAACCCGCACCCCGGGTGGCTCGTCTGGCGGTGAGGCTGCGGCACTGGCGAGCGGCATGACGCCGCTTGGCCTCGGCAACGACCTCGGCGGCTCGGTGCGCGTTCCCTCGCAGATGTGCGGAACGGCGGCGCTGCGGCCGTCGCGCGGGCGCGTTGCCAACGCTGCTGTGACGGAGCCGTGGCCGGAGCCAATGGTGATCCAGATGACCAACTGTCAGGGACCAATGGCCCGTCGCGTTGCCGATCTTCGGCTCGCACTGGAGATCATCAGTGCCCCCGACGCCCGCGACCCCCGGTGGGTGCCGGCACCCCTGCAAGGGCCGCCTGCCAACGGGCCGATCCGGGTTGCTGTCGTCCGCAATCCTGCCGGCGCGGGGATCGATTCACACGTGCGCGCGGGGATCGACCGCGCTGCCGACTGGCTGGCTAATGCCGGCTACGAGGTCGCCGACGCTGAGCCGCCGCAGATCCCTGAGGTGGCCGCGCTGTGGCTCGATGCTCTGTGGGCCGACGTCGGCGTGCTCTGGTCGGTCCACATGGAGCCGATCGCCGGGCGCGATGAGGTCGAGTTCGTCAAGGCGTGCCTGGCGCAAGGAGTGTTCAAGCCCGTCGACCAGGCGGCGCAGCTTGCAGCCTGGCAGGCTGTGTACCAACTCGGCGCGGTCTGGTCGCAGTTCGCGCAGGATCACCCGGTCGTGCTCTCCCCAGTGTGCTGTGAGCGTCCGTGGTGCATTGACGAGGACGTCTCTCGCGTCGCAGAGATCCTCGTGGCGATGCGGATGGTCGTGCCGGTCAACATCCTGGGACTGCCCTCTTGCGCGGTGCCCGTCGGCTGCGATGACGGCCTGCCCCAGGGCGTACAACTCATTGGTGCCCGTTTCCGGGAGGACCTCCTGCTGGACGCCGCCCAGGTAATTGAGGACCAGGCAGGGGTCTTCACTCCGATCGAGCCGCAGGCGGCAAAGAGGGGGTAAGTGCCTTATGCTCCTGCGCACACGAACTGCAAGTCGGATCGCACCGCCTAACAACCGCCTCCAGCGCATCGCGGCCCTTTTGCGGTTTCGTATGAATCTGAGAGGACACGGTTGGGCCGCTCGCGCTGAGGCGCGGCGTTAGGCCGACACTCGGCCGAGTTTACGGGGAGAACGTGAGCGCCGTATTCGTCAACATTAGCCTGAGCCTTGATGGTTGCATGGCTCCCTCGGGCATGACCATGGAGAACTGGGATAGGCCCGAGCTCTGGGCAGACAAATGGGGTGCTCTCATGGGTTGGGCAATGAACCAACAGTACCTGCGCGAGAAACTGAAGTTTGGCCTCGGCGGTGAGATCGGCCCGGTCAACGATATGGTTCGCCACACCTTTGAGCGCACCGGCGCGCACATCATGGGCAAGCGCATGTTCGACGGCGGTGAGCGCGGCTGGCCTGAGGAAGCACCGTTCCACACACCTGTCTTTGTACTGACTCATGAAAAGCGTGAGCCATGGCCACGGCCCGGTGGCACCACATTCCATTTCATCAACGATGGCCCGGAGCGGGCGCTGGCGTTGGCACGAGAAGCGGCGGGGACCAAGGACATCCGCATCTCAGGCGGTGCGGATGTGATTCAGCAGTATCTGAATCTGGGCGTAGTGGACGAGCTCGAGATCGCGCTGGCTCCCGTGCTGTTTGGGGGTGGTCGGCGCTTGTTCGAGAATCTGAGTGAGCCCGCGCCGCAGTTTCGTATCGACAGAGTTCTCGATACCCCTGCCGCGACGCACTTGCGATACGTGCGCCAGTGAACGGCGGCCTAACAACCGGTTGCAGCGGACGGCCCGCTGCGCGGCCCGCCGCTGAACCGGAGAGTTAGGGCGTATAAGCCTTTGAGCTTACCAGAGGTAATCAGACTTATGGCAGCGCAAACGCGCCCCCGCAGTCTAGCACAAGCCACGATGGGGTCAG
Source organism: Candidatus Methylomirabilota bacterium (assembly GCA_035575235.1). Lineage (GTDB taxonomy): Bacteria > Desulfobacterota > Binatia > Bin18 > Bin18 > SYOC01. The sequence goes on from DATLYA010000323.1 coordinate 4,917, forward strand.
ATGTCATCGTGCGTTTCTATGAGAGCCGTTTGTGGCGGCGTAACCCTCTCCTCGCGCTCCTCATGGGCCTCACCTTTGACCAGGGGTACGCACTCATTGCGCACGCCGCTAGGCCCACCGAGAGCGATGTCATCCTCGACTTGGCGTGTGGGCCAGCCACTTACACGCGAAAAGGAAACCCTTGTGAGCAGAGCACCACCCAAAAGGAAAAAAGAGGGGAAAAAGCAAGGGTCAACAGAAACCAGAGACGCAAGGAAGATTGGACAGACTGATGATTTTTTCAGAAGGAGGGGGCACAATGAAAAAGAATCACAAAGGCATCAAACGCGTGTTACTGGGCTTGATCGCAGGAGCAACAGGAGTGCTCTTCATGCTGCCGAAGCTACTTCCATCATCTCTGCCACCGAACCAGGGTGCCGCTACAGTCTTGTCTAGCCAGACATCCAACTTGAACGCCACTGAACCCTCTGTGCAAGAATTGTTAGAAACGACCTACCTGGGCCATGCAGAAGAGTACCCGGATCCTGGAGAGCCAGCGGAGGTTCTAAAGAAATACGTGGAGCGTGATACCCATAAGTATCTCGAAGGAGCAAGTGAGCAG
>DATLYA010000324.1:0-9543 GCA_035575235.1 Candidatus Methylomirabilota bacterium
CGGAATATTGAGATGCCCGGCAATGATGTCGGCGATCATCCCAGGAGAGGAAATACTTGAGAGCGCGGCCAGCAGCTCACCCGCCATGAGCGGCGTTTGCGCCATGAGCTTGCCGAACTGTTGCACAAGGTAGACTTGTAAGCTTTCAACCTCTTTCGCAGATTCTTCTACATCGTGGAGGACCTGAATCCGCGCGCGAAGGTAAGGTTCCTCTTGGAGGTATTCGGACACACGAATGCGTTGCAGTCCCTGCGCCAGGACGCGCAACGTGCCGTCGGGAGCACGCTGGATACGATGCAACCGCGCCGCCACCCCAACACTATACAAGCCTGTCGGCTGAGGCTTGTCTTCCGTCGGATCACGTTGGGCCAGGAGTCCAATGAGTTTGTCGCCGGCGAAGGCGGCTTCGATGACCCGCACCGATGCTTCTCGCCCAATGGACAAGGGACCGCTGATCCCAGGAAACAAGCCCACCGTGCGCATGGGCAAGATCGGCAACTGCGGGGGAACGTCCGACGTGTTAACAAATCCGGACTCTCCGCCATGTTCTCCGTAGGGATTCTCTATCATAGGCTATCCGCTTCTGCGCAACCGAGTTCTTCGTGAAAGGACTTCTATTTTGACAAGAGCAAGGGAGGCGCCATTCGGGTGAGGACGGCCAAGAAGAGCTGGAAGGCCGTGGTTGGATAGATGGAGCACGAGCGCGTGCTCAAGGAATGGGCGCTACAGCGCTGAAGCCTGCGCGCAAGGCGGTCACCGGCTGAACGTTGGAAAAGAACTCACAAGCATACAACGCCTTCGTTCCGTTTTTGCTCGGAAGAGGAGTAGGTGAACACATACTCCTCTTGATCGCCGTACGTGGCGTCTCTGGTCGTCGGGTATTTTGTAACGAGGCGCCAGGTGCAAACAGCTCACCATCGGTCCCGAGCTGCGCACCCCTGCGGTGTTGCGGGAAAAACCGACCAGCGATGGCGACTCTGTTCCTAGAATTGCGACGATTTGCCGCAAGTTTTCTCATCTTTGCGGAAAGCAGCGATTGCCTGTCGTGGACGCATCCCCTCATCGCCTCATGCGCCATGATCCGCACTCACGACGGCCAGTATCCGCTCCCGAGGGATCAGGCGCTCGACTCGCGCCACCGTCTGCTCCAGCATCGAGCGGCGGCCAATGAGCGCCGAGAACTGTTTAATTCTGCGGCCGCCGCACCACTGCTGAAACTCCTGCACACGCCCCCTCGCCTGCCGCTAAGACAATACTCCAGAGATGCCGTTCGTGCACGAGCTGCTTCCTTCCCTGGTGTCTGTTGTGCAGCCACTGTCTGTTAGGCGGCTACATATAGGGGCCGCTGTTTGTGTGACACTCTCCGTTTCGTCCTTTGCCCAGCTTCTGCTGGCCGGCGGTCCGTGCGGCGAAGCGTGCGACGGACCGCGGCGGGATCGAGACCAAGCGCTTCGCAGATATTGACGAAGGCGAAGGGCCAACTCTCGTCATCGCTGAAGAGCCACGTCTCTGCTTCCTGCGCGAGACGCTGGGTCCGGGCAGTGCATCTTTCCTCCGGTATCCGGACGCAGTGGAGGGCGTCCTCAAGCACAGCGCACAGCAAGTCGACCACGCCGGAACGGGGACGCACAGTGGAGCCGGCGCCGGGGAATTGCTCTGGCAGAACCGCCGCCAGAAAGAGGCTTGGGTTTGCCGTGTGGAGATGCGCCGCAAGCTGGAGCAGCGAGGGAGACAGCGCCGTGTCAGAGACAGTTGATGGCGATTCGTAAGAAAACACGAGACCTCCTTCGTGTCGTGGCGAAAGGAATGGAAAAACATGTGAGCAGAATGAACGCCGCCCCCTGGAGTCAGCAAGGCGCATGCCAGGCATGGGCGCTGAGCGCCCCGAGATGGCAATAGACGCAAAACAACCCGCAGACGCGGCGGTGGCGGTCAACGCCGGTTTCCTGCTCGGGCGTGGGTTTCGCAGATGTGCGAACAAATAGAGGCGTGTTCTCTCGAGATTGAGAAAGGGCGTGAGTCCGCCACCCTACAAACCGGGACTGGTGGAGCCCGCCAGGCAACACAGTCGCCCTTCTCTGAGCAGTAATCCGCCCTGCAGCGGGCCCCAGAAACTTGTCCAATCGAGCAACATGTGCTGGAGAGACGCCGCGAGCAACTCTCTCAGAAAAAGCGTGCCTGGCTTCGTGATTCTTCCCTTGCAGCTCTTTAGCGACAGCTATGTTCTTCTACTGACAGTTACGCCTTCATGAAGAACGAACGTGAAATAGCAAAGAGTCGCGCGCCTTGGACTCCATTATTGCTGCACAAATCTTCGGTCCAGTGGGCGCCATCCGTACCTCGGCACGTCTCATGCTTGACCAGTCGACCAACGCCAGACGGCTTTCTGGAGGATAGTATGGATTTTATAAGGCAAACTCCTCAGGCGCTCCTATGGAGTCTCACATTAGGGGGTGCGATCGTGTTAGCTGGCTGCGCGGGTGGACCGCTGACGACGCGAGAGAAAGGCGCGCTCGGCGGAGCGGCGCTGGGAGCCGGCGCGGGCGCGATTATTGGTGGAGCCACCGGCAGTCCTGGAAAAGGGGCGCTCATCGGCGGGGCGCTCGGTGGGGTGGCGGGAGCAGCAACCGGGGGCGCGTTACAATCCCAAGAGCAAGTCCAGGCCGAACAGCAGCGGCGCATGGAGGAGCAACAGCGCGAGTTAGAACGGCAGCGACGTGAGATCGAGGAACTCCAACGGCGACGTGAACAGCGGGAATATTGAGGCTGACGCTGCCCAAAAAATATTGGGAAGGTGTAAAATGTAAAAATCTGGACTTTCTGAAACAGACAATGGCAGGATCCCCCGCACCGCCTTCAGCAGGCCCCTCCCAGGAGGGTCCTCCTGAGCCCTTCGGCAAGTTCAGGATCAACTCCGCGCAGGCGCTCTGCGCAACCCGCGCTTCTTGGGCCTGCGGCCTCAGCATGACCCCGCGGCTGCTGTCTGTGGCCTCTGCCTTTTCCTGACAGCTCCGACAGATTGAATCCAGATTTTTACAGCTAATTTCGTGCGGTTTGATTAGCGAGCAAAACCGGGAGACGTCATGCGGCACATTACCGCAGAACAGACGGCGGCAGTACAGGCGACTCCGCTCGCTCTCACGTGAGAAGCGTGTCATTTTCATTGCCTTCAACGTTTCCATGCCCTATGCGCTGCTTCGCTGCGCTCAGCCTGACAGTCCTGTAAAAACACGGCCTAGAGTGTACGACTGTGATGCACTCCGGTTTAGAGGCTGACACTCAGGGAATGAATCGCGCCACCGTGCGCTACGGTCGTTCTCGTCCCTATTCTTCTTCATCAGGCGTTGGCGTGTGGCCAGGCCGTGGGCCGAAACGCAACAGCAGAAACACCAGTATTGCTGCCTCCAGCGCGAGAGAGATCATGCCGACACCCACGGCAAGACCGAGGGCGGCCGTGACCCACAAACTGGCTGCGGTCGTCAACCCTTGGATACTGCGGCGCTGGTGCAAAATAGCGCCGGCGCCAACAAAGCCAATCCCGGTCACAATCTGCGCGGCGAGCCGCGCTGGATCCCCTCTACCGCCAAAGCCATAGATCGACAGGACGGCAAAGAGGGCAGCGCCGAGACTCACCATGCCGTGGGTCCTGACCCCGGCTGGTTTTCCCCTCCGCTCCCGCTCATAGCCTACGACAGAGCCAAGCACCATGGCGATGAGCAGTCGCAGCAGCAGTTGAAGATGGATATCCACGACGCTCATATCTGCCAGGGGGTCTTCCGTGTTTTCTCCACGCCGTTTCCGCTCGTTTGACGAAGCATAGATCCTCCTTTTCGTACGGACCGCTGCAAGGAGCGGAGCCGTACGGGCCAGCATCTCCGCCGGACCGACCATCCAGGGAATGGCGTGTCCCTCAGATTTCCGCTGTTCCTGTCTATCGTAGGAAACGTCACGCAAAGTCCATGCCGCCAGGAACACAGCGCTGCGGCCGTCGCGATTACAGAATCTACCAGCCTAACAAACAGACATGGAATGTATTAACATCTTCACCGCTTAGTTGTGGTACGCTCGCCCGGAAGGTGGCGTCAACCTTGACTCGTCGCGTTTCGTTGGCAGCTCCTCCTACGTTTAGGGTTACGCTCACTACCACCTTTTCTTGATCTTGAAACGCAACTGTGGCGGCGGCAAGGCAAACAACGCGAAGCACGCGCCACGTTGTCTGCAATTGACCACTGGTTCACTGAAGGATTTGACACCAAAGACCTGCAAGAGGCCAATGCCCTGCTGGAGCAATTGCGATAAGGCTTGCCCGGATTCTATCCCGTTGCTCCCTATCTTTCCGGTACTTGCAGCCCTATGACCCTGCCCGTATAGTTTCCGCACTATGTCTATGTCTTCTGCTGCCGCACGATTGCGCGCGTTGCTTCGTCGTCCCGGTCCAGCGCTCGTTTTGGGCGCACATGATGCACTATCGGCAAAACTCGCTGAAGAGGTTGGCTTTGACGCGATTTGGGCGAGTGGATTTGGCATTTCTGCAGTTAATGCGATGCCTGACGCCAACATCCTCACCATGAGTGAAACGCTCGATGCGGTTCGCCGCATGAGCGACGCTGTACAGATTCCCGTCATTGCCGATTGTGACAATGGCTTTGGCAACGCCATCAACGTCATGCGTACGGTGTCCGAGTATGAGCGCGCGGGCGTGGCGGGCCTCTGCATTGAGGACAATATCTTCCCGAAACGTTGCAGCTTCTATGCCGGAGTGAAACGAGAACTTGTTCCGACTGATGAACACGCGCGCAAAATCCAGGCAGCGAAAGCCGCCCAGCGTGATCCCGATTTCGTGGTGATCGCTCGTACAGAAGCGTTTATCGCCGGATGGGGGACACAAGAAGCTTTGGATCGCGCGCGTGCATACGCCGACGCCGGCGCCGATGCGGTACTCGTCCATTCCAAACTCTCCACCTTTGATGAATTGCGAGAATTCGCTCATGCATGGGACGGGCGCTGTCCACTGGTCGCCGTGCCAACCACGTACGCGGGCGTCACAGCGCACGATCTCGCGGCGGCGGGATTCAAGCTCGTCATCTTCGCTAACCAGGCGCTGCGCGCCGCCGTCAAAGCCATGCGTCAGGCGCTCGTTACGTTAAAGCAAGAGGCCCGGCCAGCGGCGGTGGAGGATCGGATTGCCGCGCTGCCGGAAATTTATGAGCTCGTCGGCGTCCCCGATCTGCAAGCCAACGAACAGAAGTTCCTCCTGCCAGGCGGCCACAATGTCACAGCCATTATTATCGCCGCAGGTTTTGCAGAGTCGCTTCTCCCTCTCACAGAAGATCGCCCGAAAGCGATGTTAGACATTAAAGGGCAGACGATCCTGGAGCGGCAGGTCCATGCGCTTAACGAATGCGGCGTCAAAGACATCGTCGTCGTACGCGGCTATCAGAAGGAACAGATTAACCTGCCCAACGTCCGTTACTACGACAATGATCGCTTCCGCGAGACAGGCGAACTGGCGTCGTTATTTCTTGCCGAACAGGAAATGAATGGACGCTTCTTATTTCTGTACTCGGACATTATTTTCGATCCCGCGATCCTGGAGAAGTTACTCAAATCGCAAGCAGATATCAGCATCGTGGTTGACCGCGCTTGGGGCGATCATCCCCACACGCCAGAAGAGGTGCGCACGAAAAAGCCGGATCTCGTGATCACCAAACATCCGCCGCAAAAGGGGCGCCGCTTCCTGCCTACCACCGAGGGTTCTGCGCTCGCTCACATTGGGCGTCATCTTGCCCCGGAAGAGGCGGACGGTGAGTTTATTGGTCTTGCCATGTTCTCCGAAGAAGGCGCCCGGCTGCTGCAGACTGTCTACCATCAGACACTCCAACGTGGTCCCAATCGCCAGTTCCATGAAGCGGCGTCGCTGGAGAAAGCTTCCTTTACCGATATCATACAAGAAATCGTCGATTGCGGCGGTGCGGTCGCGTGTGTGGATATCTATAAAGGCTGGTTGGAAATCGACACGTTTGAAGATTATCAGCGCGCATGGGCAAAGGTGAAATAATAAAAGCTGTTGGCTACCAGCTATTAGCCGAGAGCCCAGTCAGGAATCTGTCCTTCACCCTGTGGCTGGCGAAAAGCTCACAGCTAAAAACTAAAAGCCAACAGTTCTAGTAGGATGCGCTCTGCGCACCGTCCTCTTACTAAGGGATGTAAGATGCACCTCGATCACATCGATCAATTAATCAAATCTGAGTACGCTTTCTTTTTACAGGAAAAAAATGGCTGGAGCCTGACAACCGGGCCGCAAGACTTAGAGCTCGTGGCGCATGCGTTGCGCGTGCTCTTGCATGCGCGGACGGCGCCGGACTTTTTGGCTGATTATCTCGCGCTCGTCGAGTGCCAAAATAAGGACGGTGGATGGAGTCCGTTTTCTGCGGATGATGAAAGCACTGTTTGGGTCTCAGCGTTTTGTGGACTCATGCTGATCCGCGGCAATCGCCTCCTTCACCATGATCGAGTGACTCAGTCCGTCCAGCGGGCGATTGACTATTTTCTCGATGCGCAAAAGCAGGATGGACGCTGGACCGATCCTCGTTGGGCGGATCTCGACACTACGAGTCACCCGGTGAGCTTCTTCAATGTTGTCATGGCGCTCGGAGAACAACATCGCCGCGCCGAAGTGTTGCGCTCCTGGGAGTATGGCGCGCGGTTCATTGTTGAACATCAAAGCGCAGACGGCGGTTGGTACGATACAGACTTCCATCCGTCCGGCGTTGAAATTACTGCGCATCTCATACAAGACGCGCTGATTGCGGATCTTGTGATTGATAACCGCATCAGCGCGATCCGTGAATCGTGCGCCAAGGGGGCGGCGCGACTGTATGACTGGCAAGCGCAGGATGGCTCCTGGGACGACGAGAACGTTGACCATACTATGGACTGTACCCGCTCGCTCATGGTCGTCACGCGCGTGCTCGGCGATACACGCGGCGAAGACGTTATTCTGAAAGGTTTGCGCTGGATTATTACGCAGAAGAATGCGCAGGGCTGGGGAGATTTTCCTGGGATGGAAACAAACCTGGAGCGGACTTGTGATGGACTTGATACGCTTTTGAAGTACAAAGCATACCGTAGTGCAAATCCCTTAGAAGTGGTGAAGCTTTGGGGGTATACAGTCTAACAGCAAACCTTACAAGCAAGGTCATTCTGAGCCGAAACCCAATGAAGGCGAAGAACCTCGCTTTATGGGCTGCTGAACGAGAGATTCTTCGGCCTGCGGCCTCAGAATGACAATCAACTATAGGTATGGAATCCACAATCTGGCTTGAAGCCTGCCCGGCTAAAGACCTACCTCCCGGCAGTCGCAAGCTTGTCAGGCTTAATAACATCGAGATTGCGCTCTTCAACATAAAAGGGACGATCTACGCCATTAAAAATCGCTGCCCGCACCGCAGCGGACCGCTGATTCGCGGCATTCTCGATCCGACGGGCGGGATCAAATGTCCTATGCACGGCTGGCGTTTCGACCTGCGAGACGGCAGCAGCGAGCGTCCCGCTCAAGCGAGAGTGTACGCCACGAAAGTCGAAAACGGGTCTATTTATCTCGCTTTGTAAGCCCCTTTCCCGCCTTGTCTCCCTGTGAAGGAGGAATAAAGTATCCTTGAGTTGGGTTTTCCAACTTGAAGGAGGGGCAGCGGATGCGGAGCAAAGCATCGTTTGAACACGAAGCGCTTCCTCATCTAGAATCGTTATTGCGGACTGCAGTCCGCCTGAGTGGCGACCGTGCCCGGGCGGAAGATGCCGTACAAGATACGTATCTCCGCGCCTGGCGGTCTTTTCGCACGTATGAGCCGGATACGAACTGCCGTGCATGGTTGTTCAGGATTCTTCTGAATGTACTGAAAAAGGCGGCGAGCAAGAAACGCCATGACCCGCTTGCGGTGGCGGAAGATGTGGAGAGCAGTGGGAAAGTCGTCCCACTGTTTCCCCATGCTGATAGTGGCGAGACGCAAGATATTATGGCCGCAGTAAACCACTTAGCCCCGGAATTTCGCGAGGTATTGTGGCTCGTGATAGTAGAAGGATTTTCTTATAAAGAGACGGCGGAGATGCTCGATATTCCCATGGGAACAGTGATGTCTCGCCTGTATCGGGCGCGGCGTGAAATTCGCCGCCGGCTCACTCCGTCAACGCCGGTAAAGAAAGAAAGGACCCCGAGCCATGGAATGTAAAGATATCCGCAAACTGTTGAGCCCGTTTGTTGATAACGAATTAACCGCTCACGAAGCGTTCATGGTTGCTGAGCACATAGATGCCTGCGCTCCGTGCCTTCGTGAGATGGAAGAGATCCGGCGTTTTGATGAACGACTGAAGATTGCAGGTCATATTCCTCTTTCAGGCATTGAGGAGTTGCGAGCTTCTATCGCTTGGCGGCTGTCGCCATGGTTTTGGGTGCGCCGCTGGAGGAGCGTAGGAGCAACCGCTGCCGCCCTTTTCTTTCTCGTCATCGGCAGACAATTATTTTCTGCTCCTGCGGATCCTGAAGCAGAGGCTTTTAGCGAAGCGTTGGTTGCCGAAACACAGTTAAACGTCACGCAGCCTTTTTCTCTTCCCTGGCTTGATCCCCAACGTCTACAAGACATCCTTAAACAGGAGGGGTTGGAAAATATTCCCAATCTTGCGCCGGCGGGGTTCCATCTTGAAGGCGCGCGGATCTGTTACCCGCTTAGCCTCCCTTTTGTTCAGTTGGTGTATCGGAATAGGAACGAAGAGGTAACGCTTTTCGTCTCGCGGCGATGGACAAGAGCATTGTCTGGAGTGACCAAGCTCGACGGATTCACCATTGTTCCGCTCGGGATGCGTGCGGTGTTTCTGGTCACCAGAGAGACGTTAGATAATTTTTCGGATACGCGGGAACTGGCAGAAGAAGAGATCAGCGCACTTTCTACCTGAGGCTGCTTGCGCGGCGACAGACCGTTTTTTCTCTTATTTGCTCATCCTTAAAAGAGGCAATCTGCAGATTGCCTCTTTTTGCACATTGTTGGCGAGCTCTCCTCATCTGTTTTTCACACTCATCCCTCTTTAGTATTGTCAAAATAGAGAGGATTGGCGGCGCTGCGGCGAAGCCTCCTCCTCCAGTCCTCAGGCAAGGTCTGCAGTTCGCGAAAAGCCCTTGCCTTAGCCCATTTGTTTGCTACCTTAAGGCCCGGCTCGTGGCCTTTGGGGAAGCACCTCGTGAGGAGGGGAGATCATGTCGCAATATGTTGAGGGACCTGAAGCGGCTCAGGTGGTTGAAAATAGAGCGCAGCTCATCGACTATTTCTACCAAGCTGGGAAACCGCGTGAAGCCTGGCGTATCGGCACGGAGTATGAGATGGTCGGTGTTTCTCGCCGCAGCGGTCGCGCCGCGCGGTACTTTGGCAAACGCGGCATCGAGCGCCTGCTTTTTCGCCTTGCCGACTCTCTTGGCTGGGAGCCTGTGGAAGAGGAAGGTCATGTCATCGCGCTTAAAGGCGAACGCGCCAACATCTCGTTGGAGCCGGGAGC
>DATLYA010000325.1:0-6617 GCA_035575235.1 Candidatus Methylomirabilota bacterium
ATGCCCTCGCCAATCATTGAGTCACCCTGCACGCGCAGCGCAAACGCATTGTGAGGACGGCGGACGAGTTCTTGTGGAATCGTCAGGGAATCATTTGTTTCTACTGCTTCGATTGGCGCGCCGGCGGCGACACGGCCAAGCAGCGGGAGCTCAATCGCTTTCGCTGATTTCTGCGGCGGAGTGATCTCAATGGCGCGGCTCAGATTCCACTTCCGTGCAATCAGCCCCTTCCGCTCTAAGTTAGTGAGGTGCTTATGCACGGTCGCCAACGAGGAAAGGCCGAAATGCGCGCCAATTTCTTCCAGAGTCGGCGCATAGCCATGGGCGGCAATGTAATCTTCCAGATAGTCCCAGATTTCCTTCTGTCTACGCGTCAGAATCATATAGATCTCCTTCCACTGTTATGCCAGCGAAAAGAAAGCGAAGCAAGAGTCAGCCCCCATGAACTTTGCCGATCAACATCGGCACTCACCCTCTGGCAGCCCAAGAGCTCTGCGCCGTAGGAACACGGCGCGCCGTGCCCCTGCGAGGGTTGCGTACAGTATCGAACTTGGCTGTCAAAATTCATTAGAAGAACCCTAGGGCGCGTCCATCAAAGGCTTTCTCTGAAAGAGAAGAAGTGTCCTTCTGAGCCGAAGCCGGGCGGAGGCGAAGAATCTCATGGTAAGACAGTGATCGCTTGAGGTTCTTCGGCTTGTAGCCTCAGAATGACAATCTGTGCAAACCAGGCGTCGCCGTTCAGTAAAACGCCAGACTGGCAAAACTCACCAACGATTCGGGATACATGTCAGTCGCGCAGCCGTATTTGAGCAGCTTCCCTGCGTTTGCCTCAATGACGTGCAAGAATGTGTACATCGGCGCGAAGCCGCACACGCGGCGCTGATCGCCATCCTTAGCGATCTGAGCAAAAAAGTCCGCGTGATCAACGTGCTCTAACGACTGGACCAAGCGACGGTCTTCCGCTTCGACCCATTCGATGGTTTCCCTTGTCAGTGGTCCTTTATCGCCAAATTGTCGCCCGACATGCGCAAAGTCCACGCCGGCGACAAAACACGCTTTGCGGCCAGTCTGGGCAATCGTCTCTTTGAGCGCAGTGATGAAGGAGCCGATGCGTTCGTCTTCCACTGGCGGCGTTTGGGACAGCACCGCATGATGGAAAGAGGAGACCAAAATAGGAACGATCGAAAATTCCCGCGCGCCGCCAAACACATATTGGAGGAACAACGCCTGAAATTCTAGCGAATGTTCTACACGATGAAGAATCTCCTCAGCAAATAAGTCACCATTATACCGTTGTTGCAAGGCACGTAGAAAATTGCGATCCGTCTTTGCCAACCCGAGTGGCGTGTTGTAGTCCTTCTCCGTAGCAATGAACAGATGAGCCGGGTTCATGCTGTAATGCGACGTACCGAGCAGAATGAACAAGTCGGCGTCGCATCGCTCGGCCAGTTCTTTATAGGCCCAGGCGTAACAGGGACCGCCAAACCGGAGATCAATGTGCGGCGCGATAATCCCACGCAGGGGAGGATGTTGCTGTCCATGGGGGGACGGAAGTCCTGGACCGCCGCTCTGACTAAACAGTTCCATCGCCTGCCTGGTAAACTCCTCCGGTTTCGAGGAGTAGCAGGTGTCGGCATGCGCCATTTCACGCACGGGCGATTGATAGAACGCCTCAAGTACTTCACGGCGAAAGCGTTCACTATCGAGATAGTGATATTGATCAAGTTGAGCAATGAGGTCTTCGATTTTGTCGCGCGAAAGGATTTGCCCGAAGCGTTTGGCAAACGCTTCTTGAATATCCACTATAGAATGCTGGCCATCAAAATGGCTGATAATGAAGTACGTAACCGCAGGCATCACGAGTGGTCCTTTGGCAAAATGGAGCGGGTCGCTAATGAGCACGCGTGAGCCGCCGTCCATGTCCACCGGAGATGCTTGAATGTACCGTAGCCGAGGATACTCCATTGCTCGTCCTCACTTTTCCAGCCTACACAGGCAGACCGGTTGCACACATAAAAGGTTTCGCATAAGGGAGCAAGAACAGAAATATCATTCTCGCCCAGTGGGAAAAGGAGGCGCTATGAAATTCGCGCTGAGCGGCGTGGGCAGTGGATCAACCGCCCGCCCGGAAGTGCTTGTCCAGGTCGCGCAGAAAGCAGAAGCATTGGGTTTTGAATCAGTATGGATTCCCGAACATCTGGTAGTTCCGGTTGAAATCACCGCCCGCTACCCCTACTCCGCTGATGGGAAATTCCCCGGCGGTCCTGGAGCTGCACTGCATGACCCTTTTGTCGCACTTGGCTTCATTGCCGCGTGCACCAAAACGATCAAGCTCGGTACAGGCGTATTCGTGCTTCCACTCCGCAACTCACTTGCTGCGGCGAAAGCAGCGACGAGCGTCGATGTCCTCTCGCAAGGACGGCTTTTATTTGGCATTGGCATCGGCTGGCTGGAAGACGAATTTAATGCGGTAGGCATGTCATTTAAGGATCGCGCCGCGCGCACGCGCGAAGCTATTGCGATGATGAAAACACTGTGGACGGAAGAAACGCCACAGTTCTCAGGCAAGTTCCACAGCTTCCCACCGTTAGGATTCAGTCCCAAACCGGTGCAGAAACCCCACCCGCCCATTATCTTTGGCGGCGAGAGCCGTCCGGCCTTGAAACGCGTCGCCGAACTCGGCGATGGTTGGTTTGGCTTCCGCTACACGCCAGAAAGCATCAAACCCCAGCTTGCGTTGCTGAAAGAGCTGACGGAAAAAGCAGGACGTGATTTTTCCAGGCTGGAGATTACCATTGCGCCGCAACCCGGCCTGGAACTGACGTTGGATATCGTGAAGCAGTTTGCCGATGCCGGCGTGCATCGACTGATGACTTTTGCACCAGGATTCATCCCACGGTCGAAGTTTGACACGGAGCTCTACCCCAAAATGGAAAAATTCTCAGAAGAGGTCATCGCCAAAGCATGAGCACGCATCCACCATTACGCGTGGGAGTGGTTGGCGTAGGCTACCTGGGCCGCTTCCATGCGCAAAAATACGCGGCGCTCCCTCACGTCACGCTGGTTGGCGTGGTTGATGTCGATCCTACTCGCGCTGCCGCAATTGCTGAGGAGTGTCATACGCGTGCTTTTGCAGAATATTGCGATTTGTTCGGACTGGTGGATTGCGTGAGCGTGGCGGTCCCAACGCAGTTGCACTACACCGTGGCGCAGGATTTTTTGCGGCACGGCATCGATGTCTTAGTTGAAAAACCCATGACGGCGACGAGGGCCGAAGGGCGAGATTTGGTGGAGCTTGCCACACAGCATGGACGCATTCTTCAGGTTGGACATTTGGAGCGATTCAATCCAGCGCTACGGTCCCTCACAGGCATTCTCACCGCCCCTCGTTTCATCGAGTGCCATCGAGTGGCTCCATTTGTGGAGCGCGGCGCGGACGTCGATGTCGTACGGGATTTGATGATTCATGACCTTGATGTGATCTTGAGTCTCGTGCGGTCCCCTGTGACTTCTATGGAAGCCTTCGGCGTGCCGGTGTTAACTAAAGAGCCGGACATCGCCAACGCCCGGCTGCGCTTCGCCTCGGGCTGCATTGCCAACATCACCGCCAGCCGCGTCGCACTCAAACGCGAACGCAAAATGCGGCTGTTTCAGCCTGATACGTATATCGTCGTCGATTACGGAGAACACCGCATTCGTATCTGTCGGCGTGATCCAACCCCGCCAGCAGGCAGTTTACCGAATCTCACCTACGAAGAGCGTGAAGTAAGCGGGGAAGATGCGCTGGAAGAAGAAATCCGCGCCTTCCTGCGCGCCGTGCGTGATCGTAGCGAACCAATTGTGAGTGGGCGGGATGGGCTGCAGGCGCTGGAAGTGGCGGAGCAGATTATGGAATGTTTAGAGGTTCCGTAAAACACGGATTGCTGGTCTACGTTGGCTATCCTGTGGCGCATGAAGATGGCGCCGCACGGGCCGTGCGTGCAGGGTTGGAGATTATAGAGGCGCTGCAAAAACAGGTCCCCTCTTCCCTTGTAGGAGAGGGACAGGGTGGGGGGATCATAGGGGCACGGCGCGCCGTGCCCCTACCGCTCGGGATTCCCTCGACCCTCCAAGACGCGCTTATGGCCCGGCTCGATCGGCTTGGCACAGCCAAAGAAATTGCTCAACTAGGCGCGACCATTGGGCGGGAGTTCTCCTACGAACTTCTCCGCGCTGTCTCGCCAGTGAATGAAGAGCGACTGCAGCACGGCTTGCAGCAATTAGTAGAAGCGACATTGGTCTATCAGCGCGGGCTGGCGCCGCAGGCACGATATTTCTTCAAGCATGCGCTGATTCAGGACACTGCTTATCAGTCCTTGCTCAAAAGCACACGGCAGCAATATCACCGCCAGATTGCTTATGTGCTAGAAGATCGATTCGCTGAAATCAAAGAGAATAAGCCGGAGCTGCTGGCGCGTCACTATACCGAAGCTGGTTTGATCGCGCAGGCGATTCCGTACTGGCAGAGCGGGCAGGACAGCTCGCTGTGCAGCGTTCGGCCAATGCAGAAGCAGCAAGTCACCTCACCAAGGGACTGGAGTTACTCAAAACCCTACCGGACACTCCCGAGCGCGCCCAGCAAGAACTTACGCTGCAACTGACTCTGAGTGTCGCCCTAAGTACGGTCAAGGGCTATACAGCCCTAGAGGTGGAAAAACTGTTCTTCGGGCTCAGGCCCTGTGCCAGCAGCTAGGGGAGCCCCCCAGCTATTCCCTGTGCTGTACAGACTGTGGACGTTCTATTTTCTCCGGGGGGAGTTACAGACGGGGCGTGAGTTGACAGAGCAGCTGATGCGGGTGGCCCAAAGCGTCCGCGACCCCTCTCTCCTCGCGCGAGCTCACGTAGCGCTCGGGTGGACCCTGTACAATCTTGGAGAATTGACCTCGGCTTGGTTACATGCGGAGCAGGCGCTTGTGCTGTATGATCCCCAACTGCACCCTCGCTCTGACACCCCTGCACTCGACCCGAGGGTGGATTGTCTATGCTACGCAACCTGGGCCCCGTGGATTCTTGGCTACCCGGACCAAGCTCTGAAGAGAAATCATGAAGCATTGGCCTTAGCCAAAGAGTTGTCTCACCCTTTTAGCTTAGCCTATGCCTTAGGGAGCGCCGCCATGTTGCATTGCTTTCGGCGAGAGGGGCAGCTTGCGCAAGAGCGGGCAGAGGCGGTGATAACCTTGGCAACAGAGCAAGGATTGCCATTCTGGCAGGCATGGGGGACGATGGTGCAGGGCTGGGCGCTGGCCGAGCAGGGACAGGTGCAAGAGGGCGTTGCTAAAATGCGCCAAATGCAGACTCTGTTTACGTCTGCTCTCCTGGCCGAAGCGTATAGCGCTATAGGACGGATAGAGGAAGGGCTGACTGTATTAGCGGAGAGGCTTGCTTTCGTAGACAGAATCGGCATACGTGTCAGTGAAGCTGAGTTGTATCGGGTGAACGGCGAGCTGACGCTCCAGCAGTTGAACGTTCAAGGTTCAAAGTTCAAAGAAGCGGAGGAGTGCTTTCATAAAGCGATTGAAATTGCAGGTAAGCAGCAGGCGAAGTCCTTAGAGCTACGCGCCATGATGAGTCTCGCTCGGTTATGGCAGCGACAAGGCAAGCAACACGAGGCGCACATCATGCTGGCCGAGATCTACAACTGGTTCACCGAAGGCTTTGACACCAAAGACTTGCAAGAAGCAAAGGCGCTGCTTGAAGAATTAAGTCATTGAGCGATTGAGTCATATGAATGCTTGGCGGAAGATGATGGACTGTGAGATGGATCAACGCAGAATTTAATTCATAATGTAATGACTTTTGGCGTATAAGGATGATTGCCGATGGCTACACTTATAACAGAGATCGTTAATGGCGAACCGTACCATTATTATCCCCTGGGCGACTACGTTGTGCGAGCAATCGGCGTTTGTGGAGGTCGCCCAACATTCAAATATACACGCATTGAAATCGCGGGGGCTCTCGAACGACTGGCGGCTGGCGAGAGTATTGACGCCATCGTTAAGGGATATCGTGGGCGAGTCTCGCGCGCAGCTATCATGGAAGCAGTACGGTTAGTCACTGCCGAATTTCTCAAGACATTACCAGAATTAGAACCAGTTCCCTGATGATTGTATTGGATGAACAATTATTAGGGCGTGACCTGGAGCATGATATTGCACGATGGTATCGAGGCCCTGTTCAGTTCATTATGGATCTTCGTCCGCATTCAGTCATCAAAGATGAAGCAATTCCCGACTTGCTGCGCCATCAGGCCCAACCAACCTTTGTCACAATCAATGACCGAGATTTTTGGCGTAGAGTAACGGCAGACCGGCGATATTGTATTGCGTGTTTCCCCTTGCCTGACTCCAGGGTTCGAGAGCTTCCTTCATCTTTGCGAGCGTTGCTACCTCGTCTGGAGTTTCGCACAAAGGCGCACCGCATGGGAAAGATTCTTCGAGTGACAACCGAAGAGATCCTTTACCACACAGTCGACAATAGGCAAGTGAGAACAATCTCTCAGCAAACTGGCTGAAGATGGAGCAATGCCTCAATGGCCAACGCCTTAATCCAACATGAATGTGAGCGTACCGATTCCT
>DATLYA010000326.1:0-9811 GCA_035575235.1 Candidatus Methylomirabilota bacterium
CAGACCGATAAAGTCGCCAGGAATTTGTATTTCCATGAGAATGATTACGAGATTGCCCTTGTGGCGCAACAGATCGCCAAGGAGCGCGGCGTCACGCCGACCCAGATTGCCTGCGCGTGGATTCTGCAAGCGCCAGGCGTCACGGCGCCGATTGTCGGCGCCACGAAACTGCAGCATCTCAAAGAGATTTTCGCGGTCGTCGATATGAAGCTTAGCGCCGAGGAAGTTGCAGCTCTGGAAGCCCCCTATCGTCCGCATCCGCTCGTGGGCTATGAGCATCCTTTACCGAAGAGGATGGTGAAATAGAGAGCAGGGGCGAAGCAGGGGCGATGATTCCATCTATCCTGTATGCATGCGCTTGGCAAAAACTTCGCCCCTACAGAGCAAAGGCGCGACAAGACGGCTGCGGCAAGCAAGAATGACAGCGCCACCGAGCGCCGAGCCCGCCAGGGCCGGACCGGCGCCCTCGCCTTCTCACAGCGCGATGAATGCTCTAACGGCGGTGCTTACACAATCACCTGATGCTCCTGCGCCACGAAACTAGCAATGGTGCTCATGTCGATGAATTTTGCCGCATCCGGCCACGAGCCTTCCTTGAACTCCGTGGAGTCCAGCATACTCTGCAGCGCCGCCACATCATCCGCCCAGAGTTGGGCGACGCCGTCCCAGCGCGGCTCGGCGTAAGCGTACGCCGCGTCAATGGTGTGGCACTGTACGTAGCGCCGCAGCCCTGGCAGCTTAGCGACAATCGGCCCGTGCACGTCGAGCCAATATTTGCGGGCGTCCGCAAGCGAAAAACCCGGTTGGCGTTTGAGCGCGAAGATCATCTTCACGAATTGCGGCGACTGTGGGCCATCGATTATGACATGATCGTTGGTCATTAACCATTCGACCCGCGACATATCGATGAAATTCGGTTCGTCCGCCAACGCGCCATTGAGATATTCCGGACTCTGGCGCAGCGCGGCCAACGCCTTTTCGTCCTCCACCCAGGCTTCGGCGGCGCCGTCATACGGTGAATTCTGCCCAGGAAACGGAATGCGATGGCTCTGAATATACCGCTTGAGTTGGGGAATCTTTTTGGCGATGGGGCCGTGGACTTCTTTCCAGTAGCGATGAAACTCGGCGTCGCTGAGAGAAGGTTTGCGAGTGATGAAGTACAGAGTATGGATCATAGCGCATCCTCCTTGCTTGCTCTTGCCGGCAAGCAGTCTTCTCTCTACTCCTTTTCCCCAGTCTCTCGCAAGTTCTCAGCGCCTGGAGCCACAGACCTAAAAAGGAGAGAACGCCTTTAGCAATAAGACAACGACGCCACCCAGCAACAGACCGAGCAGCCATTTGATAAGGGTGAGATCCGTCTTGATAGGGGGTAGCTCAATTTGCAGGTCCTTAAGACGTGCTCGCTGCTCTCGACCGGCCGCTTCACGAACACGACTTGTCGTCCATGCGTTTTGAGCGTCCACTTGCGGCGCAGAAATAAGGTCGGCGCTCTTTCCTGGCGTGGGATTCGCCTCAATCAGTGCGTGATACCCAAGTGCAAGCTTCTTCGCTGTCATAGAGACTTCACGCACTACGTATCACGCACCAGGTCTCCTCCTTTCTCTTGACCACAAGGGACTCCAGGCGTTAACGTCTGTCTGCAGACAAAGGAGGACCACACTATGCCCCATCTCGAAGAGTACGCCAACAAATATCAAGACATTCGCATGCAACGCCGCAACGGCATTCTTGAAGTGACGCTGCATAATAAAGGCAACTCGCTTGTATGGAATGAGAGCATCCACCGCGAGCTGCCCTATGCGTGCGCCGATCTTGGCGCTGACCCTGAAAACAAAGTTGTGATCTTAACCAGCGTCGGCGACTCGTTTTGCGCGGAGATCGACTTTCAGAGTTTCGGCGCAATCGGCACGCCGCGCGGCTGGGACAAAATTTACTGGGAAGGCAAACGCTTGTTAATGAATCTACTTGACATCGAAGCGCCGGTCATTGCTGCGGTCAACGGTCCAGCGCTGATTCACGCGGAAATCGCCGTGCTCTCCGATATTGTGATCGCGTCGGAGACCGCGGACTTTCAGGACGCGCCGCACTTCAAAAATGGCGTGGTCCCAGGCGATGGCGTCCATCTGGTGTGGCCGTTGCTGCTTGGCGCAAACCGAGGACGCTACTTCTTGCTGACCGGCCAGAAAATATCCGCCCAAGAAGCGTTGCGTCTGGGCGTAGTCAACGAAGTCTTGCCAAAAGACAAAGTGTTGCCGCGCGCCTGGGAGCTGGCTGAGCAGCTGATCAAGCAACCGCCGCTTACGCTTCGTTATGCGCGAGTCGCCATGACCCAGCAGCTCAAACGCCTGATGCTGGATGATCTTGGCTATGGGCTCGCGTTGGAAGGGCTGGCGGCGATGGATTTGATGAGGAAGTAGGGTGTGCGCGCCTTTGTCGAGAAACCTAAGCCGAAGTTCCAGGGAAGATGACGTGAGTAAAATAGTTACCGCTGTTAACGAAAACGATAGACGCTCAACTAACCATTGGGCTCCTGCGGCGTCACTCGCGTCTCCATTGCCGTCAGCCACGCCGCAAGGAAACTACCATACGAGGGAAGTTGACGGTAAATGTCCTCGGCCAGGGACTCATTGTAGGTGTGCACAGTCAGGTTTTGGTCATCTATCATTTCGAGACCGAGGGTTGTCTGTTCATCGGTAATGAGTCCCACGTCGCGGCTTGCGCGGATGCTGCCTGTGGGAGAACCGACGCTGATTCCTTCCACTTCCTGAAGATAGCGCTGCGCGGCTTTCCACACCGCTTCACAGGTGTATTCAAAGCGTTGCATAGCGGCGTCTCGCTCAACCCGAGAAGGCTGTTCAAGCCCCAGCAGTTCCTGAAAAGTGGTCAACGCCCGTCTTGCTACGACGAGGCGCTCGTTCAATCGTTCCACGGAATCCCCTCGGTCAACACGCGACGGCGGAACTCTGAATCGGTTCTCCGTAAATCAACGACATCAACGCGATACGGTACATGACTTTCCTCTAACCGTTCCCGCAATCGCGCGAGCGTCCCGCGCGGGAGCGTTTCGCGAGGATCAATAGCGATATCGATGTCAGAGGGACGTGTCGCCTCCCCGCGCGCCCAGGAGCCGAAGAGATGCACGTCGGCATTTTCAGAACCGACGGTCTCCCGAACAATCCGACGCACTTCTTCCAGGGCCTTTATTGCGGTCGGCGAAGTATTCGCTGCTTGTCGGTGACTCGGCATGTCTCTCTCATACTGCATGTGGGGGTTTTTTCTCAAGCGTACAGGTTCGAGGGTGCTATTTGACAGCGGGGTACAATGCGCCGCATAATCGCCCCCATGAGCGCGGAGACAAACAAAGCGCCGCATGAAGTCCGCAAGCTGGCGGCGATCATGTTCACCGACATCGTCGGCTTCAGCCGCCACATGGGCAGCAATGAAGCCCGCATGCTGCGCCTGCTGGATGTCCATAATCAGCTCATCCGCCATGCCGTGACGGACCATCACGGCATCGTCACCACCGAAAACTGTTGTCACGCCACCGCGCGCGACGCCTTGTTTCGCGACTACAAAGTTGTTTTCCTTTCCGACGCCACCGCAACGTTCGATTATCCCGATGTCGGCCAGGGTGGCATGTCCGCCGCAGAGGTGCACCGCGCGACTCTGGTGATTCTTTCGGTCTCGACTGCGCATGTCATGACCACAGAGGAATTCATGGCGCGCACGGCGGCCGTCAATAACGCAGCCGCTGCTGCAGACTAACATGGCGTGATCCTTGTCTTGAACTTTATGGAGGTGGAATATGCCCAATCCTCAACGACCTAGCGGCGCCGAAGTCATGCTCGATATTTTGCGGAACTATAACATTGAATACATATTCGCCTCTCCCGGCTCGGAGTGGCCGCCGCTGTGGGAGCAACTGGCGAAACAAAAGGCGCAAGGACGGCCAGGCCCACAGTATGTCAATACACGCCACGAAACCCTGGCTATCGGCATGGCGATGGGCTACGCCAAAGTGACGGGACGGCTGCCGGTGGTTCTCCTGCATACCACTGTCGGCGCTCTGCATGGCGCCATGGCGCTGCGTGCGGCCTATCACGAACAAACCCCTATGCTGGTCTGCGCCGGCGAGTCCGTGGGTTTTGGCGAGGGCGGCGGCGATTACGTCGGGTTCCAGTGGCAGCGTTTCCTTGCGGATCGCGGCGGACCGGCGCGCATGGCAGACCCCTACGTCAAATGGAGCTTTGGCGTGAACACTAAAGTCGTGCTGCCTGGCACGGTGCATCGCGCCTGTCAGTTAGCTATGGCCTCGCCCAAGGGGCCGGTGTTCCTCTCGATTCCTTTTGAACATCTGGTAGAGGAAACGCTCGCCTCAGCGCCGTCATCATACGCGTTGCCGACCGCGCCCCGGGCGGACGCGCAGAGCCTGGACACGGTTGCACGGCTACTGACGGAGAGTCGCACCCCGGTGATCATCTCCGAGTACGCCGGGCAACGCCCCGAAGCAGTACAGAAGCTCGTAGAACTGGCCGAACTCGTAGGCGCGCCAGTGGTGGAATCGCAAGGGCCTGGGTTCGTTAATTTTCCGCGCACGCACGTGCTGCACGGCGGGTTCGATGCATTACCGTATCTCAAAGAGGCGGACCTCATCCTCATGCCTGCGGTTATCGGACCGTGGTATCCGCCGTCGGCGGGTCCTGGCCCAGAAACGAAAGTCGTTGTCATTGATGAGAACCCGCTCCGCGCCGACGCTCCTTACTGGGGATATAAAACCGACGAATGCATTGTCGGTGAAGTGACCAGCGCTCTCGGTGATCTCATCAATTTAGTCAAAGAAAGAGTCGCGCGGAATGAAGGGTTCGTCCAGCAACGCCAGCAGCGCCTGGCGCAGTGGAGCGCGCGGAATCAGGCGCGTCGTCAGGCTTGGAAAGACGCGGCGCTGGCGGCGCGCACGCAGAAACCTATTGATACGCGCTGGCTGTGTCACGAGATCAACCAGGCGCTTCCTCCGGATGCTATCGTCGTAGAGGAAACCATCACCTCGCGCGCCGCTATTTTTCAACAGTTGGAGTCCCTGCAGCCGGGCGGCTACGTGAGCGGGTTAAGCGGCGGGTTGGGCTTAGGAATGGGGATTGCATTAGGCGTCAAAAGTGCGGCGCCGGAGAAGTTAGTCGTGTCGCTGATCGGCGACGGTTCGTTCAATTACAATCCTGTCGTTCCCGCCTTTGGTTGTGCGCAAGAATATCGCCTGCCGACGCTTACTGTGCTCTTTAACAACCAAAGCTACCTGTCTATGAAACTAGGTACACAACAACTTTATCCCCAAGGCTGGGCGGTGCAGACGGATACCTTTTATGGCGCGCCGATTACCCCGCATCCCGACTATGCCGCGCTTGCACGCGCTTTCGGCGGCTATGGCGAGATGGTAGAAGATCCGGGACAGATTGGCTCCGCTCTCCGACGCGCCATCGACGCTGTGCGAGAAGGCAAGGCGGCGCTGGTGGATGTTGTGCTGGCCGGGTAGCGATCCGTCTGTGGCACGCTGGTGAATTTATTCTTCTAATGAACTTTAGACGAGCAAAATCGGCAATCACACTCTGGCAGACAAGGAGCTCTTCTAATGTAGGGGCACGGCGCGCCGTGCCCCTACGAAGGCTGCGGACAGTATCGAACTTGGCTGGCAAAATTCATCAGGGCGGGGCGCGTCTTCATAAAGACCGCAGCGCCGAAATAGGGAAGATGAGAAGAAAAGAAAGGAATCCTTCATGCCTGAACGCTTCATGACTTTGCCGGAAATCCGCCGCGCCGCCAAACAATTGTTGCCGCCCGGTCCGTGGGCCTTTGGCGCGGGCGGCGCGGAAACGGAAACCACTTTACGCCGTAATCGCCAGGCGATTCAACGGCTGGCGATTCGTCAGCGCGTGTTGGTCGATGTGCGGAACGTTGATCTTACCACGACCTTTCTCGGCATGGAGTTGCCCTTGCCTATCGCCATTGCCCCGATGGGCAGCCTGATTCTGTTTCATCCGCAGGGTGATGTGGAGATGGTGCGCGGCGCAGCGCCTAGTAAGAATCTCGCTGTCGTCAGCGGCGTGACCGGTTGGCCGGTTGAAGAAGTCGCGCAGGCGGCAAAAGGTCCGCTGATTTTTCAATTGTATTTTGGCGGCCCGCGTTCATGGGCGCAGGAATTGCTCGCGCGGGTGGAGGAGTCAGGTTACCGCGCGGTCTGCTTAACTGTTGATCTACAGCGCTACGGGCGACGCGAGCGCGACCTGCATTTGCGGTTCGATCCGCGCGAAGCCCGCAAACTGGCTCCGAACGCGCAGCCGCCGGATATGGACTATCAAGCGCGGCTTACCTGGGACGATGTCGCCTGGCTGCGCAGCATTCTTCGCGTACCCCTGGGTATCAAGGGCATCATGACGGCGGAGGATGCAAAGCTCGCCGTTGATGCCGGCGTGGAAATCATCTGGATTTCCAATCACGGCGGACGACAGTTAGATTCCGCGCAAGCGACGATTGACGTATTACCGGAAATTGTTGAAACCGCCGCTGGACGCGCAGAGATTGTTATTGACGGCGGCTTCCGACGCGGGACAGACGTGATTAAAGCCCTTGCCTTGGGAGCGAACCTTGTCGCCATGGGCCGCACGATGCTGTGGGGGCTCGCCGCCGACGGCGCCGCTGGAGTGAACCGGACCTTACAGCTTCTTCGAGACGAATTAGAAACAAGCCTTGCCTTGTGCGGTCAGACAAGCGTGCGGGGGCTGAAGCCGTCGTTGATTCGCCGGGCAATCTGATGAGACAGAGTACATTCCGCACTTCTCCATATATTGCTATTTTCTCAATGCAAGAGGAAAGACTGATGCAAGAACATTACACTGCCGTCATTAAACAGAAGGGACAGTGGTGGATTGGATGGATTGAGGAGGCGCCTGGCGTTAATTGTCAGGAGGCAACAAAGGAAGAACTACTGGAAAGTCTAAAAATAACCCTTCGAGAAGCATTAGAGTTTAACCGCCAGGAGGCCATCGAGGCGGCGGGAGCTGGATTCGCGGAAGAACCTATTATTCTATAGAGAGGAAAATTACTCCGCCACCTCAGCGCCCAAGGATGCGAGCTTCTTCGTGAAGGGGAACGGCGCTCTTGGCGGCATAATCCCAGCTAAAACAAGCGCTCGGCAGTGCCGCGACACAACGAGATTGACGACGATTTGGCAAGAAAGATCTGTAAAGACCTCGGCGTTCCCTTCGCCAAGTAGCTGGGACAGCGCGCTGCGTACGCCTACAGCTAATTCTTATGCAACGGCTCCATCCCGCTCTCCCCGCCGAACCGCGGGAGATCGTCCACCGCTTCAATCCATTCCACCCGATCCGAGAAATAGTAGTGAGCCTGGGGGGCGCGGTCGATCTTCCCGTTCAGATTCGCCAGAACAATATCGATGTGCTGGGGATGGCGGGTTGATTCACAGAACAGCGAACTGCCACATGTATTGCAGAATGAGCGCCAGCCATGATCAGACGAGTGATGCACGGTGAGATGTTCTTTCCCGGACACCACCTGAAACTGCGTGTATGGCACGCCAATCCACGTTACATAGCCCGCGCCATGCATGCGGCGACACATCGAGCAGTGACAGTGGGCGCAAAAAAGCGTTGGCAGGGAGATTGCAAACTGCACAGCTCCACAAAAACAGGAGCCGGGAACTTGCTCTGTAGCCTGTTGATGTTCAGTGCTCATGTATTCTCCTTTTGGGGCTTGAGAATTGAGACTTGGGAGAAGAATGCACGAATAGGCCGTCGCAGTAAAGATGAAGTGCGTCATTCTGCGCCGAAGCACCGCGAAGGCGAAGAATCTCGCACCGCCAGAGGGACTGAACAGGAGATTCTTCGGCCTGCGGCCTCAGAATGACAATTCTACACAATCCATGCATGAAATACGAGCTTTCCCTCGCCAGCCCCAAATCCCTGGCCCCTTTGCTCTCTTCACAACTTCTCCATCACCTTGCGCGCAAAATCTTCAAGCACGCGATATTGCGTCTCAAAGGATGGCAGAATCATGATTTGATGCAAGCCTGCTTTTTCAAGCCTCTTGATCTGATCAATGATCTCTTCCGGCGTTCCTACCAGACACGTTGATTTAATCAATTCCGGCGTGACGAACTTCGCTTCTTCCGGCAACAAATACGTACAATGCCCGGCATGAATCCGCAGGTGGCGTCGCCGCTCCGGCACGGCTTCGATCATTTTGCTGTACTCGTCCCAACTTTTGCGTAGATGCGCCGGCGCGTCGCCGCCCAGCTGACGGACTTTATCATAGGAGTAATGCAACGAAGCGATCACAAACGCGCCGCATTCCCGCAGCACTCGTTCAGAGGTAAGCGATTCGCCCGGTTCAAGAATGACAGCAGTGGTCAGAGAACAGGTGTAAAAATTGTCCAGCGACCGTCCCGCGCGCGCCGCTCCGGCGCCAGCGTTGCGCAGCGCACGATGCATGAATCCAGGATCAGGCGGAATTGACAGCACCAGCCCATCGCCATACTCCCCCGCCAGGGCTTGCGCCTTAGGGCCAAACCCAGAGACGTAGATCGGAATCGGCTGCTCGAGTTCGATAAATTTATACTCCTGCATGAGAAATTGAATCGGCAGGGTCTGTCCTTGCCACGTGTACTCGGTCTCCTCGCCGCGCAGAAGTCCGCGCAACACGCGCAGGTAATCGCCAAATTCACGCAGCTTCATCGGCTTGTGGCCCATCAGGCGCATAGCGGTGTTGCCCGTGCCAATGCCTAAAAAAGTGCGTCCCGGCGCGAGCCGGTTGATCGTGGCGATGCTGTTCGCGGTGACGGGAGCGAGCCGCGTGCCGGCAACCGACACTCCCGTGCCGAGTTTGATTTTGCGCGTCTGTTGCGCGGCCAGCGCCAGCACGGCGTAGCAGTCGGACCAGATCATCTGACTATCCGCCACCCACGCGTGTGAATAGCCCAGATTCTCCGCATGCGTGATGTACCCGATCTCATCAATTTTTGAGGCGACACAAACACCAAATTCCATTACGTTCCCTTCTTTCACGGCCTGAGTGTTGGCGTATTGTGAGAGCCCGCGCCGTGCTTGTCAAGAAAAGAGGACATTGCTGGTAAGAACCAACGGATTGCGCTACAGTTTGCTCCGCTATGGTCACATACCCACCAACAGTCATTGAAGTCACAGGACGAGGCGAGCGAGCGTATGATCTGTACTCCCGTTTGCTGAGGGATCGTATCGTCATTCTGGGCACGCCGGTCACGGATGAGATCGCCGCGCTGGTGACCGCGCAGTTGCTTTTCCTTGAATCAGAGGACCCGGACAAAGACATCTTTTTCTACATCAACTCTCCGGGCGGCTCGGTCACCGCGGGCCTGGCGATCTACGACACCATGCAATATGTCAGACCGGATGTCTCTACGCTGTGCTTTGGCCAGGCGGCCAGTATGGCTGCGCTACTGCTGGCCGCCGGCGCTAAGGGCAAACGCTTTGCCCTGCCTCACGCTCGTATTATGATTCATCAACCCTGGGGCGGAGTTGAAGGGCAAGCTTCGGATATTAGCATTCACGCCCGAGAAATTTTGCGCATGCGTGAAGATTTAAACCAGATTTTGAGTAAGCACTCCGGCCAGCCGCTGCAACGCATTGAACAAGACACGGACCGTGACCGCTTTATGAGCAGCCAGGAGGCGAAAGAATACGGCTTGATTGATCAGGTGATCACCAGCCGCGTGCCGTCGAAGGCGGGAGAGAGGTAAGGCGTGGGGCGAAAGATGGGAACCGTGAGG
>DATLYA010000327.1:0-6684 GCA_035575235.1 Candidatus Methylomirabilota bacterium
CACTTTGAATATCATCGTCATATCAAACCAGGCGACGTGTTGACGGCGACGGTAAAGCCAGGGAAGACCTGGGAAAAAGAAGGACGCCGATCGGGGAAGCTGCTCTTCAGCGAAACCGTGACCGAATATCGCGATCAGAATGGGGAGCTGGTCATTACGGCTCGCAGTGTTGGCGTTCGTACGGAACGGCCGGTCGATCAAAACTAGGGGGATCACATATGGCATTATCGGCGCGAGCACTCAAGGTAGGCGATACCTATCAAGAACAGATTGTTGAGAATCTTACCCGCACTCGACTCGTGCAATATGCAGGCGCTTCAGGGGACTATAATCCCGTGCACACGGATGAGGTATTCACGACGAAAATCGCCGGATATCCCAGCGTTTTTGCGCATGGTATGCTGACTATGGGGATGACCGGGAAAATGTTAACGAATTATGTGGGAGACGGTCGCCTGACGAAATACGGGGTGCGGTTTACGCGCCAGGTATGGCCAGGCGACACTCTCACGGCAAAAGCAACAGTAGAGGCGATCAGGGAAGAAGGCGGTAAGCACTTTGTAGATCTGACTGTTTCAACGGTGAATCAAGATGGCGTTGAGGTGCTCAGCGGGTATGCGACGGCAAGGATCGACCCCTGAGGAGGACGAGTCAAGGTGGTCGTTTAACGGATGAGTAGGGGCAAGGTGACCTCGCCCCTACAGTACAGAGCTGGCGCGCTCTAAAAAGCCTTCGTCGTTTATGCGCAGATGAACATGCGCTGAGCGTGCACGGATCTACTCTCCTCACTGTGCGGTCAGAGCGCCGTCAACCGCCATAGCGTGTCCGGTGACAAACGAGGCGGCGTCCGAACACAGCCACACGACGGCTTCCGCGATTTCTCCTGGCTGCCCCATCCGGCCAACGGGTTCCGCCGCCGCCATGCGCGCGGCGCGCTGCGGACGATGGTCGGTGATGCGTCCCATCATTGGCGTATCGATAGCGCCTGGACACACGGCGTTCACGCGCACGCCAGATTTGGCGTACTCTAACACCGCCGTTTTTGTCAGACCCACGACGCCATGTTTACTGGCGACATACGCTGACCCGCGCGGATAGCCAACCAGTCCGGCCGTGGAGGCAGTATTGACAATCGCACCGCCGCCATGCTTCAGCATTTCAGTGATCTCGTACTTCATGCACAGCCACACGCCTTTCAGATTGACGGCGATCACCCGGTCCCACATCGCTTCGGCGTACTCAACCGTCGTGGCCCCTGGACCTTCAATCCCAGCATTGTTATGCGCACAATCCAGCCGTCCGTAGGTTGCGACGGCTTTTTTGACTAACGCTTCGACTTCTACGGCCTGTGAAACGTCAGCGCGCATGAACACCGCCTCGCCGCCGGCTTGTTGGATCAAGCGCACGGTTTCTTCGCCGCCTTCCACGATCACGTCAGCGACCACAACTTTCGCGCCTTCTCTGGCAAAAGCGAGCGCAGAGGCTCGGCCAATGCCGGAACCTGCTCCGGTAATGAGGGCGACTTTTCCTGCTACGAGACCAGTCATAGGGCTCCTTTTTTCCTATCGCGCCAAGGGACCGCGCAGCAACTGCCCAGGCAAGGCGCCAGTGTGTTCGTTGTTGCGCAGCACGACTTCGCCGTTCACGACGGTCGCCATAACGCCAGCGGCTTTTTGCTTGAGGCGGCGAGCGCCGGCGGGTAAGTCATAGACCAGCTCTGGCATGAGCGGAGCGATGGTGTCCGGGTTGAAAATGACAACATCAGCATGATACTCCTCGCGCAACAACCCGCGTCCGGTCAGACCCCAATGCGAAGCCGGCACGAAGCTCAGCATGCGGACGGCGTCTTCTAAAGTCACCGCCTGTTTCTCGCGCACCCAATAACTTAAGAGATGCGTCTGCAACGAAGAATCCATGATTTGGGAGACGTGCGCGCCAGAGTCCGAGAAGGTGACCACCGCCCGGGGATGTTTGATCATCTCGAGCGCATACTCCTCGTTCTCGTTCACTAGCGGCTGCAAAAAGAATTGTTTCAGGTGTTTTGCCAACGCCAGATCGATGAAGATTTCCACCGGATCTTTTTGCTGCTGCTCGGCAATCTCGGCAACCGAGCGGAACGGCGGGGTAGCTTTTTCCATCACCAGCAGCCATTTGAAATTCGCTTTGCGCGGCTCAGCGCCGACTCCCTGCTGGGATTCCCGAGACATGTGATGCACGGCTTCAACGAGCCGACGACGAATGTCCGGGTCGCGGAGTTTTACTTCCTGTTCCACCAATGGCAGTTTACGGATATCACGCCAGACCGGCAGTTTGTCGAAGGGCGTGACCGTTTCGAACGACAACACCACATTGATCGAGCGGCTGTGCACTTGTGCGAACATGCGCCCGCCGGCAGCGACGGTTTCATCGATAGTCGTCAGGTACTCTCGCCACAGTCCAGGCGCGTAGCGACGGCTGAAAACGCCGAAAGTGATCGGCACGCCAGTCTCAATTGCCAAGGCTTTCAGACGGCCAAGGTAATCCGGGCGCAGGTCTGGATTAATATCGGTATCTTCACCGGCGATTTCAAAGATACCGGCGTTCATCTCCCCCATGACGCCGACGAGTTGGCGCACTTCATCCCAGGTCGCTAGGCGGCTGGCCACAGGTTGTCCGTCCGGCGTTTGATGATTGCGCGTACGCGAGGTCGTAAAACCGATGGCGCCAGCGCGGATAGCGTCGCGCACTTCGCGCTTCATGGCTTCCAGGTCTTCGGGGGTTGCCGCGTCCGTGAATGCTCGCTGGCCCATGACGTAGGTGCGGAGGGCGGAATGACCGATGTACGCCGCATAGTTGATCCCTTTGGGGAGTTTATCTACCGCATCAAGGTATTCAGGATATGTCGTCCAACTCCAGGGAATGCCGGCTTCCATGGCCTCAGGCGAGATGTCCTCGGCGCGCTCCAGGTTGCGCATCACTAAAAGTTTGTCTTTTTCGCCGCACGGCGCGAGCGAGAACCCGCAGTTGCCCATCACTACGCTGGTGATGCCATGCCAGCAGGAGCACGTGCCCAGAGGATCCCAGAACACCTGCGCGTCCATATGCGTATGGCCGTCAATGAAGCCCGGCGCGACGACGTGACCTTCCGCATCAATGATCTCTTTGGCGCGGTCGCGGATGCGGCCAATGGCGGCGATTTTGCCGTGTACGATTCCTACATCGGCGCGGAAGCGCGGAAGCCCCGATCCATCAATTACCACGCCGTTTTTGATCACGAGATCGTATTGCATTGCCCCTCTCCTTTTTCACAAAACACACTCCCCCCTGCTCCCTTAGGGAATCCAGGGGGGAGTGCTTAGCGCTCTGAGTGTTCGTTGACGTTATTATCCATTCTCTAGCTGCGCCCGTGACGGAGCAGTCTACCCGGAAGCGCGCCGGTGCATTGACCGTCTTGGAACGTGACCTCGCCGTTCACGATGATGGCATGATAACCCTTGGCGTGCTGCACGCGGCGCCATTCGCCGCCAGGAAAGTCATGGACAATTTCACCGATCCAGTCCGGTTCAATACCCAATCCGTTCAGGTCGTACACCACCACATCTGCAGCCCAACCTTCACGCAGCACGCCGCGGTCACGGAAGCCTGCTGCTTTGGCGGGTAGGGCGGACAAGCGATAGTGCGCTTCTTCCAGGGTAATGCGTTGCTCGTCGCGCACCAGCCAGGCGAGAAAGTCGGTCGTAAACGCGCCGCCAGTGAAGAACTTCGTGTGGGCGCCGCCGTCCGACACGCCGGGGAAGGTGTAGTCGGAGTCGTTGATCATCTCCGCCATGTACTGGGCGTTAAAGCCTTTATTGGGCCCAAGGAATTCGACTTTCAGCTCGCTGGCGATCGAGAGGTCCAGCATCACGTCAATCGGCGTCTTGTTTTCTTCCTGGGCAATTTGCCCTAGTGACTTGCCGACATATTTTTCCAGTGCAGGTTTGCCGCCGTCGCTCTGGACAATGAGGGTGGGGATCGCGCCGCCGACGCCAGCCTGAATGACCTGCAGCCGCCGATCGGCTTCTTCCGCTTCCCGTTTCACTGCCTCGCGCAGGGCAGGGTTTTGCATCTTGGCTAATTTTTCCTTTGTCGTGCCAGTCGTGAGTTCACGCCATGCCGGGCTGGCGTCGTAAAGGTTCCAGTGTTCCAGCGTGAAGGCGAAGCCGGTGCGGATCGTGCCGGTCTGACCGTAGATCGGCAAGCCCCTGGCGCGCACGCGCTCCAGCCAGTCGAGGCTGCGTCGGTGCACTTTCGGATCTTTACGGGCCGGAACGATCGCGTTGTGAAGGATTGGCCGCTGCGCCACTGCCGCGAGTCTTTCCAGGAAGTTGAGATCAGCTTTAATATCGCCCGTCGCCTGTGTAATCTGGATGAAACCGTCATTGCGTTCGCGCAGCACTTCGGCGAGATTCAAAATATCTTCGTCACACATGGTGTCAGTGACCATGGGCGATCCATCATAGTCGGCTTGCGTCGAGTTTGGTCCGAGACGCTGAATCGAAAAGCCGCACAGGCCTGCCTCCATACCTTCACGCAGGAGCCGTTGCATTTCTTTGCGTTCGGCTTCCGTCGCCGGGCGAGTCTTGGCGGCTTCGAGACCCATAACATAGGTCATAAGAGACGCCGTCGGCATGTACTGAATGCAATTGACGCCTTTTGGAGCGCGGTCAAGAGAATCAAGGTACTGGGGGATGGTTTCCCAATCCCACTTCATGCCGGCTTTCATCGCCTCGTAGGGAATCGCCTCCGTGCGCGTCATGGTCAGCATCGAGCGATCACGGAAATCGGGTTTCACCGGAGCAAAGCCAAAGCCACAGTTGCCCAACACAACCGAGGTCACGCCGTGCCAGCCGGAGATCGTGCAGTAAGGATCCCACCGGATCTGGGCATCGTAGTGTGTGTGAAGATCAATGAAGCCGGGAGCGACAATTAACCCATCAGCATTGATGGTTTTTTTGGCGAAGCCTGGCGCCGCGCCGCCAACCTGCGCGATCTTGCCATCTTTAATCCATATGTCTGCTCGACGGCGCGGCGCACGCGAGCCGTCGATAACTGTGCCGCCCTTAAGGTGAAGATCAAAATCCGCCATGGGTTCCCTCCTCTCTGGGATTGGTCAGGACCGTTCGAGAGTGCTGGAATGCTGCTCTCCTCAGTGGCCTAGTTGAACGTTCATTCATCTATAGATCATTGCTGCGGCAAAAAGGCAAGAGAGCACAGTGAATTTACACCCATGCATACTGCGTTTGCATCTCTTGCCTGCCGCCGCTTTCCAAGACATCGCCATGCGTGACGATAATGCGATCAAAATCCCACTCCTGCATGCGATTGAGCGAGGTTCGCAGAGCCGGACGGTCTTTCACAAGAGAACGAAAAATGCGCGTCGGTCCGAAACGGCCGTAACCGCCATTGAAACGCATGAAGAGCCGGGTGAACCATGAATTGGTGTGACGAATGTTAAAGGCGAGATCCGTAAGAATCAACGTGCGGCTTGCGGGATGAAAGAACGCCATCTCTTGCAGTTGCGGAAGACCGCCGACGAGATGCTGAGTCAACTCCTGGCGCCATGGCTCCGGGGCCTTGTTGCTTAAAAGTTCATAAGCGAATTGTTCCTTTAATTTTGGCGGGAGGGCAGGAGAGAGGTAGACCTTCGCCTCAGGAAAGGCCTGGCGGTTCGACGCGAGATACAAGTGATGCATGGCATTCGGTGCAACTAACGCATGGACTGGACCGAGCGCCTTGATTGCTTCGGTCAAGGTTGGGTCCAGTGGACCAGGGGAGTGCACCCACAGGCCGCCATTGGTCAGGCGAACAAGAGTCGTGCGCGTACCAAGGTCTAAACCCATTACGCGAAACGGATGATCTATGACCCACAGGTTGGGCGCTAACAGGCGCAACGTGCTCATATTTCCTCCTCCGTCCTGCATTGCCCGCTGGTAAAGGTGACCTTAGCACGGGCTGATTCTAGCGTAAAAGATCTTTTCGCCTTTTTACCTTTGACAGGACAACGGAGAGATCATAGTGTAGGCGTATAGGGATAGAGTAGAGAGTTGAGACAGAGACAGAAAAGGAGGGAATTATGGCGACACAAGAGAGTTCACAGTCACAGATTATCGCTGTCAACGATATTGCCTGGCAAGAGATGCAGCCGGGGGTGCGTATGAAACAGTTGTGGACAGACGAGAAGACGAACCGCCGAGCTGTGCTGGCGCGTATTGAGCCGAGCGCGCAACCGCCCATGTTGCACAAACACGTCGGCGATGAGTTAGTGTTTGTTCTCGAAGGCGTCTTGGCCGATGAATTTGGCGTGGTCACTCCCGGCAACATGGGGTATCGTCCAAACGGCTGTGTGCACGCTGTTTCCAGTGCGCAGGGAGCGACTGTGCTGGCGGTGATTACCGGAGGCATTGAGCCCGCCAAAGAGCGGGGCGGCGCGCCGCCGTCGCAAGTGTGTACTCTCAAAGATATCCCGTGGGTCGAAGCTCGGCCTGGAGTGCGGCAAAAACCAATCTGGGAAGACGCCGCCACAAAGCGCCGGGCGATTTTAGCGCGCTTTGAGCCTGGGGCGACGCTGCCGCCGCATCGGCATGTTGGCGATGAGCTTATTTTCATCATCGAGGGCTCGAATGCGGACGAGTCAGGGGAAGTCGTCACCGGCAATCTCAGTTA
>DATLYA010000328.1:0-19241 GCA_035575235.1 Candidatus Methylomirabilota bacterium
ATACATGGCGGGAAAATTCTCTTTGAGGAAGTTTAGCACTTGCCTGGCGTCGGGGCCGCCAGCTTCAAACTCGATCCCGGCATAAAGGTCTTCGGTATTTTCCCGGAAGAGCACCATATTGACTTGCTCTGGGCGTTTGACTGGAGAGGGCACACCCTTAAACCAGCGCACGGGGCGGAGACAGACATACAGATCAAGCAACTGACGCAGCGCGACGTTGAGCGAGCGGATGCCGCCGCCAACAGGCGTGGTCAACGGCCCCTTGATGCCGACGAGGAATTCACGGAACGCTTCAACGGTTTCATCCGGTAGCCATGTATTAAACTTCTTAAAGCTCTTCTCACCGGCGTACACTTCCATCCACGCAATTTTGCGCCGGCCGGTGTAGGCTTTTGCCACCGCCGCATCAAGCACGCGCACCGCCGCGCGCCAAATATCCCGCCCGCTTCCATCCCCTTCAATAAACGGAATGATCGGGTTGTCTGGCACGTGAAGCTTGCCGTTTTGCAGGGAAATCTTTTCTCCCTGGGGCGCCTGTGTATCCTGCAGGTATTGATACGCCATGATCGACATTCCTTTGGTCAAAAGTCGTGCGAATAGGACAGATTATACAGGCCGGTCAGGTTCTCTTCCATGGTGATGCCCTTCGGTGCTTCGCACTTCTCGTCCGGAGATTGCAGGGAAAGCAGTTTCGCAGAACTGAGAAAAAACGATCGCTGTCTTCTCCTCTCATGAATTTTTTGATGATCAAAATCGGCACTCACACCCCGGCAGAAAAGGAGCTCTTCCATGTAGGGCACGGCGCGCCGCGCTTCTGCAAAGGCTGCGTACAGTACGCACTCGCCTGTCAAATTTTATAAGGAGAGCGCGCCACCTGCTCCCGCTGGGAGCGGTGAGCCGCTTCGAGCAGCTCCCGTTCTTCGCCACTGCGGTCGCGACCGCATCGCCGGCGGTCGTCAACAACGCGCACGCTTAGAAAGTGAGGCCGCGACGTGAGCCTTCCCGCAGGGCAACGCCGGGGCCAGACCCCTTCGGTAAGGCGGATCGTTCGGGAAATTCTGTGAGGAACGCCGGCAGGACAGACCTCACGCAACCGCGATCTTCACTGGCTTGGCTTGGGCCTGGTGACTCTTGGGCACGGTCACCTGCAGGAGCCCGTCTTTCAGCGTGGCTGCGGCTTTGTCACTCTCGACCGGGAGCGGGAAACGGATGGTACGTCGCACCGGTCCGTACCGGATCTCCTGCCGGTGATACTGCTTCGCTTTCTCCGCCGTCTCGTCTTTTAGCTCCCCTTTGAGCGTGAGAGCCTCCGGGGTCATCTCCAGCTCTAACTGTTCCTTGGCCATCCCTGGAACTTGTATCCGAATGATCACAGTATCGTCAGTCTCGATCACATCGGCTGCAGGTTCCACCGGCTCTTCCCCTTCACTGCGGCGCCAGCCGGTGAACACGCTCTCAAAAACCTTATCCACTTCATGGCGCAGCGACCCAAGAAAGCGCTGTACTTCCGACCGTTCTATTTTCATAGGCCTCTTCCTTTTCTCTCGCTCCCTGGCGAGTCTGGATTTGCTTCCACTAAATCAGACCACACAACATTCGTACACTACACTAGGAGTGTGGCTTCTGGTGGCGTAGCCATCCTGGCTGCGCGCACAGGCCGGAGGCCTGTGCCACCAAAACTTGCTGTCCGGCGCCGTGCCAATCTCGTGTGGTCCAATTTAGCAAAGGCAGTGCCGGAAATTTTCGCACCTCCGTTAAGGGGGACATCGTCACCCCTGCACATCCAGGGTATGCTTTCAGTAGTGAGAAAAGACTTCGCACGAATGAAAACAACGCAGATTCCCTGTTCCCGGAACTGTGAACAATCATGCATTGGTCCTGGCGCCGACGGATGGCAAGCCATTTGCTAGGGAGAAAGAAAAAACAATTCTTCAGGAGTGTGCGTATGCATCATTCGCACGAAGCAGGAAGAAAGGGGTCGGTCAGCGAGACTCGCGCCCCTAGAGGTTGAAGAGGAAAAGATATGGAGTTACCGCTGCAAATCACCGCACATGACTTTGCCCTCTCGGAGGCTCTTGAGGCGGAAATCCGCGAGCGGGCCGCCAGGCTGGATACGTACTACGACCGCATCATACGCTGCCGGGTGAGCGTAGAGGCTCCCGTCGGCCACCATCACCGGGGTGGTCCGTATAAGGTCCGTATCGACCTGACCGTGCCCGGCGCCGAGTTGGTGGTCAATCGCCAAGACGATGAGGATCTTTTGGTCGCGATCCGCGAGGCGTTTGATGCGATACGACGCCGCCTGGAGGATTATGTCCGCCGTTTGCGCGGAGCCGTAAAGGTCCATGAGGAACCACTCCTGCAGGGTCAGGTGACGAAGCTGTTCCCCCACGAGGGATACGGCTTCATAGAAACCACCGATGGACGGGAAGTCTATTTCCATCGCCACAGCGTCCTGGAACCGGGTTTTGATCACATCGAGCTTGGCGCCGCAGTGCGCTTTGCAGAAGAAGAGGGAAACGAAGGTCCGCAGGCAAGTACCGTCCACATCGTAAAGACTCACAAGAAAGCGAGGACCTAAGGGCTTCCTATGCCGGGGTGCGCACGTGCTCTACGCAACCGCGCTAGCGCCCCGGTTTGTCCCCCCTAGACAGAGGTGCACCGATGAGTAGGACAGGGCTGGAAGTGTTTGACGCCACCGTGCAGAAAACCCACGAATGGCTGAAAGCCCTCATGGAAGAGCTGGGGTGGCAGGAAGATCGTCAGCGTGCGTATCTGGCGTTGCGCGCAGTCCTGCACGCGCTCCGTGATCGTCTGCCATTAAGGGAAGCGCTGCACCTGGGCGCGCAACTGCCCATGCTTATCCGTGGCTTCTACTACGAGGGCTGGAACCCAACCCATACCCCTCTCAAAGAGCGACATCTAGAAGAATTCCTGGCGCGTGTGCAGCACGCCTTCAAGCGCGAAGGGCAAATTGATCCCCGCAAGTACGCCGAGATGGCCCAACGGCAAGGATTTGTCGTTATGGAGGACCGGATCAATCCAGAGGAAGTGGCCCGCGCGGTCTTCAAGGTGCTCGCGCGTCACGTCACAGCGGGGGAAATCCACGACGTCGTGCAGAGCCTACCCGTCGAGCTGCGCGGGCTCTGGCCCGCAACCTGACCAGACCGGGAGGCCGTACAATTCACTTCTCTACCTCGTCCAGGCGTTTTGCCGGAACGAGTGGAGCCGCTCAGGAGCGGTTTCGCGGCTGTATATCCTCGGAAGAGCGACAGAAGACGGGGGAGCGAGGAGGGAATGCGCTCCACCCGGTTTCTGTAGAAAGAGACATAGATCTGGGTTGGCCACCTGCCCCTTACTTCGCTTCGATCGGAATGCGCTTGGGCGTCAATTCTTTCGGCGCCGGCATTCTGAGCTGGAGCACCCCGTCCTTGTAGGTGGCTTTGATCTTTTCCGCGTCTACCCCTGCGGGGAGGGGCATCGAACGAGAGAATTTGCCGTACTGCAGCTCGCGGTACAAGTAGTCTTTCTTTTCTTCCTTCTCCTCGTGTTTGCGCTCACCCTCGATGGTCAGCTGGTTGCCCGCTACTGAGATGGACACGTCCTTGGGATCGATTCCAGGGAGGTCGGCCTTCACGATCAACTCCCCGTTTTCGACGTGGCTCTCCACCGCCGGCATCCAGCCTTCCCGCCAGAACGGCCGTTCGGCTTCCCAGAGACTCGGAAAGCGTTCACCAAAGAAACGCTCAAACAAATCCTCCATCCGACGCTCCATGCGCTCTAACTCGCGCATCGGTCGCCACGGTACTAACGCTGCCATACTGCACCTCCTAAGTGACAAATTGTTCTGGACTCTTTCAGATAGCAAACGGCTTGCCGCTGTCCCGTTACAAGCAAATGCAGGCGCTTATGCCTTCTGGCTTCTCAGATTTGCATTGCAATAACCTCTTTTTTTCTTAAACCTGAGAATTCACCGAGAAGATTTTTTTCAGTCGTAGGAACCTTTCCTGCTTACGCTCTTCATGAAGGATCGAGGATGGTGAAAATTGCAAATTTTCTCTCATGATGTCCTTGCCTCCCTGAGCCATTCCCCTCCGTCATTCCCTGGCACAGCGCTTGCTCTCACTGCGCGTACGCCGACGATATTTCCCGCCATCATTACTCAGTTCAGCGTTGGCTTTTGGCAAAAGGAGGAGCCTATGGACACCCAACGCCTCGACACGATTCTGCTTCCCGAACCGCTGCTCTCTGCTCCGCCTGCAGAACTTGAAGATCCTGCAGAAGGTTGGAGCCGAGCACTGATCCCAGAAGCGGTGCTCCCGGAGCAGTTCTACGGTCCCCGGCGCGGCGTGGCGCACCTCCAGAGTCAGGTGGCCTTGAGGTGCGCCGTGCTCGACGACGCCATCAGGTGCTACCAAAAACAATTCATGCCGCACACGCGACGCGAGCAGCGTCTGGCCACGGAAGCCGAAGCATGGTTGTTCAGCGATGATGACCGGTGGCCATTCTCCTTTGTGAACATCTGTCGCGCGCTTGGACTCGAGCCAGAGTACCTCCGCCGAGGGCTCAAGCAGTGGCGCCGGCGCCCTCCGGTTGGGCGGCAGGGAACACAACGATATGTCATGCCTGCAGGTCGGCGGTTCAGGATCGCTGCCTGAGGTAACGCCATCCGACCGCACACAGACTTCTTCCTTCGAGAGGGACAATGATGAGCCAGACGCAAGAACGCAAACTATGGGGGATCGTGTTGGCCGCAGGCGAGGGCACGCGGGTGCGAAACTTTCTCGCCCAGCTCTGTGGCGGGCGCGGTATCAAGCAGTTCTGTGCTGTCATTGGCCGTCGCTCGATGCTGGAGCACACGTTGGCCCGGGTTGAGCGGCTTATTCCCCGTGAGCGGATTCTCATCGTGGTCAGCACAGAGCACCGGGAAGAGGTCTCCGCGCAACTGGCCTGCTGGCCGACGGAGAATGTCGTCTTTCAGCCGCGCAATCGTGACACCGCACCAGGCATCTTGCTCCCGCTGGCCCACCTCTCACACCGGGAACCGTTTGCAACGGTGGCGATCTTCCCCTCCGACCATTTTATTCTGGCAGAAGACCGCTTTATGGCCTCGGTGCGACAGGCAGTAGCTGAGACACACCGCTTCCCCCGTAAGTTGATCTTATTAGGTATGACTCCGAGCGGGATCGACGATGGCTATGGGTGGATCGAGCCGGGAGAGCCGGCCGAGGGAGGTGAAACGCGATCAGTCCTCCAATTCTGGGAAAAACCTTCTCCCCTGCAAGCCCGGCTGCTCCTCAGACGCGGAGCCCTGTGGAATACGTTTGTCTGTGTCTCGCTGGCTAACACCTTATGGGAGATGAGCCGGCAGGTCGTTCCGGACCTCTATGAGGATTTCATGCATATTCGCCGCGCGCTCCACAATTCCCACGCGCCGTTGGTCACGGACACGGTGTATCGGATGATCCCTCCAGTCAATTTCTCGACCGCCATCTGTCAGCCCCTGGCGTCCAGGTTGCGCGTACTCCCCGTGCCAGACGTCGGTTGGAGCGACTGGGGGAGTGTCGAGCGGATCTTCGCCTCGCTGGAGCGGATGGGCAAACTTGAAGAGTGCCTGGCGCGGCTCCGCCGCCGGCAGGGGAATATGGCTCTGGTGTTGCCTCAGCTGAAGCAGCGAAGTACCGGCAATAACCCTGGGGTTCCCTGCTATACCCACGCGGAGGGGGTAGCGCTGCCCCTTGAGGAAAAGATCCGCACCAACCCGCGGGATGGTGACACCAGCCGTAAGGCAAGACACAGATGAGCACCACCGGATGAGACGCATTGACACCACCCTGCAAAGATCCATTTCCGGCTCACGGAGATCAGGGCCGAGCCGAGGGGGGGGGGAGGACAACACCTATTGGGCCTACCTGGCCCTGACGACTGTCCTCCACACGCTCCGTGACCACGGAACGGCAGGAGTAAGCAGAAGCTTTACAGATCCTGCAAACGCTTCACAGATACGCCTTCAACACATACTGCAGGAGCATGCGGTGAGTATTGAAAAACGACCCATTCAGCGCAATGGCATGCAGCATGACATCAAGAAACCGGTCCCGATCGCGATAAAAGAGCGGAGCAATGACGCGCTCCAGCTTGTCATACAAAGAGGAGACGACCTTGGACCGCTCACCCTCTGGCGCTGGTCCTGACCCATCTTCGCCGATGGCCCACCCTGTCACCCCTTCAATGCACCCCTCAATCCACCAGCCGTCCAGCACACTGAAGCTGGGGACCCCGTTGAGCGCGGCCTTCATCCCGCTCGTGCCTGACGCCTCCAGCGGGGGTTGCGGGGTATTGAGCCACACATCCACCCCGGCGCTCATCAACCTGGCGAGGTCCATGTCATAATTCTCCAGGTACGCGATTTTGACGTCCCGCTTGAGTAACTCTTTCGCCTGAAAAATGCGCTTGATGAGTTCCTTGCCGCCGTAATCGCGCGGGTGAGCTTTGCCCCCATAAATGACTTGGAAACCGCCTGCTGTAGCGGCAATCTTTTTCAGTCGCTCGGGATCGGTGAAGAGCAGGTCTGCGCGTTTGTAGGTCGTGGCCCGCCGGGCAAAGCCCAAGGTCAACACATCTACATCCATCCCCACATTGGTTTCGTAGTTCACGCGCTGAAGCAACTGTCTCTTCGCGTGCAGGTGTGCCTGCCAGACCTGCGGTTTGGGAATGCCGAGGGCATAGCGCAGATCGAAATTGTCCTGTCGCCACGCTGGGATATAGCGGTCGTAGAGTTTCTGGAACGGCTCTGCCACCCAGGTAGCGGCGTGTACCCCATTGGTGATGGAGTCAATGACATATCCGGTAAACCTCAAGCTCGATTCTTCTCCATGTTTTTTTGCCACGCCGTTGACATAATGGCTCAAATTCAGCGCCAGGTAGGTCATATCCAGTACGCCTTCGCAACAAAAGACGTTTTGCTGATCCACCACCAGCTCCCGGCGCCCGAGCACCCGCTCCACCAGGTCCAGCGGGAACTGGTCGTGGCCGACGGGCAGCAGGGTATGGGTCGTGAACAGGCACTGCCGTCTGACCGCGTCAAGATCGTCATGGGTAAACGTGCGCCTGCCTGCCGCCCGCGCCTTTTCATCCAGCAATTCCAGCGTGAGCAGGCTGGCGTGCCCCTCGTTCATATGAAAACGCTCGATCTCGTCATACCCGAGCGCCCGGAGCATCCTGACTCCCCCGATGCCGAGGACCACCTCCTGACACAATCGATAACGTTGATCACCTCCATAGAGAACATGGGTCAACGTGCGGTCCCACTCCGTGTTCTCTGGGAGATCGGTGTCCAAGAAATACACTGGGACGGTGAAGCCGGTCACGCCGGTCACTTCGTATTGCCAGCAGCGCAGGTGCACAGTGCGGCCTTCCACCGTCACTGCCACTCTCTGGGGCTGCTCGTGCAAAAAGTCATCGACTGCCCATTCGACGGGCTCCTCTCGCTGCCAGCCGTCCTGCTCGAGCCGCTGATAGAAGTACCCTTTGCGATACAAGAGGGTGACTGCGACCATGGGCACTTTGAGGTCGGCGGCAGCGTGAATAGTATCTCCCGCCAGGATACCCAGACCGCCACTATAAGTCGGCATCGCTGACTCTAACCCGACTTCCATGGAAAAATAGGCGATTGTTCGTAATAGTTGCATAGGTCTTTCTCCGAGAGGAGGAAGAGCGCGAGTCTACTGTTTGGTCCCCCCGCTCTGTCTGCTCACTACGGAGCAAGGCGTTTGCCATCGTAGTCGGCAATACCGGGCGCATTTCCCTGAGGAACCGGAGGGGAATGTTTCTCGCCGGTTCTTATTCGTGCGACTTCTTTGCGTGATTTCTTTTTTCTATGAGAACATACCACGGCGCGTAGGGGAAGAGCCGGCAGGAAACGTGAGAAGAACTACGCAATCGCAGACTGGCATCGCCCTTGCGACCCACGGCTTTATAGTCTCCCTCTGAAAGGATCTTAGGGAAAAACGCAGGCTCACATGAAGTTCGCACGGCTGGCCGAGTATTTCGCACGACTCGAAGGGACGACGAAGCGCCGCACGATGTGCGACCTCTTAAGCGCGCTGTTCCAGGAGGCAGACCTGGAGGAGATTGAGCCGCTCGTCTATCTCTGCCAGGAGCAATTACTTCCCCCCTATCGCGGCCTTGAGCTTGGCCTGGCCGAAAAACTCATTACGACAGCCATCGCTAGGGCCGCAGCGCAAGAGGAAAAGGGGGTGATCGCACAGTACAAACGGCTGGGGGACCTGGGGCTCGTGGCTGAAGTGCTGGTGCAGAGAACGGACGATCGGAGCGCCCTGGATGTCGTGACCGTCTATGACAAGCTGCTCACCATCGCGCGGACCAGTGGAGAAGGCAGCATTGAACAGAAAATCCAGCTCTTGGCTGACCTTCTCAGGCGTCTTTCCCCACCGGAGGTGCGGTATGTCGTCCGCTTCGCCATGGGTCAATTGCGCCTGGGGATCGGTGATCCTACTATTCTTGATGCCCTTTCGGTAGCGGCAGTCAAGGATAAGAGCCTCCGGCCCGAGTTGGAGCGGGCCTATAACCTCTGCTCCGACTTAGGCCTTGTAGCCAGGACCCTGTTTGCTGCCGGGAAGAATGGCATCAAGGGATTCACGGTGCAGGTCGGCCGCCCTATCCGTATGGCCTTAGCTGAACGGGTCGCAACCGCCAGCGAAATCGTGCAGCGACTGGGGAAATGTCGGGTCGAACGGAAGTACGACGGCCTCCGCCTCCAGTGCCATAAACGTGGGAACCAGGTGGAGATGTTCTCCAGGAACCTCAAGCGCATGACGCTGATGTTCCCAGAACTCATCGCAGCAATCCGGCGGCAAGTGCAGGCAAAGGAAGTCATTCTCGAAGGAGAAGCGGTTGCTGTCAACGAAGAGACCGGGGAACTCTTCCCGTTCCAGGTGACGGTGCAGCGGAAGCGGAAGCATGCAATAGAGGAGCATGCGAAGGAATTCCCACTGGTCCTTTTTGCCTTTGACCTCCTCTATGCCGACGGGAGTGATTACACCTGCAGGCCGTACTTGCAAAGGCAGACCAAGCTGGCCGCGCTCATTACGGCGGGCGAGCGGATTCGCCTCGCGGAGGGAATCATCACTGATGAGGCGACACGAATCGAGCAGTTTTTTGATGAAAGTATCGAGAAAGGGCTAGAAGGGATTGTCGCCAAGCGACTTGATGCCATCTATCAGGCCGGCGCCAGGAACTTCAACTGGATTAAACTCAAACGCTCATATAGAGGGGAACTGTCCG
Organism: Candidatus Methylomirabilota bacterium; assembly: GCA_035575235.1. Lineage (GTDB taxonomy): Bacteria > Desulfobacterota > Binatia > Bin18 > Bin18 > SYOC01. Next base: position 9,307 of record DATLYA010000328.1, read on the forward strand.
ATACCGTCGACGTGGTCATCGTCGGGTACCTGAGAGGCCGAGGGCTGCGCGCACGGTTCGGGATCGGGGCCCTGTTGGGGGCTGTGTACGATGAAGCGAGCGACACCTTCAAGACGGTAGCCAAAATTGGCAGCGGCTTGACGGAAGAGGAGTGGGTCAAGGCAAGACGGCTCTGCGATCAAGTCAGCATGACCCATCGGCCCGCACGGGTCGATTCCCTCATTGAGCCTGATGTGTGGGTAGAGCCGAAATACGTCTTTACGGTCCTGGCAGACGAGATCACCAAGTCACCCATTCACACGTGCGGCAAAAGGGGTGCGGAGCCTGGTTATGCTTTACGCTTCCCGCGCCTGATAGGATGGGTGCGCGCGGATAAGCGCCCCGAGGACGCGACGACTGTTCAAGAGATCCATACGCTCTACCGCCTGCAGAGGCGGGTCAAAGTGTAAGAATCAGGTCGAAGCAAATACCAGTGGCCAATCGCCATAGGTTGGAAAGATCTGGGAGATTTCGATCGGAATCAGTATGAGGCGCCCCTTCTATTCCCGCATGACAAGTTTGTTGATGACGCGATTCACCCCAAAGACATACCAGGCGTCGAACTCTGCCATGTCTCTTTCTGTATCGTTGGCCACTAGCCCTTCCAGGGTGACCACCGAGTTCCGAGTACTGACGCGGATTTGATCGGCGTTGACAAAGGGGTCCTTTTCTAAGACGAGACGTACAGCATCGGTAAGAGAAGAAAAACCGCTCATTTTCTTAATAATCGGCTCTTCGTCATTGAGGTTGCCATGATCACAGATTCTCCGCCTCAGCCACTTGGTGCGTTTCTTGCTCTCTACAATTGACCGTCAGCGGACCGGCGACGGGGAGGAACAAATGGATGATGGCCTTCGTCAAGAATGCTTCCCTGAGGAACGACAAAAAGTTCCTCATTCAATCCTCTACAGGCGGCGCCGCGCTGTAACAAATGGTTCACCTGTTGATGATGTGTATTGTTGCAATTCTGCGAACGTATTAAGACTTATTTGCTTACGTTCTGGAATACGCCTTTGAGCATGGGGATGGCTATGTATGACAGCGAACGTGATGAATTTCTTGACGCACTCCAACGACAACGCGCCCGCCTGGTCGGCGCAGTGGCCGACACCGAAGCGGAATTGCACTCGATCCAGGAGGAGCGAGAACTCGAGCTGGAAGAATTCGCCCAGGAAGATCGCGCGGCTCGTACCCTCGCTCAACTCGATGACCGGGCCAAACACGAGATTGCCGAGATCGACGCGGCCTTGCGCCGGATCATAGAAGGCTCCTATGGGGTTTGTGAGGGATGCGGTAATCTCATCGCCAAGGAGCGGCTGCGTGCCCTGCCCGCCACCCGCCTTTGTGTCGACTGCGCCCGGGAGCAGGAGCGCGCGCGGCCGGTGGTCCCGCCTGAAGAGGAAGTGCGCCATCCCGGTTTCGTCCCACCCGATCTGCAACTCCTCTCCGATCAAGAGCTCGAGGAGTACGTGCGGGAACAGGTACGGGAAGACGGGCGGGTCGATCTAGAGGAGTTACGGCTCGTCTGCCGCCACGGTGTCGTGCATCTGGAAGGGGCGCTGCCGAGCGAGACAGAGCACAGTATCCTCCTGCAGCTGTTGACTGACGTCCTGGGCCTGGAGGAGATCGTTGATCACATCCAGGTAAAAGAACTCCTTTGGGAACAGGAGGAACGGACAAAAGCCGCATCGGAAGCGGCGCCCCTTCCCGGGCAGGAGCCCTACGGTACTGAGGATATTGTGGAGAGTTTGGAAGAGGGGCTCGAGTACGTCCCGCCGGTCAGTCCGCCTCCTGAAGAGGAATGAATGGACGCGACCCGCTGACAATGAATGGAGAAGCCCACTGCGTATCCTTAGGATTTTGAGCCGAAACCCTTGGACGACACTTGAGAAGCATGTCATGGCGAGGAGCTGCAAACGACGAAGCACTCTCTTTTCTGGGCAAAGAGTGCTTCGCTCCGCTCGCACTGCCAGCTTGCCCCTCCAATGACCAGGAAAGTTTTGTCCCGTAGCCCTTACTGTTTCCGTTACCGCTCGTCAGAGGCTGGGGGCATGAGCTCCTTCAGGGCGCACGCCTGAGCAGCGTTCGCAGGATATGCAGAGGGCGGGTGTTCAACACGTCGTCCTTCTCCAACCAGCCACGGCGAGCCTGGCCAACGCCGAAGCGGAGATTGTTGAAGTCCAACACACTGTGCGCATCCGAATTGATGCTGATCAAGACGCCTTCCTCTTTGGCGAGCTGACAGTACGTATCGAGCAGATCCATGCGCTCGGGGTGCGCGTTGAGTTCCAAAAAGCAGCCGCGCTGACGCGCCTGGCGGATGATCCGCGGCATGTCCACGTCATAGGGCTCACGCTCCTGAATCAACCGGCCCGTAGGGTGGGCCAGGATATGAAAGTATGGCCGCTCCATCGCGCGCAGGATGCGTTCAGTCTGCTTCTGACGCGGGAGGTGCAGACGACTGTGGACAGCGCCGATTACCAGATCCAACCGGCCCAAAATGTTGTCAGGCAGATCCAGCTTTCCGTCTTCCAAAATGTCGACCTCGATCCCTTTGAGCAGCGTAATACCGGAGAGCTGCGTGTTCAGGCGATCGATCTCGTCAATTTCCGCCAGCAGGCGCGCCGCATCAAGACCACGCGCCACAGTGACATGTTTCGAGTGTTCGGTGATAGCAAGGTATTCAAAGCCACGCTCGCGGGCGGCCACGGCCATCTCGTGCAGGCTATTCCGCCCATCGGTAGCTTTCGTATGGGCGTGCAAATCACCTTTGAGATCACTCAGTTCTACCAGCTTTGGCAACGTGCCTGCCCGCGCGGCTTCGATCTCACCCCGGTTTTCTCGCAGTTCTGGAGGGATGAAGGGCAAACCGACAGCTTGAAAAACAGACTCTTCTGTTTCTCCAGCAATGTGTCGGCTATCCTTGAAGACCCCATATTCGTTGATCTTGAGGCCGCGTTGCTGACCCAGTTCGCGGATGGCGATGTTGTGCGCTTTACTCCCGGTGAAATAGTGCAACGCAGCGCCATAGCTCTCTTCTGGAACCACACGCAGATCGACCTGCAGTCCGGAGGCCAGGCACACGGAGGCGCGGGTTCCGCCTTTGGCGGTCACTTCGGCGACTTCGCTGTACGCAACAAAGCGCTCAATCACCGGGCTCTTGGGGCGGGCTGTCACTAAAATATCGAGATCCCCGACCGTTTCCCTGGCGCGCCGGTAGCTGCCCGCTACGACGACGTGTTTCACTCCTGGCGCCTGCCTGAGGTACGCAACCAAAGCGTCAGCATATTGCGCGGCGACCGCCAGTTTGCAACGTTTTCCCATAGCGGCTCGCGCCTGAATCGCCCGCAAGATCTGCTGCTCGGTTTTCTCCCCGAAGCCAGGCAACGTGCGGATGCGGCCATCGAGAGCAGCGCGATGGAGTTGCTCTACGGTGTGAACATCGAGTTCATGGTAGAGCGTCTTGACCCGCTTCGGGCCAAGGCCGGGAAGGTGCAGCAGCTCGGTGAGAGCGGGGGGGATCTTTTTGCGCAATTTGCCGAGCAGCGGCGTCGTCCCAGTTTCGACAATCTCCTGCATCTTCGCCGCCAGATCCGCGCCGATCCCAGGCAGTGCGGTCAGATCTTCACCTTGTTCCAGCATGCTGCTGACCTCGCGGCCCACGTCACGCAGGGTACGCGCGGCGTTGCGATAGGCGCGGATGCGAAACGGATTGTCCCCTTCGATCTCCAACAGGTCAGCAATCTCGTCAAAGATGGCGGCGATGTCAGCGTTATGCACAGGCATAAAGCAACAGCCTATTTTATCTCGGTCGTATCCCTTGCATGACCGCCCATGCCTGCACCTCTTTGATACGCGAACGCAGATAGGTCACGCAGCCATTGAGGCTGGCCATCCGCGAGTAACCAGCCTCGGGGATATCGACTCCGGTCACCTCAATAATGCCTTCACTCTTTTTTGCCTCGCCCTGCTCTTTGGCTTCATTTCCGATGTTCTATCCATTCAGGGTCTACCTCCCGCATCAACTCTTCCCGTATCTCGGGATACCGGCGCGCAAAATCCGCGTGATACCGTTCCATGAATCGCTTCAACACCTCAACCTCGACCCTGAGAGTATCAATGGCAGCCAGCAGATTAAGCTTCACGTCCTCGGTCAAAGAGACGGCGGCTTCGACTTCCTTCTGCAGGAGATGGAATTGGTGCTTGATATCGAGTTCCTCCATGAAATCCTCCTATGGTTCGCTGTATGAGCGATAGCGCTCGATAGAATACGGCAGAATACGGCGCGGCAAGCAGCTCCGCAGGGGAAGAGCGGAGCAAGGCATGTGCCAGGAGCATTCTGCCACGGCATTGGAATTGCCTGAGCATGAAGTCTGAGAAGATCTCATGAGAATCATGCCTCGACCGTCTGGAGATCGGCACGCAGGTCCGCTTTGTCGAAGAACAAAAGGCCAAGGGCCCACAGGCAAGCACGGGACCATCGGCGACAAGTCCCAAGCGTCAAGTGCTCGTGAGGAGGTATTGATATGCCAACCTATGAGTTTTTGTGCCGTAAATGCGCGAAGGCTTTCGAGGTGAGCTTGTCCATCGCTGAATATGAACGCAAGCGGAAAGAGGGTATACAGTGTTCGGAATGCGGGAGTTCTGAAGTTGAACAACAGATCTCTTTCTTTCAGGTCAAGACTTCGAAGAAGAGCTGAGGCCTTCCTACTTTCGCGAAAATCAGGAACAGATGTTTCTTGATTCTGGAAAGAGAAATTAACGAGCGCGCGCGTCATGGTCGATTGGGGTGGACGAGCCTCACGTTCACCCCGTACCCGCTGGCCGAAGCTGCGTGAGCGGCTTTTTCACCGATGCGCCGCCAGGCTTTTCGCTTCACTGGAGGGTTCTTCTCATTCTGGAACTGTTGACTGCTCGGATGGACGGCCCTGCTACCCGGAGACCGGCGGAGCTTCACCGCCGCTCTAGAAGTTTCACCATGGCCATCATCGTTGACCGCAACGGCTGCGGTCGTATGAGCGTCCTCTGAGGAATCTCTTGCCCACCGTGAGGGGAGGAAAACGACGAGGCTGCAATCCTCCTTTTTGTGTCTGTTTACTTCCGCACCTCAATCGGGATCTTTTTAGTGATCAGCTGCTTGGGAGCGGGCATGGTAATTTCCAGTATCCCATTCTTGTAGGCGGTCTTGACCTTGTCCGCATCGATGCCGTCGGGCAGCGTCAGTTTGCGTAAGAACTTCCCATACGGCAACTCCTGATAGAAGTATCCGCCTGCTTCCTCTTTTGTGTCCCGCTTGCGTTCGCCTTCGATGGTTAACTCATTGCCTAAGACCGAGATGTTCACGTCTTTGGCTTCGACCCCTGGGAGATCGGCCCTGACAATCAAATTCCCGTTGTCCAGATGACACTCGATGGCGGGCTCCCAGACTGCGGCTTCCGCTCTGGATCGTTCCCCCCAGCCGGGGCCAAAAAACTCCCGGGTCAGGCGATCAAACATCTCATCTATGCGGCGCGACAGCGTGTCGAGTTCCCGCATGGGTTTCCATGGTGTTAACGCAGTCATACTGCACCTCCTGTTTACGGGTTAATTCACTTCTCTGCCATAGCAAGCAGCTTGCCGGTCCGCGCCACAACGGAACTGCACCTGAGTCTTGAGAAGAAAGGAAAGAAGCCGAGCTGAGTTCCTAGCGCTGCGATTTTCAGGCTTCATTTCTTCCCATCTGTGGGAAAGCCGAGCAACCAATCCACGATACGGATCTGCCGAGGTGAGCGCTTCTGGCAACACGAATGCTTGGCAGCGCTCACTCCCTGGGAGAGATGCTACAGAAACCGACGGCGCCCCTGCAGGGCTGCCGCAGGACAGGCTCGCACAGGAACCCGTGGAACAAACGTCCACCGCTGAACCGAAAGCAGCAACGGCACGTGAGCGTTGTTCAGTGACACTTGAATTTTTTCGCCTTTTCTTCGTCTATCAAAGTGAATTTGCTGTCTTTTCCCTCCGCCCTCCACTCTCTCCTCGACGGGTTCTCCTCCTTTTCCGTCGAGGACAAAAGTGGGTTCGGTTGCCCCAGGTGACTTTCGATCATGAGGGAATGAGTACGAAAGGCGCTTGCACCCTTCTTGACTCGGTTCCTGGCCTTAGCAGGACCGTTCTCGCCCACTGTGCAGAAGCGGGCGAAGAAAGACGGCCACCTCAGGAGCAACACACGGAGGAGCGCGAGGCGCGCTACACCTGAGACCGTGTAGCCTCAGGCGAGAGAAAGACAACAGGAGAAGGATACGATGGATATAATGAATACGATGGACACGATAGAAACAGCACCACAGCTTCCGCGCCTGGGCGGGCGAAAGCGCGGTTTTGCGGCCTTAACTGTCGAGAGGCGGAGAGAAATTGCCCGGCAGGGCGGGCAAACGGCCCATGCCCGGGGAAGAGCGCACGAATTCACCACGGAGGAGGCGCGCGAGGCCGGCCGCAAAGGGGGCCGCACCATTAGCCGGGATCGGCAGTACATGGCCACGATCGGACGGAGGGGAGGATTACACAGCAAGAAGGCGCGCCAGGAACGCCTTGGGTAATCTCTCAGTAGAGAATCTGTTGTGGCAGGATGAGCTCCTTGAGCAGCAGCTGACATTCCGGCAGTAGCGCAATGCCTCTCACAAGTGAGAAGATCAACGGATTTTCTCACTACATTTGAGAAGAGAGCCTGTTGCTCAACAGTTGGATGCTGAGACTTCCTTCTCGATGGCGCGGCATGCCCATTGCTCTCTGTGTTGCCAGAGGAGGTATGGTCATGAGTACCACGGGATTAGAAGTCTTTGATACGACCCTTCAGAAAACGAACGTCTGGCTGAACGAGGTGATGGACGAGTTAGGGTGGGAGGACGAACGGCCCAGAGCCTACCTGGCCCTCCGAACCGTGCTCCATGCCCTGCGTGACCGGCTCACGGTCGAGGAGGCGGTGCAGCTCGGGGCTCAGCTCCCTATGCTCATCTGCGGCTTCTACTACGAGGGCTGGACGTTGAGCGACAAACCGCTCAAAGAGCGGCACAAAGTGGAGTTTCTTGCCCATATCAAGCACGCCTTCCGTAACGACGAACGGATGGATCCCGAACAGATCGCCCGCGGTGTGTTTCGGGTGCTGGCGCGCCGCATCAGTGAAGGCGAGATCGAAGACATCAAGCACTTGCTGCCAGCGGAACTGCGAGAATTATGGTCCCAGGAACCTCGTACGACTTGGGTCTGACGCGGTCTCCGGTGAAGACTGCCCGCGATGCCCTCTGCGTCACGCGCACCTGAACGGTCTTTGCGCTCTCCTTCAGCCCCCTCCGTCATGATTCCTCGCAGCCGGCCGGCAGACTTCTTTGCCTTCTTTGCCGTCTGCGAGCAGTTTGCCTGGATCTTCTTGTTACTGTTCTCCTGAGCTATAATATTTGTATACTGGCAGAGTGGCGTCCACAGTGCAAATGGAGCGCTTGCGCAGTGCAGGCGTGAGGACATCATGGCGATACAAAAACGTATTCTCGTCGTTGATGACGACCAGATCAGCCGTGAGGGTGTGGCGGAAGTCCTGTCCGACGAAGGCTACGAAGTCGCCGTGGCTGCGGACGGACACGAGGCGATAGCACTACTGGCCTCCTTTCATCCGGACTTAGTGCTAACCGATCTGCGGATGCCGGGGCTGGACGGGGTAGGTGTGCTCCAACACATCAAACACGTCTCTCCCGCCACACCGGTGATTATTTTTACCGCCCATGTCCTCATCGATGCTCAGCGCGAAGCCCAGCGGCTCGGCGCACAGGACTATCTCAACAAGCCGCTTGATTTCGACGAGATGCTCAGACGGGTCGCCAAAGCGCTCACGCCGTAACCCCGGCAGCTGAGATCATGGGGTACGCCCTTCGTGTTCGGCGGGAGGCAGGGGCAACGTTATGAGAAATGTCGTTCCTTTCCCTGGCTCGCTAGTGTAAGAAAGTGTTCCGTTGTGTGCGGCCACGATTTGCCGGACAATCGGCAATCCTAATCCGGTGCCGTCAGGTTTGGTGGTCACAAACGGCTCGAAGATATCGACTCCCGCGGGAATCCCCCTGCCAGTATCTGCCACCTCCAGCGTGATGCGCTTCCCCGTATTATGCAGCCGCAGGGTGAGCGTCCCGCCATCCGGCATCGCCTCAATGGCGTTCTTGCCGAGGTTCAACAAGACCTGTTTGAGTTTGTCTTCGTCGGCCATGACCAGCGGCAGCTCCTGTGGCAGGTGTTGTTGAATACTCACACCCCGTTCCGTGTACTGGGCGCTCTCCATCGCCACAAACTCCTGTACAAGGGTGATCAGATTCGTGGGCTGGAGGGTGAACTGTTGCTGACGTGAGAGCGAGCGAAACTCCTGCAGGAGTCGCGAGAGCCGCTCAATCTCCCCCCGCAGCAACTGTATGCCCGCCAACACCTTCTCGTCGGAGGTCTCACGCTGTCTGTTCAAGCGCCGTTCCAGGAGCTGTGTCGCCACCGCCATGCCGTTGAGCGGATTGCCTATCTCATGCACCAGCTTGGCCGCCGTGGCGCCAATGGCCGCCAGGCGCTCACGGTCCATCAAGTGCTCCTGCAGGCGGACTTTCTCCGAGATGTCGCGGATGAACGCCCCGTAGCGGACGTCGCCGCCGAGCGTAAACTCTGTGACCGAGAGTTCGATGGGAAAGACCTCGCCGTTCTTGCGCCGGGCGGCCACGGAGCGGATGCGACCAATGGCCCGGCGTTCGCCAGTCCGCTCATAGCGGGCGATGTACTTGTTGTGTTCACTGGCGTAGGGCTCGGGCATGAGGAGTTGCAGGTTCTGGCCCTGGACTTCGGCGCGGGTATAGCCAAAGATGCGCTCCGCCGCGGGATTAAACACATCAATACAGCCCCGCCGGTCGATGGTAATGACCGCGTCTTGCGTCGTGTCGATGAGACTGCGAAGCTGGTCTTCCAACTGGCGCCGCGTTTCCTCGGCCTGCCGCCGTTGGGTGATATCACGAAAGACCAGTACGATGCCCTGCACACGGTCGGTCGCATCCCGGATGGGCGCGGCATTGTCATCAATGGGAAGCTCCCGGCCGTCTTTTGCGCATAAGACGGTATGATTGGCGAGTCCGGCCACCACTCCCGTGCGCAGCACTTTGGCTACCGGATTCTCCACCGGTTGGCGCGTCTCTTCGTTGACGATGTGGAATACCTCTGACAACGGTTTTCCTACCGCGTCTACGGCCGTCCAACCAGTGAGCGTCTCGGCCACGCGATTGAGAAAGGTCACGGTCCCCTGGGCATCAGTAACCATGACGGCATCGCCGATGCTGGCGAGGGTCACCTGCAAGTACTCGCGCTGCACGCGCTCGGCGTTTCGGGACCGCCGTAGCGCCGCGGTAAGCCCCGCGATCAGCAGCATCACCGACACGGCCAGCCCCAACCCGATCCAATCCGCGAGGGTTACAGGCGCCAGGGAATAGGCAGGCCTGAGCCAGCAGGAGCTCGCGGCAGTCGCACCCAGGGCCGTGGTCACGACGCCTGGTCCCAGGCCGCCGTACCAGGCGCTGAGGAGCACAGCCGGAAACAACGTCAGGAAAGGCAGATTCTCCCCCCACAAAGGGGTCAAGAGTCCACGAATGCCCACGGCCAGGGCAGCGCTCGCGACCGCAACGCCGTAGCGCAGCAACAGTGAGCGCGAGTTTTTCAACATATATGCCTCCCCGCTGGCCGCGCCTACTGTCTCAGCAAAGCCGCGCTTTATCTTGATGGTAGGTTCACAGGAACAGACCCCCTTTTGCCATAAGGAATCTGGCAATACAAGCTCGTTTCTTATGAGGAGTGTCATTCTGAGCGCAGCGAAGAATCTGACCGTTGGTAGTCCCGCACTTCCTGTTTAAACG
>DATLYA010000329.1:0-3648 GCA_035575235.1 Candidatus Methylomirabilota bacterium
GAGACCTACGGCTACTCGTGGTCTAAGGAACTGCTGCAAGAATGGGACTGGAAGGAACACTATTCGGGCCAGCCAGAAAACGAGCGCTACCTGAATTACGTCGCCGATAAATTCGATCTGCGCAAAGACATCCAATTCAATGCGCGCGTCACCTCAGCAGTCTACGACGAGCAGGCGAATCGCTGGGAGATCCAACTGGAGAACGGCCAGCGCGCCCGGGCGCAATTTGTCGTCGCGGCCGTTGGGATCTTGTCCGCCCGGTATACGCCGCCGTTTGAGGGGATCGACAGCTTCAAAGGAGAGTCCTATCACACCTCCAGATGGCCGGAAGAAAAGGTGGACCTCGCCGGCAAGCGGGTGGCGGTCATTGGCACCGGCGCCACCGCCGTGCAGCTCATCCCGATCATCGCCACAGAAGTCGCCCACCTGACGGTCTTCCAGCGTACGCCCAATTACTGCGCGCCGCTGCGCAATGCGCTGGTCGATGAGGAAACCCAGCGGCAGTGGAAGGCCAACTACTCGGACATTCATAAGCGGATTCGCCAAACCGCCTTCGGTTTTCTTCACGACTTCGACCCGCGCAAGACCCTGGAAGTTCCGAAAGAAGAGCGGCTGGCGCTGTATGAAGAGTTGTGGGCGCAACCCGGGTTCAAGAAATGGCTAGCCAACTTCCACGATATTATGACCGATCGTGCGGCTAACGAGGACTTCGCTGAATTTGTCCGCAACAAGATTCGCCAGCGGGTCAAGGATCCGGTGGTGGCGGAAAAGCTCGTGCCCAAAGACCATCCCTTCGGCTCCAAGCGTATCCCCCTGGAGAGCGGCTACTACGAAACCTTCAACCGGGATAACGTCCTGCTGGTGGACGTGCGCGAGACGCCGATCGAACGCATTACGCCGAAAGGCATCAAGACCAGTGACAAGGAGTACGAATTTGACGTCATCATCTACGCCACAGGGTTTGACGCCGTGACCGGGGCGTTGACGCGGATCGATATTCGCGGTGAAGGCGGGCAGACGCTTAAGGACAAATGGGCCAATGGGCCGCGCACCTACCTGGGGCTGCAAGTCGCCGGCTTCCCGAACTTCTTCATCGCGATGAATAGTGCGTTCTGCAACTACACGGTCTGCGCCGAGTCGGTGGTAGAATGGATTACCGATTGCATCCGTTATGTGCGGGAGAAGAACTTCACGCGCATTATGCCTACCCTACAGGCAGAAGACGCCTGGGTGGAGCACGCCGCCGAGTTGGCCTCGCACACGCTCTTGAGCGATGCGAAGTCCTGGTTCGTGGGGGCGAATATTCCCGGGAAGGCTCGCGCCCTCCTCCTGTACGCCAACAGCGCTCCAGCGTATCGGCAAAAGTGTGCAGAGGTGGCGGCCAACGGCTACGAGGGGTTTTTGCTGCAATAACTCAGCACCGATTGCAACGAGTACGGCGCCAGTTTTTCAGGTAGGGGGCCGATTCATCGGTCCCCAAAAGGGCGTGATAAACCACGCCCCTACCTGGGCGAACACGAAGTTCGCTCATACAAAGGCATTGGCGGTGTAATTCCTAAAGAAATGAGCTGAAAGCCAACCTTAATCGCATTGCCCCCTCTTCCCGCCCTTTCTGCATGGGCGGGGAATCTCTTCTACCATCACTGACACTTTGGATCACACGCCGCCATCTTGTTCGCCGCGTCCTTCTCGCACGACTCACTCGCCGCGTAGCTGCCTTTTGCTTCTATGCATTTGAGGACGTCATTGTAAGGAATCGTGATGCAGTTGCGGTAACAGATCGGTGAATCTTGTCCGCCGGCAGCGGCCAGTTTATCGTTCATGTAGGTCGCGACTGCGATCACACGATTTAATATATTTGTCTCACCTTTTTCCGCCGGCTTCGACGGTTTATAGTCAGCAGGGTATCCTTCCGCAGCGAAGCCCTGAGACGCAGCTCCCGACAGCGCGCCAAGAAATGCGCCGCAAAGGATGAATCGTGTCAGTTTTCTCAGATGCATACACTTCCCCTCCTCACTCGGATTCTCAGATGGGGATTCTCTTACCTGCCCCGCTGAGGTTCCGCAACACCAAGCCGCTCTGCCTGCTCAAAGAGGAATAAGGGTGAACCGATAGGGTGACTGCTGCCTATGAACCGGTTCGCTGTTCGTCTCATGACGTGGGGTCTACGAGTATTATCTCTCGCCATCGTATTCTGGTGGCCAGCCATTCTTCGTGATCCGATTTATACGCCACGGCACGCGCGTTTGAGCGGGCAGGAGCTGCATCTGCCAATTTCCGGCAGCCGAGCGCCTGATGAGGAACGAGCCTTAGCCATCTTCTGGAATTGGGAGAATCGCTCCCTCGTCTCCACCCGTTGGAGTCTTGGACCTTATCGAGGAGTTCGCGAGCCAGAAGGCCGCCTGCAAACATTTGTCGCACTTTTGATCTTTTGGCTCGGCGGCAGCCTCGTGCTCTCTCGGTGGGACAGTCACGCCTCTACCACGACGGGGACGGCGCGGCGCGGCATAACTGCTCTCTTTTCCACTCCGATGTGGCAGTGGTTTGCACGCCGGTCGTGAGGTCAGGACAAGGGACCGCGCTCTCTGACCCGCGGACTGACGTACGCGCCTCTTCTATGGTAGAGACACAGACAGAAAAGGAGAACGCCATGACTCAGATTGCGCGCGTCGCCTGCTCACACGACTGTCCGGATTCTTGTCTGATGGACGTTACGATCGACAATGGCCGCGGGGTAAAGATTACAGCGAACAAAGAGCATCGCTTCATGTTGCCCCCGGCACGGTGGCTACATTCTGGGGATGGTGGGATAAGCTGTCTGGCGGCAAAGGCAACGTCAATAATGTAACCTCGGCTGCGCTTACTGACCTTGGCGGCGGGGGCACGTTCTATGATTGCCGCGTCGAAGTTGAGCGGTGGGATGGACGTTCAATCCTGTAATGCAACGATACCGTAGAGGCGAAGAAACCTCGCCTCTACAGTGTCAAAAGGAGTAAACACCTGGCGTCTTTACGCGCTTCGTAGCACTCGCCCCGCAAATGCGCCGGTGTGCTCCAACCCTTCCATGAACACCCGCCCATTCACCAGGGTGTATTTGTAACCGGATGACTGCTGAATGTAACGGCTGCCGCCCGCGGGCAGATCCTGCACGAATACCGGCGGCGGAAGTTTTAGATTGTCATAGTCAATCACATTAAGATCTGCATATGCGCCCTGCTGAATCACGCCGCGACCCTGAATGCCAAATAACTGCGCGGGATCAAGCGTGAGCTTCCGGATCGCCTGTTCTAGCGTAAAGTGTTGCCGCTCCTTCACCCAGTGTTTCAGGAAATAGGTCGGCAAACTGGCGTCCATGATTTGGCCAACATGCGCGCCAGAATCGCCCAGCCCGATCACAACCTGTGGGTGAGTCAGCATCTCCGCCACGGCGTCAAACGAGGGATTCAGAAATGGGTAATTGAAGAGCGCTTTCCCATCCCGTTCAGCGGACAGCAGAATGAACGCCTCAGCCGGACTGACGCCAAGCCGTTGGGCATGGGCAGCGAGGCTCTCATCTGAACGATGATCGTACCGCGCCTCGTTGTCGTTTAGCAGGAAAATCTGGCTGAAATCGATCGGCGGCGGATCAGCCAGCGCCTCGCTGACCAT
>DATLYA010000330.1:0-18480 GCA_035575235.1 Candidatus Methylomirabilota bacterium
GGCGGTAACCGTACCCGCCACAGGCTCACGCACCCCGGAAGGCGCCAGCGGTCGCGAACCAGGCTGTCGCTCATATGGATCGACGAGCCCGAGCTCTTTGCCCATTTCGCGCACTGCAGGCAGCACTTCCTGACCGAGCAGACGGAGGCTATTCACGGTATCTTGATGCGTCAGGTTCGGCGACGCTTCATGATGCCAGAAGCCGAATATGCCTGGGCGTAACGTTTCTAGCAGGATGCGAATCTTTGGCAGGATGCTCTTTGGCGCGCCGACGATGAGCTGCAAGTTTTTTTGTCGGGCTTTGTAGTCTTCGCCGTAGATGCGTTTTTTGGCCGCTTCAATCTCTGCGTCCATGCCTACGGCGGAATTAAAGAAGCGGAAGGCTTGTTCGCCAGTGTTAGGATCAGTGAACTGGCGAGCGAGACGTTGGGTCGCTGCTTTGGAGTTGTATCCAGGCGGAAACATCCACTCGGCGCGGCCAAACGTGCTGCCGCCATAGAGAAAAGACTTGCCAAGTTCTTGCGCTTTCTCCTCAGTCTCGGCCACGCAGACCTGTTGAAGATAGCCAAAGTTTTCTGGTCCGGCCTGATACCCCTCTTGTGCGGCGACATCAGCGTAGAGATTCCACATTTCTACCGTCGGCTCCAGAAACGTCGCAAGGGCGACGAACGGGTACCGGTGCTTCGCGCACCACACCAGTGTATCGGGACTAACAATGCCTGGAATCCAGATCGGTGGATGCGGCTTCTGAATCGGCAGCGCCCAGGGGTTGACGTACCGGTAGTGGAAATGTTTCCCCTCGTAACGGAACGGGCCAGGCCTGGTCCACGCCTGAATAATAATATCATGCGCTTCGTTAAAGAGTTCACGGTTGAAGGCGGGGTTGGCGTTATTCGAGAGTTGCTCGGTGCCGGCGCCGCGTACGAAGCCGGGCACCAGGCGTCCGCCAGAAATCATGTCAATTTCTGCTAGCTCTTCAGCCAATTTGAGAGGATTAGCGACGACAGGGAGCGGGTTGCCGAGGAGAATAATTTTGACGCGTTTGGTAATGCGAGCGAGGACGGCGGCTTCGATGTTGATCGACGCGCCCATGCAGAACGGAGTGCCGTGGTGCTCATTGAGCATGACGCCGTCAAATCCGACCTCTTCGGCGTATTGTTTCTCGTCAAAATACCGGTTATACATCTGCCCGCCTTTGACTGGGTCAAATAAACGGTTTGGTAAGCCCCATGAGCCGCCGTTGCGGATGATTTCTTCTTCCGGCACGTAGGGGTATGGTCGCTCGGTGAAATACATGATGTGCATGCGCGTTTCCCTCCCTTGTTGTTCTCGTTTCCTGGCGTGAGCGGTGCGGCTGCCTCAGGCGTGCGGCAGCGGCGAGAAGTGCGCGCTCACAATCTTCCATTGTCCGCTTTGTTTGACAAATACAAGCGTTGTGCGTCCGTGAATGGTTTGCACTTTGCCGTCTTTTGTCACACCGGTGAAGGTGTCGTAGGCGTTGACGATCCCGGTGTTATCGTTGAACACGCGACACGACGGTTGGCGAAAGCCGAAATTCATCGAAGCCATGCCCTCCACCGCGCCGGCCAGAAACGTAGCGAACTGCTCCTTATTATCGAAGCGGTACGGCACGTGATCAAAGACTTCCAGATCATCGGACAGCATATTCAACGCAGCCTTGAGGTCCTTTTTGTTAAAGGCGTCGACGAACTGCTGCGCTAAAGTCTGAAGTTCCTGTGCACTCATGATGCCCTCCTTATTTGAATGACTTCTCCATAGCAGCTTTACACCAGCGACCCATGTTTGGGCAACCCTTCAGGTGTTTTCCTTGCCCTGGCGAGCACGATGGAGTAAAGAAGCAGCATGCGCTGTGCGAGTTGCGGGTTTGAGAATCAGCCGGAGTCCCAATTCTGTGAAGAATGCGGCGCCAAACTCGTGCGCGCGTGTCCGAGCTGTGGCCGTGAGGTGCGACCGAGCGCGAAGTTCTGCCCTGGATGCGGCGCGGCTCTCACAGGCAAGGCAAAAATCAAAAGGCAAAAATCAAAAGGCAAAAATTCTTCCCCGCAACCTCAGCACCCCATTTCCTACACGCCGCTGTATCTCGCTGAGCGTATTCGCGCGGAGCAGAGTGCGCTGGAAGCCCGCAGCGCGACGGATGGCGAGCGCAAAACTATCACCGCGCTGTTTGCCGATCTGAAAGGCTCCACGGCGCTGATCGAAGGACTCGACCCTGAAGAGGCCCGCGCCATCATTGATCCGGCGTTGCAACTGATGATGGACGCCGTGCACCGCTATGAGGGCTATGTGGCGCAAGCATTAGGCGATGGCATCTTTGCCTTGTTTGGCGCGCCGATTGCCCATGAGGATCATCCGCGGCGGGCGCTGTACGCCGCGCTGCGCATGCAGGAGGAGATGCGGCGGTATAGCGATACGTTGCGCCAGAAGGGCTCTCCTCCATTGCTGATGCGGATCGGCGTGAATACAGGCGAAGTGGTGGTGCGCTCCATTCGCAAAGACGATCTGCATACCGACTATATTCCGGTGGGTCACTCCACGAACTTAGCGGCGCGGATGGAGCAACTGGCCAATCCTGGATCGATTCTGGTCACTGCACACACCCACAAGCTGACGGCAGGCTATTTTGAATTCAAGGCGTTGGGGAAGACTCAGATCAAAGGTGTCGAGGAGCCATTGCCTATCTATGAAGTCCTGGGGGCCGGGCCGCTGCGCACCAAATTGCAGGTCGCTGCTCGGCGGGGACTCACCCGTTTTGTGGGACGGCAGAGCGAAATGGAGCAGTTGCGGCGAGCACTCGACCAAGCCAAGGCGGGCCATGGACAAATCGCCGGCGTCATGGGCGAGCCGGGGCTGGGCAAGTCACGGCTGTTCTACGAATTCCAACTCGCCTCCCAGCATGGGTGTCTGGTGCTGGAAGCGTACTCGGTCTCGCATGGCAAAGCGTCACCGTATCTGCCGGTGATCGAGCTGCTCAAGAGCTACTTTCAGATTCAGCTTCAGGATGATGAACGGACGCGGCGGGAGAAGGTGATGGGGCGGGTGCTGGCGCTCGACCGGAGCCTGGAAGAGACCTTGCCGTATCTCTTCTCCTTGGTAGGGGTAGAAGATCCGCAGACCAGTCTGCAACAGATGGACCCACATGTGCGCCGCCGGCGCACCTTCGACGCTCTGAAGAAGCTTTTGTTGCGCGAGAGTCTCAAACAGCCGTTGATCTTAGTCTTCGAGGACTTGCACTGGATCGACACCGAGACGCAAGGATTGCTCGATGTCCTGCGTGAGAGTGTGGCCAGCGCGCGCATTCTGCTCTTGGTGAACTATCGGCCCGAGTACCGGCATGAATGGGGGCAGAAGACATATTACACGCAGCTCCGCTTGGCGCCGTTTGGCAAAGCTGAGGCAGAGGAGTTTCTTGACGCACTGCTGAGCGAGCACAGGTCCCCTCTCCCTCGAAGGGAGAGGGACAGGGAGAGGGTGAATGATAGCGGCCTCCACGCTCTCAAACAGCTCATCCTCGACAAGACCGAAGGAACGCCGTTTTTCATGGAAGAAGTGGTGCAGGAGTTACGCGAGCGAGGGGTCTTGTCTGATAGAGAGACAACCGGCCGGTCGCCCCTACCGACCGAGCTGCACATCCCAACCACCGTGCAAGGGGTGTTGGCGGCGCGCATTGACCGGCTCGCTCCTGATGAAAAAACCCTGCTCCAGCAGCTTGCGGTGATCGGGCGCGAGTTTCCGCTCAGCCTCGTGCGCCAAGTCGTGCCTCAGGCTGAAGAAGAATTGTATCGATTGTTGTCGTCGCTGCAGCGGAAAGAATTTCTCTACGAGCAGCCCGCGTTTCCCGAAGTGGAATACATGTTCAAGCATGCGCTGACGCAAGAAGTGGCCTACAATTCCGTCCTCCAAGAGCGACGCAAGGCATTGCACGAGCGCACCGCGCAGGCCATAGAAACGATCTACCGCGAGAACTTGAATGAACACTACAGTGACTTGGCGTATCACTACACACGCAGTGGCAATACGGAGAAAGCCGTAGAGTACCTGCATCTGGCGGGACAACAGGCGGTGCAACGTTCGGCCTATACGGACGCGGTGAGTCACTTAGCCGCCGCCATGGGGTTGCTGAAAACCTTGCCTGATACTCCGAAACGCACTCAGCAGGAGCTGGGCTTGCAGACTACACTTGGCCCGGCTTTGATGGTTACTAGAGGCTTTGGGGCCCCGGAGGTGAAAGAAGCATACGCCCGCGCCCGCGCCCTGTGTCAGCAGGTCGGGGAGCCTCCTCAGCTCTTCTGGGTGATCGGGGGGCAGTGGCAGCTGTGTCTGGTCCAGGCGGACTACCAGACGGCGCGGTCGCTGGGCGAGCAGCTCCTGAGCATCGCTCAGCGCGAGCAAGACCCCGCTCTCTTAGTGGTAGCCCACCGAGCCCTAGGAGAATCTTTGTTATTCCTCGGAGAATTGGCCCTGGCTCAAACACATTTGGAACAAGGGGTTGCCCTTTACAACCGCCAGCAGCACCATGCCTTGGGTTTCTTTGTGTCTGGGGTAGACCCGGGGGTGATGTGCCTGAGCTTTGCGGCGCACACCTTGTGGCATCTAGGCTATCCGCTGCAGGCCTTAAAGCGCAGCCACGAAGCGATCCAGCTGGCCCAGGAGCTCTCTCACCCTGGCGGTGTAGCTGCTGCCCTGTTCTTTGCTGCGGAACTGCATCAGTTCCGCCGAGAACAGCAACTGACCCAAGAGCGGGCCGGGGCAGCCATTACCCTCTCGGGTGAGCAGGGGTTTGCGCCGTGGCTGGCGGGGAGTACGATCTATCAGGGCTGGGTGCTGACCGAGCAGGGACAGACAGAGGAAGGAATTACGCAAATACGCCAGGGCATGGCCGACTGGCGGGCCACAGGAGCAGAAATTGGCTGTCCGCATTTTCTGATGCTTCTGGCCGAGGCGTACGGCAACGTGGGACAGGTCGAGGAGGGATTCACTGCCTTGGCCGAGACGCTGGCTCTGGTACAAAAAATGGGGGAGCACAGGTGGGAGGCGGAGCTGTATCGGATCAAGGGAACGCTTACGCTTGAGTCAAAAGTTGTAAGTCTCAAGTCCAAAGTCAAAGAAGCTGAGGCGTGTTTTCTCAAAGCGATTACCATTGCGCAACGACAGCAGGCCAAGTCCCTCGAACTCCGCGCCACCGTGAGTCTCGCCCGTTTGTGGCAGAAGCAAGATAAGCGCCATGAAGCACGCAGTATGTTATCGGAGATCTACCAGTGGTTCACCGAAGGGTTTGACACCGTAGATCTCAAAGAGGCCAAAGCGCTGTTGGACGAGTTGAGCTGACACTACTCAATCAAGTGGCCCATCGTCTCGTCCCGATGTTTCTTTAAGTACGGCATGAATGGGGTGCCGCCCGTGCCCACGTTGGTTGGGTTATCCACGCTGTGCTGGCTCTGCTGATAAATATAACGGGCGGCGTACTCTAAATGCTTGCTGCGGAACTCGGCGATCCATCGCACACACGCGTTATACCCGTCGCGCAACGCTGGTTGGTCATGATAATGGGCGATGACATAGTCGCGAACCGATGGTCCTTGCTCAAGCGCTTCAATATACGCCCGGTGTTCTTTGGGCATGTAATCGCGCATTTCCATGAGATACGGTCGCAACGGATCATGCTGATGCGTAATGCCAAGCACCGCATCAAGAGAAGGGATAATCGAACTTTGCGCGCCGGTTTCACCACGGAATTGTTGTGGAATGCCTTTGTATGCGTCCACCCCTTCGTAGATGATGCCTTGCGGCAGGGCGGGGTGGTTTTTCCAGCCGTGAATATAGGGCCTGACCCGGTGATAATAAATGTACGGATCACACCACTCCGGCATGCGCAGCAGCGTGGCGTACGCGCGTTCTAACGTGGAGGCGATCAGCGTGAGATGTTGCTCGACCTCGGACGCCGAGTCCTCAGCGACCGCTGCCTGGAGCCTGCCAAGAGCGGCGATTGCCGGTCCCATGGTCGCTTCAATATCTACGTGGACAAGAATGAACCATTCTTCGTCCGCGCCGGCAAGAAAGTTTTGCAGGAGGACAATGTTGCCCAAAGCAACTGGACCCGCAGCGTCGAGCCGTCGCCAGTTGTGTAAGGCGTATGAGGCATAGGACAGCACAGGTGGACGACCAAGCCGTTGCGATACCGCATACCATGGTACAGCAATGCTCGCTGGAAGACGGTCGGCGGGCGTGGGTTCGCCCCAGACATACGCATGGCCGAAGTACGAGAGCAGCAGCATCGCCCGCTCAAGTTGCTGTTGCGTGTGCAAGGCGGATACCTTGAGCAGCGGCAACTGCGCAAGATCGCGTCGCAGCGCGCCAGCGACCAGCCGTTTCGGCAGTTCGCGCGCAATGTCTTCCCACAGAGCGAAGGAAGAGGGCAGGCGGTCAAGTGGATCTTCAGCCGGAAGAAAGCCGCGCTGTGGATCGACGTGAAACCGTGCGAGATCTAACGTGCTCTGCTGATGATCGTGCAATTGTTGTGTGCTCATATCCTTATGATAGCGCACAATTTTCATAGAAAACCACAACGAAGGCGCGTAAAGGTAGTACCCCATTCAGGGGTTTTGAAGGGTTCCTGTCCATCACCTCGACGCACCTTTGAACGTGAAAATATTCGCTGTCTCGCTGTCTTGTCATTGCGAGCGCAGCGAAGCAATCTCTGGCTGAAACAAAGATTGCCTTGCTGCTTACGTTCCTCGCAATGATAGAGTCCGACCACCAGCTACTTGCGAGCGCTCCTCGCAATGACAATTCTCTCAACTTTTCAAACAGCGCCCTCTTGCGCCGTGATCCGCTCCTCCAGCGCGCGCATGCCAAGTTCACGAGCTGTGACCAACGCTGCCCTGAGCAGTTCCCTGGCTTTCTCGTCATCGCCGGGCTGATCTCGCGTCAACAGCATGGTTGCGTACTGGCACTGCGTATGAGCCAACCAGGACCATGCCTCCATGCGCGCATTCATGACCAGGGCGTCCTCGAAGTGCTGCGCCGCCTCATCCCAGTGCTCCAGGGTGGCGGCTAACGCTCCCAAATAGCGAGAGAGCGCGCCGTAGCAGGCTGCGGCGTTACTAATGACAACTGTGCGTCCGGCATAGGGTAGCAGAAGTTGGTATAAAATGGCTGCGCGGGGCCTATCTCCCAGGAAAGTGCAGATGTCGGTGAGATAGGTCATACAGGCCATCCACAAGGCGTCACGGGGAATATCACTGAAGTCGTGTTGCGCAAGATGCCCGAACTCCGCCCGCGCCTCCTTTGTGCGCCCCAGCTCGCTGTAGATCAACGCCTGTTGTGGCACGCCTGTAGCTCCCAATACTCGGGCCAAACCGCTCAGGGTCTGTGCCATGAGGAGACTATCTTCCGCCCCGAGTCGCTGCAGCGCTTCCTCGAGCAAAGGCACAACCGGAGCTGCAGAAAGACCAACCTGTTGTGTCTGCATTGCGAGCGCTAGTGCCGCCCGAACGAGAATCTCCGTAGCCCCCAGCGCCCGGGCACGGTCGGCAGCACGGAACAACGTTTCCTGAGCCACAAGATATTCACCCGCCTTCCATTGTGTTTTACCTAGGGCCAACAGGAGTGCGCAGCGCTGCGTCTCGTCCACGGGTTCTTGATGCTCTAGTGCTTGCAGGGCCTGATGGTAGAAACACACCGCCTCGGCATAGGCTGGCACTTGCACCGCCCGCTCACCCGCCCGCTGCCAGTAGGGAAGCGCATGCTTGCTCAGTCCAGCTTCGGTGTAGTGATGAGCTATCAGCTCCGGTTGGGTCGCTACCGTGTCAGGAAAGTGACTCACCAATACCTGGGCAATCTGATTGTGATAGTGTTGGCGGATACTCTTGAGCAGCGATTGGTACGCCGTGTCCTGCACCAGGGCGTGCTTGAAGAGGTAGCGCACCTGCGGCGGCAACCCGCGTTGATAGAGCAGTTCGGCTTCTATCAGCCTGGCCAGGGCCTGCTGCAAGTTTGTCTCGTCGAGCACGGTCAGCTGCCGCCGTTCAGCAGCAGAGTCTAGGGGCCGGCGTCTAGGGTCTAGGGGTTGGGAAGTTCGGAGTTCGGGGTTCGGAGTCTGCGAAACAGGAGGGCGGGACCTGAAACTTGGAACTCGGAACCCGAAACCGGCGCAGCGCCCGTCCACACCAGTACTTTTCCTTCTTCATCGGCTGCAATGCGCTTGGCATCGATAAGATCTGCCTTGATATCTTCCAGGTCGTCGTCAGTCAGTTCGAACCGCCGCTTCAGGATGCGGTAGGCTACCCGCCCTTCGTGCTCTAATAATTCCCGCACTTGCGCTAAGACTTCATCAAAGGTCATCAGTGGTTTCCCCCCTCAGCGTTCAAGGTTCTCTGCTTGGCCAGCCGACTTGCTCAAGCCCTCTTGCGCGTCAGCACGGGACGATGACGATGGACCCCAGCTTCGCCTGCTTGTAGGCGGCGAATCAAGGTATGGTGTTGCTCGGTCAAATGGTCGATCGTTGCCTCGTCAGGTAAAAGTTCATCCGCAATTTCATGCGTTGCCCACCACTCTCGTTCTTCATCTTCAGAGGCGAAATGGGCAGGGATCTCAGCGCGTGAGTGGACCACAATCCTCCGCTCTGGATCGTGTTTCTTCGTGGTGCGTTTCATTTGCGACGGTACCTTCTTCTTTCTGACGGCGACATTTCCACTGCACTGATAGGGCGGAAGAGAATTTTTCCTTCGGCATCCTGTCTGAGAGTGTAGACGACTCGCAAGTATTTGCCCGATGAGGTTGCACGCTCTAACCAGAGATAGCGCTCTTCATCATTTACGATCATCTTGTTTATGCGACGACCTTTCGCATCAAGCAAAGCTTCCTCGATTTCCCAATCATGTACGCCGTGCGTTCGATTCTTATTAATGTTGCCCGCATCCCATTGGAACATAAAACCACCGCCCCCGCCCAGCATGCTCCCTCATTTAAAAAATGATCCTATCACGGCCATTGGTGCTGTCGAGATAAAGGTGCTGTCCAGGCAACCAATGTCTTCGAGCTGCAGACAATCGGCGCTTCCCATGCTACAGTTCGTCAAATTGCCGGACAAAAGAAGGAGGGGCTATGCCACGTTTCATCATTGAGCGGAACTTTGCTGAGAAGGTCGAGGCCAATCGCGACATTGTCAAGGGAATTACGCAGGTCAACTCGGATGTTGGCGTGCAATGGCTGTTTTCATTTCTCAGCGCCGATAAGAAGAAAACTTACTGCTTGTACGAAGCGCCCAATGCTGAGGCGATCCGCGAGGCGGCCCGGCGGCTCAACATCCCGGCGGATGTGATTATTGAGGTCGATAGTGAATTACGACCGGAGGCGTTTCTGCAGCAGTGAATGGGCGGCCCGATTTCTACCGAGGATTCACATCACTTGAGTGGGAGGTACTGCACTTGTCCCTCCCACTCATCGTCCTTACTGCATTCTGCCAACAAGATCAGATCTTCGATAATCCGACCGATCGCTTCATTTTGCGGGACGACGAACACTCCTGGCATCGGAAGGCCGTTTCGCACTCGTTCATATGCGTAAGCGGGCATGGTTTGCACGTCATGAGTTAAGACGATGCGCCCTTCTGTTGCGGCCCAATTTAATACAACCGCGTCTTCTTGCGTGCGCAGCCCCACGTCCTGTACCCGGACAATATCAATGGTGGAGCGAGCACGACAGACACCTCGTACGATGGCACGAGTAAAGTCTTCGTCTGCCACAAAGCGTAACACGCGTTACTGCTCCGTATTTCCCGTGGCGGCGCGGCGAGCCAATAAACGCTCTCGTATGCCTAGTGAGGGGAAACGCTGCTCGTGCTCAGCGCGCAGTCGTGCCCCGTCCTGCTGATTACGCGCGATATAATTGTCGACCTCTGCGCGATGATGGAGATAGTAGCTGATGACTGCATAGACATCGGCTAAATCGAGCACATCGAAATTTTCGGCAATTTGTTCCGGAGACTCTCCTTGCCGCCACGCCGTGACGACGGTATCGAGCCGTACCCGGGTTTGCCCGATACGCATTACTCCATGTTCGTCAACTCGGAGAGGAACGGGTGAGGTTTCTACTGCTAAACTCATCTGCAGCTTCTCTCCTTTCTCTCTCATTCCACGTTTTCTCTTATTGTGGCGGCAAAAATAGAGAGAGTTCAAGCCTGCCCCCTTTTATACACACAGCGTATGTATGCACGAGGCTTTGCTCTTCGTACGCACAGCGCACGCTACTCAGTGCGTATCATGATCCGCTCCTCCAGCGCGCGCATGCCGAGTTCACGCGCTGTGGAGAGCGCCGCTGAGAGTAATTCCCGAGCTTTCTCGTCATCGCCGAGCTGGCCGCGCGCTAGCAGCATGGTGGCGTACTGGTACTGCGTATGCGCCAGCCACGGCCAGGCTTCCATGCGCGCATTCATGGCCAGAGCGTCCTCGAAGTGCCGTTCCGCTTCGTTCCAGCGCTCCAAGGTGGCAGCTAACGCTCCCAAATAGCGAGAGAGCGCACCATAGCAGGCTGCGGCAGTGCCAATAACGACGGTGTGCCCAGCATAGGGCAGCAGAAGTTGGTATAGGGTGGCGGCACGCGCTTTGTCTCCCAAGAAGGTGCATACGTCAACCAGATATGTCATACAGCCCGTCCATAAGCCATCGCGAGGGATACCAGCGAAGTCGTGCTGGGCCAAATGCTCAAACTCTTCCTGCGCGTCCTCCCTGCGCCCCAGTTCACTGTAGATCAGGGCTAGGCCCGGGCGCCAAGCGCCAGCTACGGTGTGTTGTTGGACGAAGTAGCGTACGACGGGTTCGAGTTCCTTGAGGCGGCCCTGCTCACGGCGCAGAGTGAACATCTGCAGGCCGAAGACGCCCGCCGCATTTTCGGCCTGCATACTTTGCCCAATGGCGAGGGCTTCTTGAGCGAAGCGTTCGCTGTCATCAAAACGGCCTTGCATCAGGGCCTGCGTGGCGCGAAATTCTGAAAGATTGCAAAGGTAAAAAGGCTGTTGGGCTTCATCCGCCAAGCGAGCGAATGCATCGATTGCTGCGCTAGTGGCTGGCATATCTCCCAACTCAAGCAGGAAAAGTACACGCCAGAACTGTGCCCACGTCACTAGTTCTTTCACGTTGGCCGCCTCAGCGCAGTGCAGCATTTCGCTGGCGCAGGCTAAGCGCTGTTGTGTATGTTCCGGTCCTTGAAGAGCGTGGATCATTCCCTGAAGGGTTGAAGCGAGTAGCTCTGGGTCACCAAAACCTCGGGCCATGCTCACCGCTTGCCGGGCGTAACCCAACGCCTGTTGCTTCCTGCCTATAACCCCAAGCGTTCTGGCTAAACCGTCTAGGACTTTTGCTTTGAGGGGACTGTCTTCCGCTCCGAGTCCCTTGAGTGATTCTTCGAGCAGGCTCACTGCCGCGGCTGAGGCAAGGCCGACTTGCTCTGTCAACAACTCGAACGCTACTGCAGTACGGGCGAGGCTCTCTATTGCCCCTTGTGTTCGGGCAACGTTGGCCGCGCTCAGTAATGTTTCCTGCGCAGCAAGATATTCGCCCGCTTTCCACTGTGTTTCACCCATAGCGAACAAGAGCGAGTAGCGCAGTTCCTCGTCCACAAATTCCCGACTCTCCAGAGCATGTAGGGCCAGGTGGTAGAACCGTACCGCCTCAGCATAGGCTGTTAGTTGCACCGCGCGCTCACCCGCCCGCTGCCAGTAGGGAATCGCGTGCATTTCCAGACCGGCCTCTGAGTAGTGATGGGCCACTAATTCCGGTTGCGTTGTCACGGTGTCAGGGAAGTGTCCCTCGAGCACTTGCGCGATGTGCTGATGCACTTGTTGACGTCGACTTTTGAGGAGCGATTGATACGCCGCGTCCTGCACCAAGGCATGCTTAAACACATACCGCACCTGCGGCGGCAGTCCCCGCTGGTACAGCAGCTCAGCCTCCACCAGCTTCCCGAGCGCCTGCTGCAAGTTTGCTTCGTCGAGCGGGACCACGGCGCGAATCAAGTCATAGGAAAACTCCCGCCCCAAGGCGGCGCCGAGCTGCGCGACTTCCCGTACGGTCGACAACCGATCCAGCCGCGCCATCAGCGCGTCTTGCAAGGTGGTCGGAATTCTCACTAGGGGCGACCGGCCGGTCGCCCCTACGGATTCCACGACACTCTTCGTCAGCTCTTCGACAAACAGCGGCACGCCGTCAGTCTTGGCGATGATCTGCTGCACCATTTCTGTGGATAAACCTTTGTCGCCCGCCACACGCTCTACCATCTCGCCGACTTGAGTGCGGTCTAAGCGACTAAGGGTCATGTGGTTGAGATAGGTGCGGTTACCCCACGGTGGCGTAAACTCAGGCCGAAAAGTCAACAGCACCAACAGCCGCGCGGTTGGTACTTGCTCCAGGAAAAGAGAGAGCAGTTCCAGTGTCGAAGGATCGGCCCAGTGGAGGTCTTCCCAGGCGCTGTAGACTGCGCTCTGTTCGGCTTCCGCCACTAGCCAGGCCACCAAGGCCTCCTGCGTCTTTTGTTTCTGCCGCTCGGGTGTCATATTCAGCGGGGGATAACCTTCGGGATGCGGCAATGAGAGAAGCGCGGCAAGAAGAGCGATAGTCTCTTGTAGGGATGAGGTCATCTCGCCCCTACCTTCCAGGGTGCTTTCTAGCTTCTTAAGCTTGGCTTCGGGCGAATCGTCCCGCTCAAACTGCAGCACACGCTGCAGGTGCTCAAGCACAGGATACAGCGCGCTGTTCTGGTGATAGGGCGAACAGCGCAGCTCGATCCGCGTCGCGCCCTCGTGCACGACCTGCTCTTTCAGCTCCTGCACCAGGCGGGACTTGCCGATGCCGGCCTCGCCACTGAGTAATACCACCTGGCCGTCACCAGCTTTTGCCCGCTCCCAGTACCGTCGCAGTAAACCTAATTCTTCTTCTCTCCCCACCAGCGGCGTCAGCCCCGTACGCACCGCCGCCTCAAAGCGGCTCTGCACGCCGCTTTCGTCCACAATCCGGTAGAGGGAGAGCGGGGTCGAGATACCCTTCAACGTATGCGGCCCGAGGTCCTGGCTCTCGAATAAGCCCTGGACCAAGCGATACGTTGCTGCGCTCATTACCACCGTATTGGGCTCGGCTTGCCCTTGTACCCGTGCGGCGATATTGGGCGTCTCGCCTAAGGCGAGCATTTCCCGCCGCTCGCTATTGCCGATTTCGCCCACAACAACGGAGCCGGTATGGATGCCAATACGCACTTGTAGGGGATGAAAATCCGAGCCGCGACCGTGAGGGAGTGGCGCATCAGCCGCTTGCTGACGCGCGCGGCTCTGTAACGCGCCGACGATCTCCAACCCTGCTCGCACGGCGCGCACTGCATCATCCTCATGCGCGCTGGGATAGCCGAAGTAGACTAAGAGTCCATCGCCCAGATGCTGGGCAATATGTCCGTCATAGCGGCGGATGACGGCAGCGCAAGCGGCTTGATAGGCCTGCACCACCTCACGGTACTCCTCGGGATCAATCCGTTCCGAGAGCGCGGTCGAGCCGACCAAATCACAGAACATCACCGTCAACTGCCGTCGTTCGGCGGCAGAGTGCTGAGGACTGAGCGCTGAGTGCTGAGATCCTAAAGCTTGGGACGCTCGGAGTTCGGGGCTCGGAGTTTGCACGGCGGGAGGCTGAGGGGAACTGGCGACTGAGGACTGAGAGCCGGCAACAGGCGTAGCGCCTGTCCATACCAGCACCTTGCCGTCTTGGTCTCTGGCTATTTGTTGAGCGTCAATGAGTTCGTCTTTGAGATCTTGGAGGTAGTCGTCATCGAGACCAAACCGCCGCTTCAGCGCTCCGTACGAGACCCGACCCTGGCGCTGCAGTAGCTCGATCACTTGCACCAGGACTTCATCAAAGGTCATTGACGGATCCCTCCTTACAGCATCCGGCTAAAGCGTTCACAGTGTGTTTCTACTCTTCCACGTTCTTTCTTCGCAAGAGCCTGCTCAACTCGGCGGCGACCCGTTCGTAAATGTCACGGCGAGGACCAAAGGCGATGATTTCCACGATCTGTCCTGTGAGCCGAAAGATAATCCGAGCGTTTCCCAGCCGATAGCTCCGCAACCCTACGAGGTCGTCCTTCAACTCCTTTGCCTGATAAGGATCTGCGGCAATTGCTCTGAAGGCAACCCTTACCTTCCGTTTCAGCTCTGGAGGTAAATGCGTAATCAGATTCCGCACCGCCTGCGACATCTCAAGGCGGTACAGGGTCATTTGCGAGATCTACGGCTGGTTAAAGGTTCGCCAAACACTTCTTCGAAGGTGAATCGTTGGCCTTTTTCGAGTTGCCTGAGTCCACGCTTGATCTCGCGCATCAACGCTGGGTCACGCTGAATCTCGCGGGTCTCTTGCCAGCTCGCAAATTCCTCCGCGCTCATCAGTACAGCAGCCGGTCTGCCATTACGGGTGATGATCAACTCCTCCTCATTCATTTCCAGATCTGCGACAAGCTGACTTAAGCGTGCTTTTGCCTCAGACAGAGGAAGCATCCTGGCCATCCTGTCCTCCTATTATAGACTAGAATTTAGACTAAAGTTTCAGCTCCGCGACGTCAATGCGCGCCGGTTCAGAGGAAAGAGAGAGGCGCTACTTCCTCTTGCCAAATTTTTAGCTGACCGCTCACTCCTGCCGTGTGGCTTCTACCCGAAGCCTTGGGCTGTGTGCTATATGCCATCGTCATGGACTTTGAACTGACGCCCGAACAAGTGATGCTAAAAGATCTCTGCCGCGATTTCGCGCGCAAGGAGATCGCGCCATATGCAGATGAGTGGTTCGACGCGGAGTATTTTCCGGTCGAGGTGTTCCGCAAAATGGCCGACCTCAACCTGATGGGCATGCTGATTCCTGAAGAATATGGCGGCTCCGGCGCGGGCACGATGGCTATGGTGGCGGCGCTCGAAGAAATCGGCAAAGCGGACCAATCGGTCGCCACGACGCTGCAAGCGCATTTGACGATCGGCTCATTACCATTTCTGCATTTCGGCACGGAAGAACAAAAGCACAAATGGCTGACGCCGTTGGCGCGCGGCGAGCGGTTAGGGGCCTTTGGACTTACCGAGCCCCAGGCTGGGTCTGACGCCGCGAATATCCAAACAACGTCGTACCTGGATGGCGATGAATGGGTGATCAACGGCACGAAGTGTTTCATCTCGAACGCTGGCACGCCTATCAGTTACGGTTTGGTTGCCCTTACCACGAGCGGCAAAACCGACGACGGCAAGAAAAAATACAGCGCCATCATCATTCCGCATGGAACGCCGGGGTATACCGTGGGGCGGCGTTACAAAAAAATCGGCTGGCATGGCGTCGACACGCGCGAGCAGATTTTTGATAACGTGCGCGTGCCGCGCGAGAATTTACTCGGACAAGAAGGCGGCGGCTTCCGGGCCTTTCTGAAGACGTTGGAATGCGGCCGCATCTCCGTAGCGACGTTAGGTCTCTCGCTGGCCGAGGCGTGTCTGGAAATGTCCGTGAAGTATGCGCTGGAGCGGAAGACGTTTGGCAAGCCGCTGGCGTCGCATCAGGCGATTCAATTTAAGCTGGCGGACATGGCGACCCAGGTGGAAATGGCGAAGCTGATGGTCTACCGTGCGGCGTGGCTGCGCGATCAAGGAAAACCGTTTGCTACGGAAGCGGCGATGGCGAAACTCGCCGCTTCTGAAATCGCGGTCAAAGCGGCGGAAGAGGCCGTGCAGATCCACGGCGGCTACGGCTACACCCGCGAGTATCCGGTCTCTCGTTTTTACCTTGACTCAAAGATCTTGACGATTGGTGAGGGGACGAGTGAAGTGCAGCGGATGGTGATTGCGCGGCAGTTGGGCTGCTAACGTAACTGGTTTGTTGAGTTTATAGAGTTTATTGGGTTAGTCGGATTTTTAGAGTCTGTTGAGTTTATAGAGTTTATTGGTTTTATCCAGTCAAAAACTCAACAAACCCAACAAACTCAATGAACTCAAGAGGCTAAAGTAATGGCAGGAAGCTGAGAGGACAGCTATGGTGAGTGCATATTTCGACCTGACAGGCAAAACCGCTATCATTACTGGCGGCAGCAAAGGCCTCGGCGAGGAGATGGCGCATGCGCTGGCGGAAGCGGGGGCGGATCTGGCGCTGGTCAGTCGTACGCAGGCGGACCTCGACAAGGTGGCGGAGGACATTCGTTGCGCGACAGGCCGACGTGTGATCGGTGTGGCCGCCGATGTGACAAAAGAAGCCGATATCGCCGCTATGGTGCAGAGAGTGATGGCTGAATTTGGCAAGATTGACATCTTGATCAACAACGCTGGCATTGGCGGCACGACGCCAGTGCTTGATCTCCAGGAGGCCGAGTGGGACCGCTACATGAATCTGAACCTCAAAGGTCCGGTGCTGTGCTCCAAACATGTGGGTGCGGAAATGATCAAGCGGAAACAGGGCAATATTATTAACGTGTCCTCGTTGTTCTCCAAGATCGTGGCGCGCTACATGGCGGCGTATGCCGCCACGAAGACGGCGCTGGTGTCGTTCACCCGCACGTTGGCGCTGGAATGGGCGCGATACAACATCCGCGTGAATGCGCTCTGCCCTGGGTATTTTGACACGCCGATGAATCATGCCTTCTGGCAAACCAAAGGCGGGATGAGCGTGATCGAGAAGATTCCCATGCAGCGTGTGGGCAATACTCAGGAGATCAAACCGGCGATTTTGTTCCTTTGTTCAGACGCCAATTCGTTCATGACCGGCTCGACCCTCTTTGTGGACGGTGGACATAGTTTAGTGGGATAGAGCGAAGGGTTAGGCTGTTAGTGAAGGCAGTCGAAATTCAAAATTTTGCGCGAGCGACGCTTTTACAATTGCCCCCTGCTCTGCGGCGAGAGATTGGCGTCCGGCTGTTTGCTATTGCTGCTGGGAACACCCAAGACCTTGTCGCCTATGGAGGTGGCGTGTACAGTTTCAGGGTAGCAGACGCTATTACCGAGTACGTCGAAGACCAAACAGACCGGGTTGTCGTCTTTCATATCGTGAGGTGAACCCTATTATGACTACAGTCGTACGATTTATTGAAGAAACAGGGAAGGTTCTGGCGGTTGTGGACCCCTTCCAGGTGACTACCCATGAGGAAGCTGCCTCTTTCTATGAGACCGTGCTGGCGGAGTGTATCAAGGAGATGAGTCGTCGCGGCATCGGAGAGACCTCACCTCTCTCTCACGTCGAGCTCTGTTGTTCGGACCAACAAAGATGAGCGAGGAGAGATATGACACCCTGGCAAGACAAATATAAGGACAAAATTATTACCGCCGAGGCGGCGGCCAAATTGGTAAAGTCTGGTCAGCTTGTGCGTTTTCACATTGGCAAACCTCCGATTCCCATCCTTGATGCGTTAGCCAAGCGGAATGGCGAGTTGCAAGACGTGACGGTCATCCAGTGTTATCCGCTCTACACTCATCCATTCTGGAATGAGGCGGAATACGACCGGTCCTTCCAGCGCATCGTGGATTACGTTGGCGTCGGCTGTCGAGCTGGCATGCAAAAACATTACGTAGATTTCCTCCCGCTGGACTATCCCCAATACGCCAAGCAACTCGAAGATGGGCGCACGAATACCTGGGAGCCGGATATTTTCTTCGGTGTGGTTTCTCCCCCGGATGAGAAAGGCTATTGCAGCTTCGGCAACGCGCTGTGGTACAACAAGGATGTGGCCCGCAACGCCAAGACGTTTGTCGCTGAAGTTGATCCCACTTTTATCCGCACCCACGGCGATAATTGGATTCATGTTTCCGAAATCGACTATCTCGTGGAAGAAACGAAAGCCTTTCCGGTCGGGACCAATCCTCCACCGGAAGAGGAACGAGGCACGCTCGAGGTAATCGGTGAATTTGCCGCGACCCTTATTCGCGATGGGGATACGGTGCAGATGGGCATCGGCGCAATCTCAGAAGCCATTGGCTTGTTCCTCATGGATCGCAACGATCTCGGCATTCACAGCGAGATTATGACGGCGAGCCATGTGGAATTGGTGAAACGCGGCGTGGCGACCGGCAAGTATAAATCCATCCACAAAGGCAAGGCTGTAGCGGCGATGGTGGTAGGCGCGGCTGATCTGGAATTTGTCAACAACAATCCGGCGTTTGAGCTCTACAGCGTGCTCTATACGAATTCACTGCTGACGATCGCTGCGCAAAACTCTCAGGTGGCAGTGAACAGCACGCTGGCGCTTGACCTCACCGGACAAGCCGCCGCCGAGTCGATCGGACCCCAGATGTATTCCGGCATTGGCGGACAGATGACCTTCATGCTGGGCGCCATGTATTCCAAAGGCGGGCGTTCCATTATGGTCCTGCCGTCGACGGCGAAGAAAGGGACGCTCTCACGCATCGTGCCGATGCTCGCGCCCGGCAGCACTATTACTACGCCTCGGCAATATATGGACTACGTAGTAACCGAG
>DATLYA010000331.1:0-5117 GCA_035575235.1 Candidatus Methylomirabilota bacterium
CTCAGGGCCGCATTACTTCATCCACGTAATACGCAACACGCAATACGTTTCTAGCTTAATCGACTTGCCGGATCGCCGGCGCTCATGGCGCATCCATCAACTTGGAGATTCGCGCCAGAAATATAGCTCGACGCCTTCGAGGCCAAAAACACACACGGCCATGCGACTTCGAGCCCTGTGCCAAACCGTTTGAGGGCAGTGCCATTCACTGCGCGTTGCTGCAGCTCCGGTGTCGGCCATAACACTTCTTTGACTCCCGGAGTCTCTATGGGTCCCGGCGAAACGCAGTTGACGCGAATGCCATACGGCGCCCATTCGATCGCCAGCGAGCGGGTGAGGTTAATGACGCCCGCCTTCGCCGCACCGTAGTGACTCATCGTCGCGGCGCCGTACACGCCAGAATCAGAAGAGATATTGATGATGGCGCCGCCAGTTTTCTTCTCTATCATCACTTTCGCCACAGCGCGTGAGAAATTGAATGTCCCATTTAGATTGATGGCAACGATAGCCGCAAACCCGTTCGGGGAAATCTCATGCGCGCGAGCGACAAAACTTGCGCCCGCATTATTAATCAAGACATCAATACGACCCCAGTTTTCCACGGTTTTGTTCACTACGGCTTCGACCTGATCATTCTGCCGCACATCGCACGTTATCGTATCGACTACGCCGCCTTCTTTTCTGATGCCGTCCGCAACTGGGCCGAGATGATCCATCGTGCGGCTGGTAATCATGACCTTCGCTCCGCGACGACAAAATTCGCGGGCGATATCCGCGCCTATACCCGTCCCACCACCGGTCACGATCGTTACCTTGCCGCGAATGTCAAATGCTTCGTCTGTCATCTATCACCATGCTCCCTTATTTTCAGTCCTGAGCGCCGAGCCCTAAGTACTGAAAAACAAGAACTACTTAAGATTCAGGACTCATTACCCAGGACTCAGGACTGTCTGTTAGCCGACGCTTGGCCGCCAGCTTTTTCCTCCGTCAGTGGTATGAATGATCATCCCATAGCCACCAACGATCCACCCGTTGTTTTCATCGAAGAAATCAACGGCTCGCAGCCATGGTACGACAGGCAATCCCAACGAAGCGGGCTTCCATACGCCGTCACGCAACTGCAGCACGCGGCCCGCAGCGCCGACAATCCATCCCTTACCGTTGTGCAGCAATAGCGCATACAACGGATCAGTGGAAAATACCGAAATCTCCTCCCCGGTAAAATTCCAGGTCTTGCCACCGTCCTCTGTCTTCGCCAGCTTTCCTTCCAAACCGACAGTCATTCCCTCGTTCGCATTGGCAAAGCGCACGCCAAACCAGGCGGGCAGATTCAACGCATCGTCAATGCCAGCTTGCCCAATTAATGTGCCTTGTTGCTCTTGCCAGGTCACGCCGCCATCAGTGGAGTGGTAAATTTTGCCAAACTCCCCGACCATCCACCCAGTCTTCTCGTCAACAAAGTGGATATCATACAGCGTAGGATCAACCATGGCCAGCGTGGCCTCCTCAGACACCCCTTCAAGAGACGCTTCAATACGACCGGTCTCCCACGATTCTCCTCCACTCGTCGTGCGTAAATACGTCGCCTGCTCTGACACTGCCCATCCATGCGTTGGGTTGACAAACCAGAGCGCAAAAATTGGCGAGGTGACGCCGCTCTCCTGTTTCTGCCACGTCTCTCCTCCGTCGGTTGTGTGGAGCATCACGCCATCTTGCCCGCATACCCAGCCATTCCGCTCATCGGCAAACTTGACATTATAGAGAGCAAGTTCAGTGCCGCTCTGTTTTGCCTGCCAGGTTTTCCCGCCATCAGTGGTCATCAAAATCTTGCCGCCATAACCGACAACGATAGCCTTTTCGGGAGCGAGCGCCTTCACATCATAGAATTTATCGGAGATCGTAATGAGACGATTGGAAAGGGGAACCTCTTTGATCTCCTCGTGACAGGCGGCAAGGAGCCCACAGAGACCGAAGAGAAGCCACACTCGGGGAAGACGCTTCATAACCGAAGTACTTTCACCAGCGCCAAAAGTTCTCCTTTCTCTACCCCCTTACTCCTGACTTTGCAATGAGCCTCGGCTTCTAAAGGTGGGGGCACGGGACTTGAGACGAAGGAATTCATTCAATAGACCGTAGGAGAGGAACTCATGATAAGAGGCAACAAAGAACCGGGGAACAGAAACACAGAAACGACGAATCGGAGAAACGGGGAGGAAGAGAGGCTAGTCTCCGATTCTCCCCGTCGCTGTTTCTCCGATTCGTCTGCGCTCTTTCCCTTGACAGCCGCTGTTGCCTCCCCTAGGCGTCGGAACGCAAGATGGTATAATCCGCGCAATTTTTTAAGACCGGTTCGACGGTGAACACGCTGAACGAAACGAGTTACGCAAGAAGGGAAAGTCATGGCAAAAGCAGACAAGATCATCTACACGAAGACCGATGAAGCTCCGATGCTGGCAACCTATTCGTTCCTGCCGATCATCAACGCCTTTACCAAGGCGGCGGGAGTGACCGTAGAGTTGCGGGACATTTCGCTGGCCGGACGGGTCATCGCCGCGTTTCCGGAATACCTGACCCCACAGCAGAGACAGCACGATGCCCTGGCTGAACTCGGCGAGCTGGCCAAGACACCCGAGGCCAATATCATCAAATTACCGAATATCAGCGCCTCCATCCCACAGCTAAAGGCGACGATCAAGGAATTACAAAGCCAGGGTTACAATTTACCCGATTATCCGGAGGATCCGAAGGACGATAAGGAGCGAGAGATCAAGGCGCGCTACGACAAGGTTAAGGGCAGCGCTGTGAATCCGGTGTTGCGCGAAGGCAACTCGGATCGCCGCGCACCACTCTCCGTAAAGGCCTATGCGCGCAAGCACCCGCATAAGATGGGCCCCTGGACGCCGGACTCCAAGACCCATGTGGTCTATATGAGAGGCGGGGATTTCCGCTCGAATGAGAAGTCCATAACCCTACCGACGGCTACCGAGGCTCGGATTGAGTTCGTCGGACAGGACGGCAAGGTTACGGTATTGAAACCAAAGTTGGAGTTGCAGGCCGGGGAAGTGCTCGACGCCACGTTCATGAGCAAGAACGCGCTGCGCAAGTTCCTCGAAGAGCAAATCGAGGACGCCAAGAAGCAGGGCGTGCTGTTCTCCCTGCACCTGAAGGCCACCATGATGAAGGAATCCGATCCGAAGATCTTTGGTCATGCCGTCACGGTGTACTACAAGGACGTGTTCGAGAAGCACGGCGAGACGCTTAGGCAGTTGGGCGTCGACCCGGACAATGGCATCGGCGACCTCTACAGCAAGATCAAGGCGTTGCCGGATGATCAACGCAGGGCGATCGAAGCCGACATGCAAGAGGTCTACAAGAAGCGACCGCCACTGGCGATGGTGAACTCGGACAGAGGCATCACCAACCTGCACGTCCCCAGCGACATCATCATCGACGCCTCCATACCGCCGGTCATTCGCGACTCCGGCAAGATGTACAATCCGGAAGGCAAGCTGCAGGACTGCAAGATAGTGATTCCGGACGGTAGCTATGCGCCGGTGTATAACGAAGTCGTCGAGTTCTGTAAGAAGCACGGCGCCTTCGATCCGCGCACGATGGGAAGCGTGCCCAACGTCGGCTTGATGGCGCAGGCGGCGGAAGAATACGGGTCGCACGATAAAACCTTCAAGGCGCCAGGCACTGGCGTGATTCGCATCGTCGATGCCTCCGGCAAGACGCTGATCGAGCACAAGGTTGAGGAGGGCGACATCTGGCGCGCCTGCCAGGTGAAGGACGCTGCGATTCAGGACTGGGTGAAGCTGGCGGTGAATCGCGCCAGGGCGACCGGAGCCCCGGCGGTGTTCTGGCTGGACAAGGACCGTGCGCATGATGCCGAGCTGATCAAGAAGGTGAATCAATATCTGCCGCAGCATGATACGACCGGCCTCGACATCCGCATCATGTCGCCGGCGGAGGCGACTCGTTTCTCGCTCGAACGGATCAAGGAAGGCAAGGACACGATTTCCGTGACCGGCAACGTGTTGCGCGACTATCTCACCGACCTCTTCCCGATTCTCGAAATCGGCACCAGTGCGAAGATGCTCTCGATCGTGCCGCTGTTGAGCGGCGGCGGTCTCTTCGAGACTGGCGCGGGAGGCTCGGCGCCCAAACATGTGCAGCAGCTCCAGGAAGAGGGCTATTTGCGCTGGGACTCGCTCGGCGAATTTCTCGCGCTGGCGGCATCGTTGGAGCATCTCGCAAAAGCAGGAAACAACCCCGTGGCCAAGATTCTGGCGGATACGCTGGATCAGGCCAACGCGAAGTTCCTCGAGAGCAACAAGTCACCCGCCCGTAAGGTCGGCGAGATCGACAACCGCGGCAGTCATTTCTATCTCGCGCTCTACTGGGCGCAGGCCCTGGCGGCGCAGACGCAGGATAAGAAGTTAGCGGAGCGCTTTGCGAAGATTGCCAAGGAGCTGAGCGATAACGAGCAGAAGATCAACGCCGAATTGCTCGCCGCACAAGGGAAGCCGGTCGACCTCGGCGGGTACTATCACCCGGACGAAGCGAAGGTCTCCAGGGTGATGCGCCCGAGCCCAACGTTGAACGCGATCATCGACGCAATCGCCTAGTAGGGCTGAGGGAACAGGATTGAGGACTGAGCAAAAGGGCTATATTTTTACTCCTTTCAGTCCTCAGCGCTCTTCTCAGTCTCCCGCAGTCGGTCCTCGTTCTTTTTTGTTTCAATCCTCAGCGCTCAGCCCTTGTTACTTCGCTGGTAGGAGAATCAAAACAACCTGATACAATCCGGATTATCCGCGCAACTTTTGACATACGGAGTGCTGATCATGGCATCCCATTACATACAGGCGCCCCAGGGAGAAAAGATTTCCCTGCAAAACGGCAAGCTCAACGTTCCCGATCATCCGATTGCGCCTTTCATCGAACGCGGAGCAGCAAGCCGGCTCATGTAAGACGCTATTGCCGACATCACGCTGCAACAGGTGTTGACCCGCGCGCACGAGTTCGATGTCATCGCCACCACGAACCTCAACGGCGATTATCTCTCCGATGCGCTCGCCGCCCAGGTCGGCGGCATTGGCATCGCGCCAGGCGGCAAC
>DATLYA010000332.1:0-10148 GCA_035575235.1 Candidatus Methylomirabilota bacterium
CGACGTCAGCGCTGCTTGTGCTGGGTTTGTATATGGGCTGTCGGTTATTCACAGTTACGCCAAAAGCGGCGACTATGGCCGGATGTTACTTGTCGGCGCCGATGCGCTGAGTTCAATGGTGAACTGGGAGGATCGCGCGACATGCGTCTTGTTTGGTGATGGAGCTGGCGCTATCGTTTTGGATACCCAGCCTGGAGACCGTGGGTTGCTGAGCACGGTGATCGAGTCAAGCGGGGCGCTCTGGGAGCTATTATACGTGCGCTCAGGACATCGTTTAACGTTCGATCAGGAAGGGAAAATGCCAGAAGGGTGGGGCATCAAAATGAAAGGCCCTGAACTTTTCAAAGTGGCTGTCCGTGCTCTGTCTGATGTTGCGTGCAAGGCGTTAGATCGCGCCGGGCTTACACCAGCTGAGGTGCACCTTATGATTCCCCATCAAGCAAACCTCCGTATTATTCAAGCTGTGGCAGACCGCCTGGGTCTTGGTATGGAAAAAGTGCATTGTAACGTCCAGCGGTTTGGCAATACCTCGGCGGCATCGATTCCTATTGCTTTGGATGAGGCCGTGCGCGAAGGAAAAATTCACGAAAACGACATTATTGTTTTGAATGCCTGTGGAGGCGGATTGACTTGGGGAGCGTCAGTCGTGCGATGGTAAACTGTGCCGCTCTATAATCATATTTCTCATTCGACTCTCACGTCGTTATTGCAAAAACGAGTGCTCTTCTTCGTCGGGAAAGGCGGAGTTGGTAAAACAACTGTCACATCTGCTCTGGCTCTGGCCGCTGCACGCAGGGGGAAAAAGACATTACTGATCGAAATTGAAGCCAACAACCGGGCTGCCCGGTTGTTGGGTCTTCCACCCCTAGAGAATCCGACAAATATACTCCGAGAAGTTTCTCCTGCGCTTTTTGCGCTTTCAATTACTGGAGCCGCCGCCCTCGAAGAATACCTTCACCTTATTATTCCTGTTCGTCGTCTCGTACGCATGCTTGTCGAGAGTCGCCCATATCAATACTTTGTCGCTGCAGCTCCAGGACTGAAAGAACTCCTGACCCTTGGGAAGGTATGGTATGAGGAGCGGAAGCGCGAGGTGGAGACGCAGCAATCTCGTTGGGATTTGCTTCTTGTGGATCTTCCTGCTACCGGGCATGGTTTACAATATTTGCAGATGCCATATGCGGCGCGCGATACATTTAGCGACGGCATCGTCCATCGAGAAGCTGAACGCATTGTGACGTGGTTACAGGATGGTGACAAAACCGCTGTAAACCTCGTCACCACCGCGGAAGAGTTGCCGGTCAGTGAGACCTTGGACGCGCATAAGCAACTCGTAGAGAAGTTACAGTTGCCTCTTGGCGTCTTGTTTATCAATCGTGCCCATGAAGCGCCTCTTTCATCCGAACCCCTTGCTCACATACGCGTCAGTACAAAAGGGTCCGCCGAAGACCGCGCGTTGGCTACGGAGGTGCTGGCTTGTGCGCGAACTGAGGCTGCTCTGGTTGAGATGCAAACCACATATCTTCAGCAACTCTACCAGCTCTCTCTCCCTTTCGTTCCATTGCCCTTTTGTTTCTCATCAGAATTTGGACCCGCACAGGTAGAAGAGCTAGCTCGCTACATCGAGTTCCTGTTGCATAGCAAAGCCGCGGTTCCGACAAGAACATCACGACGGCGGAAGAAAAAAACGGAACCGCTCGTACAAACATCATGACTGACCTTGCTGCAGTTTTAGCTGCGCACCGTGTGCTTGTTTGTGTTGGCAGCGGCGGCGTTGGGAAAACAACAACGGCCGCTGCGGTGGCATTATGGGGGGCGCTGCAGGGGCGGCGAACAGTAGTGGTGACTATTGATCCCTCAAAGCGGCTTGCCGATTGCCTTGGGTTAAATTTGTCAGGGGTCGGTGAAACGTCTGTTCCCCTTGAAATATTTACACGTGATGGATTAACTCCAACTGGAAGTCTGACCGCCTTGTTGGTAGATCAACAAAGCGCCTGGGATGCGGCGGTGGAACGATATGCGCCCACTCCTGAAATTCGTGACCGTATCCTTGCGAATCGATTTTACCAAGGGTTGTCGCGAACATTTGCTGGCTCGCACGAGTTCATGGCGCTTGATACGCTGGCGACGCTTTTACAACGCGGGACTTATGACCTCATCGTTTTGGATACCCCTCCTGTTCAACAAGCCTTGGAGTTTCTTGAAGCGCCGATGCGTTTACAACAATTTCTCGATAGCCGCATGAGTAAGTGGTTGATGCGTCCAACGGTAGAGCGCGGATGGGCGGCATTATCGGCAGCGAACCGAACCACGACTTTTCTGTTGCGTAAAGTGGAAAGCGCAACCGGCATTTCCGCCTTAGGTG
This sequence comes from Candidatus Methylomirabilota bacterium, assembly GCA_035575235.1. Lineage (GTDB taxonomy): Bacteria > Desulfobacterota > Binatia > Bin18 > Bin18 > SYOC01. Next base: position 2,366 of record DATLYA010000332.1, read on the forward strand.
AAATTGCGGAGTTCTTTACTACCATGCATAGGATGTTTGAAGATTTTGGCGTTCGGTTTAGCCGTGTGAGTGCGTTGCTTGCTAGTCAGGAGACCGCGTTTTTGCTGATCACGAGTCCAGACGAAGAGGTGCTGCAAGAGGCTGGAAACTTTCGCGTAGAGCTTGAACGAATGGGGATCGCCTTGAAGGCGGTTGTTGTGAACCGCGTTCATGAACCATGGAGAAGGGAGACAAACGAGAAGCTCAACGTCAAAACCCTCATAAAACGAATACGAAAGGTATTGCTTTCTTTTGAGGATGAAGCGACCTTGCAGTGGTTGGTTGAGAACTTCTTGGCCTACCAAGCCCTTGCTCAGAGTGAGAAGGAGCGTGTGCAGCAATTCTCCCACAAGTTGTCCGCTGTTATTCCTATCATTTACGTTCCGGTCTTACAAAGAGCGCTTGTGGATTTGCAGGGACTTGCTGCTTTGCACTCTTATCTCTTTGCAGAGGAGAGCGCTCCAGCGCGCCCTCAAATCAATGATGCATCCAATCCCGTATCTTGATCTTATCGGCGAGAATCCCACGAGTCTGTTTTGGCGCGCACTGGTCTGCCAATACTGACTTGGCCTTTGTCTATACGGAGGGAAAACCCGCAGGTAGGATTGTGACAGACCCACAACTTAAAAGGAATATCATTGCCCTGAGGTCCATAGTCAGACAAGGGGAGCAAGACACCTTTTTTACAGCACTGACAGAGCGGCCACTCTTTAGGCGGCATGATGATTCTCCTTCATAACTCTCCTTGGCGTTGTCACTACTTAAACCTAAGGCGTTTTCTTCTGCCCCTGCTCATCCACGTGAGCCGGAGCTGTCATGACCGGAGCGCCGCCTAAATTCGGATCTAGAAAAGCCAGAACTCGCTCACCAGATGTTTTGTTGATCCAACGCCGGAGACGTTGCTCTAGAATGAGATGTAAATGGTGGTCACGACGCAGAAAGGAGATCACCTCTTCAGCGCTCCGTCCTGTCAAAAGAACCGGTTCAGCCTTTTTGCTCCGCGGGCGTCTTGAAGAAACGTGTCGTATCGAAAGAGGGGTATAGACGCCATTTTTTTACGGTACGCCTTCCACATCAGAGAACGGGCGTCCCGAACAATCCGAATCGTTTGAGCCTCATTCTCCCAATATTGTTGTTGACGATCACTCCCGTAGTACAGCGTTTCCCGAAGACAAGAAGCGCGGCTCATGGGATACCTCCACAGGTAATCCCCCTACTCGCCCTAAGCTCTTTCTAGTATAGAGCGAAAAGCAACTCAAATGAAAGATAGGAAATGTGAAGAAGTTGCTTTTTTAATGCTTCAGGCGTTGGCAATACGCAAATGTTGAGCCTGCGAAGAGTACGGCTCAGGCAGAGAACACCGTGGCGCTTGTATCCACAGCCCTTCAAGATTGTAAAATGCGCGAGTCGTTTCGTAGAAAATATGAACGACGACGTCGCCAAAGTCCATGAGCACCCATTGCCCATGCGTGAACCCTTCGATAGCCAGCGGACGAACTGCGGTTCTGGCCAATGATTCCTCTACCGCACGACAGATGCTTTGCACCTGAATATCAGAGCGGCCTGTGCAGATGACAAAGTAGTCTGCGACTGAGGTCAGCTCGCCAACCTGCAAAATGACGAGATCATAGGCTTTCTTATCAAGCGCAGCCTGAGCGCACTGTAATGCTCTTTCCCAGCTTGTATCTGACTTCAACGTGGCGATTCCTCTGTTCTATACAGATGATGGTTATAGATGTAGCCTTCAACTACCGTCGGCACGAGGTAGCGAATGGAGCGCCCCTGACGAATCAACGCGCGGATGGTGGAAGAGGCGATCGAAAGGCCCGTAATGTGATGAAACGTGAGAAAGTGCCCTGAAACGTGACAGTGCATGTAGTGAGAAGAATCGTACCAGAAGGCGTCTTTGAGGGCAACGGGAAGAAGCTGCTCCAGCACGGGAGTTTCTTCCCCTGGACGAGTCGTGACCACCAGATCGCACAAGGTAGGGATCGTTTCATAGTTTTTCCAGGAGTCGATAGCGCGAAATGCATCAATCCCAATAATAAAAGCAAGGAAGTCGGGCTGAAGCGTATCAAGAAAGTATCGGATCGTGTCAATTGAGTAAGAAGGGCCTTGTCTTTCCAGCTCCACTGGTGAGGCAAGGAAACGGGAATTGTCTGCAACCGCGAGTTCCACCATCTTGAGGCGATGCTCCGCTGAGACGAGCGTTTCAGTGTTTTTGTGAGGAGGCCATGCAGCTGGAACAAAATACACGCGATCTAATGAGAATGCCTCTCGGACATCTTCAGCACTACGGAGATGACCATAATGGATAGGATTGAAAGTGCCGCCGAAGATGCCGACTCTCATGGCTTAGCAATTTTCACTCACGAGTCTGGCCGTTACCATAGATAATATATTTGTACGTCGTCAGTTCACGTAATCCCATCGGACCACGGGCGTGGAGACGATTCGTGGAAATACCCACCTCGGCGCCAAAGCCAAACTCGTATCCATCAGTGAAGCGCGTTGAGGCGTTGGCATAGACCGTCGCCGAGTCAACTTCTTGTAGAAAGCGGCGGACATGAGAGTAGTTCTCACTGACGATGGCGTCTGCCAAGCCAGATCCATTCGTATTGATAAAGGAGATCGCCTCATCGAGTGAGTCGACAACTTTAACGGCTAGAATAAGGTCCAGATACTCTGTACGCCAATCCTCGTCGGTAGCGGGTTTGACTTGAGGGGTAATCGCTCTGGTGCGTTCACAACCGCGTACTTCAACCCCGGCTTTTTGAAGCACTGGAATGAACACGGAGAGAAACTGCTGTGCAACCGCTTGATGCACAAGCAGATTCTCCATGGCGTTACATACCCATGGCCGCTGTACTTTGGCGTTGAAACAAATCTTGGCCGCTTTCTCCAGATCCGCCTCAGCGTCAACAAATGTGTGACAAACGCCAGAGAAATGTTGGATAACGGGAATGGCGGAGCGTTGGGTCACTGCGCGGATCAATTCTTCTCCTCCACGGGGAATAATCACGTCAATGTATCGGTCTTGTTGTAACAGCAGGGCAACGGACTGCCGGTCGATCGACCGCACGAGTTGAACAGAGGCTGCTGGCAACCCTGCTGCTATAGCCGTTGCAGTTAACACGTCAACAATTACACCGTTGGTGCGGAACGCTTCTGAGCCGCCTTTGAGAATCGTGGCGTTGCCTGCTTTCAGGCACAAGCCAGCAGCGTCAGCCGTCACGTTTGGACGAGATTCATAGATCACGCCGACCACCCCAAGCGGTATCCGCACTTGCCCAATCTCCAGGCCATTAGGTCTGCGCCACATACTCATTGTTTCTCCTACGGGGTCTGGAAGAGCGGCGATAATCTCAAGCCCTTTCGCCATGGCGTCAATGCGCGCCGGAGTGAGTGTGAGGCGGTCAAGCATGGCGGAAGAAAGACCATTCTTTTTCCCTGCCTCGACATCGTGCTGGTTGGCCGCAAGCAGCGTTTCGCTTTGCTGACGAAGTTGTGCTGCGGCTTGCAAGAGCGCAGTGTTTTTTGCTGGCGCTGAGGCCGTGGCTAATATGCGCGCCGCAGCTTTGGCGTTCCTCCCCATTTCTTCAATGTGACGTTCGAGATCCATGGCCATCTCCTCGGAGCAGGATAGGTTTTACAGGAGCGCGAGGTCATCCCGGTGAATGACTTCATTACTAACTTTATACCCTAAAATCTGTTCGATTTGACTCGTGCGCGCGCCTTTGATGTGCTCAATCGCCTCTGAGCTGTAATTGACCAATCCTCTGGCGAATTCTCTGCCAGCATCATCAAGACAAGCGACGCATTCTCCTTCTTCAAAGACGCCGCGCACTGCCCGAACCCCTGGGGGCAGAAGGCTCCGTCCTTGTTCAAGGATGGCGGTTCGCGCCCCAGCATCAACCACCAATGCTCCAGCCGGTTTAAGAGTGTAGGCAATCCAGTGTTTACGGCTTGCTAGGCGGTCGGCCACAGGAAGAAATAAGGTGCCAGTCTCGATATTGGCGTCGAAGACCTGAACGAGTATGTTCTCGTTACGGCCGTCAGCGATAATGGTTGGAATGCCGGAAAGGGCTGCTTTGTGAGCCGCCTGCAGTTTTGACGCCATGCCGCCGCGTCCGAGGGGCCCAGCCTCACCGCCGCTTGCAAGAAGAGCATTATCGAAGCGATGCACCAGAGGGAGTAAGGTTGCGTCTTGATGCACTCGTGGATCTTTATCGTAGAGGCCGGCTACATCACTGAGAATGACAAGTAAATCCGCTTCAATCAATACCGCGACCTGAGCCGAAAGGTTGTCGTTGTCGCCCAACTGGATTTCCTCCACCGCAACGGTGTCGTTTTCGTTCACGATAGGAATCACTTTGGCTTCCAACAACGTCCGCATGGTATGTTTGGCGTTAAGATACCGCTTACGATTTCCGAGATCATCATGGGTGAGGAGAATTTGAGCGACGTGTAACCCATGAGCCGAAAAGTATTCTTCGTACAACGCCATGAGTGCGATTTGTCCGACCGCAGCCGCTGCTTGTTTGGCAGGAATGGTTTTCGGTCGTCCTTGCAGGCCTAAGCGACTCATTCCCGCAGAGACTGCGCCAGAGGTCACTAACACCACTTCTTTCCCGGTCGTATGAAGAGTAGAAAGTCGCCAGGCAATCGTGGCGATGCTCTCGCTCTTGATGCCAGAGGACCCGGAAAGGGTGCTGCTGCCTACCTTGACAACAACCCGGCGAACACGATCCAGAATCTGAGCTTTATATGGATGTTGCACCACGGTATTGCTTATGAGGAGAATGAGGGCGAACCACTCTCGTCTCTTTGCTCATGCTGAGCCGTAGGGCTCTCTTGTCTATAGCGCTCCAGCGTCTGTGCTATACGAGAAATAAGATCTTTGATTCCTTCTCCAGTAACGGCGGAGACTGCCAATAGTTTGACGCCATGCTGAGAAAAAAGCGTCTGTATCTCGGGTAAGCGGAGGCGTGTGTCAGGCAAGTCGAGTTTTGTGACCACAATTAATTGAGGACGAGTCGGCAGAGAAGGATCAAAATATCTCAGTTCATTATTGATAGTTTGGTAATCTTGCCACGGGTCTCGCTCACTATCGGAAATATCAATGAGATGAAGCAAAACCGAAGTCCGAGATACATGGCGAAGAAATTGAATCCCTAAGCCGTGCCCTTCGTGAGCCCCTTCAATAAGACCTGGGATATCCGCCATGACAAACGATTTCTCTTCACTATAACGTACAACGCCAAGATGAGGAGTAAGTGTCGTGAAGGGAAAATCTGCAATCCGCGGCCGTGCGGCGGAGACCGCTGAAATTAGCGTTGACTTTCCGGCATTGGGGAATCCAACAAGGCCGACATCCGCTAATAGCCGTAGCTCGAGCCGTAACGAGCGCTCTTCTCCTGGGAGACCTGGCTGTGCAAACCGGGGTGCTTGGTTTGTGGAAGTGGCGAAATAGGCGTTTCCTTTGCCGCCCTTGCCTCCCCTGGCGACAACAACTTCCTCGTGTGGAGTACGCAGATCGGCGAGAAGGACTCCAGTCTCCTCATCATACACGAGAGTGCCCGGCGGGACTCTTACGACGAGGTCTCGTCCATTTCTCCCATGCTGATCTTTTCCTCGTCCGTGTTCTCCACGCTCTGCACGAAGGTGTTTTTGATGCGCCAAGTCAATCAACGTATTAAGCTGAGGATCTACACGGAAGATGACGTTCCCTCCGTTTCCACCATCGCCTCCATTTGGTCCGCCCCAGGGTTTATATTTTTCCCGAAGGAAACTCACGCACCCTCGTCCTCCGTCTCCAGCTTTGACAAATAAACGAACTTCATCGATGAAGTGCATATATGAAAAAAAAGCCCCTTGCGGGGCTTGAAAAGAAATCTCGTCGTGTCGTTCCAGGCGCGACGCAACGAGTTATGAAGGAGCGCCTAGACAGCTACTTGTTGTCCAGCAACTTCAGTGTATACACTAACCCGCTTGCGGTCCCTACCAAGTCGCTCATAACGCACAATGCCGGCGGTTTTAGCGAAGAGGGTATAATCTCTTCCCATCCCAACGTTAATTCCGGGATGTATGCGGGTTCCGAGTTGACGAACCAGAATGTTGCCAGCTTTTACGACTTGGCCAGCGAAGACCTTCACGCCGCGCCTCTGACCCGGACTATCGCGACCATTACGGCTTGATCCTTGTCCTTTCTTATGGGCCATGGCTTATCCTCCTACAGTAATATCTTTAATCTGCACTGCGGTAAAATGTTGTCTATGTCCACGACGGCGGCGATAATTTTTGCGCCGTTTTTTCTTGAATACTAAAATTTTCTTCTCTTTTCCGTGCTGAACAATACGCGCGGTGACTGTCACTCCTTGAACAAGCGGAGTCCCAACTTGCACTGCTCCATCAATCGACGTGAGCAGCACCTCAGAGAAGGTGATTTCTCCGTTGGCTTCACCAGGAAGAGATTCTACCCGAAGGAGTTCTCCTGGTGAGACACGATATTGCTTTCCACCAGTGCGAATGACTGCGTACGACATTCTTCTGTACCTACGTGAGCCTTGTTGTTCTGTCAACTCCTGAAATAATGATCGCCTAGCTCGCTGTGAGTGCTTGACGAATGCGTTCAGGAATTGGAATTGCTGTACGCTGGGTTCCTATGAATACAACGGTAACCGAACCACTAATGCATAATGTTTCATCTCGGAAAATTTCCAGAGCAAACGTGATTGATGTTGTGCCGAGACGTTGTGGACGAATATGGACGGCAATTTCCTCGTCAACGCGCAGGGGCGAGTGAAACGTGGCGTTTACAGCGACGCGTGGAAGTCCAAATTCCTGCTCACCTGGACGGAGAGGGATACCAACTTTACGGAACAATTCCCACTCTGCAATCTCAAAATACCGGAACGCCGCCGTATAGTGAATAATTCCTGAGGCGTCCGTATCCACCCAACGGACCCGCAACTTTTCCACATGAGAAATCATCTTGCAATCAAGCTAACGTCGTGCTGTACGTAGGCCCCGGGCTTTCGAGGTTTGGGTAGCCCCTTTTCGTCTCTCTGCTTGCAACTTGCTGGCCTTTGTGGTTTGGCGTGAAGAACTACGGTAAGTAGAACTCGTCTTGTCGCGTCCACCATGGGTGCGTGAGGATTGTCTTGCAAGAGTTGATCTCTTCCGAGATGCTTTTTCCTGAGTGGAACTCAGGCCAGGAACGAACGACGGAGAATGAGAAGAAGTCGCTAGCGCGAAACGTTCTTCTTGAGCGTTCTCTATTGTTTGTCGAGAAGAAGATTGCCCACTCGCAGAATATGCAAGCGAGAGAACAACCGGTTGGTCTCCGATTTTCATCGCACTGAACTGTTCAAGCGCTCTTTGTTTCTTTGCTGCAAAGATCGGATTTTCTTTCTCTTGCCAATGATCTTCGGTTTCCAATTTGGCAGTCAAAGGATTGATGAATTCGCCATTTTTATACATCTCAAAATGGAGATGCGGCCCAGTGGCTAAGCCGGTAGAACCGACAAATCCAATAATTTGCCCTTTTGCGACAGTTGCGCCTTCAGTGATATTTTCTGCAATCCGGTCAAGATGCGCGTAAGCTGTATCGTAAGGACCAGGGTGATCGATGCGGACAATAAGTCCATAACCAGACTGGCGACGAGCAAAAGTGACTTTGCCATTCGCGATAGATCTGACCGGCGTTCCACGAGGCGCAGCAAAGTCGATTCCCGTGTGCGGG